>JAJZGD010000045.1 GCA_021804985.1 Planctomycetota bacterium
CTGCGCGGAAACCTTAGCCATCGCGAGATTGAACAGCGTTATGAGGTGCTGTGGCGGGAGGAATTTTCGCAGCGGCATTTCTGGGGAAACTGGTTTGCCTGGATGCTGATGGAGCCTATCGCAGGGCTTGCGGCCTCCGTTATTGGACAGATACCGCAGGTGGCCGGCTGGGCCGTGGGTGCGAGCGGCAAGCGCCCTGCCGGCGCGCGGGGTGCGAACTTGCCCGCCAATAGTCGCCCGTGGTAGGTGCCTGTCCATCTGCCCGCCCATCCGCCGTCTGGCTATCCGCCTGCACGCCGGCCAACTGCCGCGGCGATTAACGTTCCCGGCAATCAGCGATAAACTCTCAGCCATGAATCAGGTTCCGTTATTTGATCGAGTGGCCATTGTGGGCGTGGGGCTGCTGGGCGCCTCGCTCGGATTGGCGCTTCGGCGGGCTGGCTTGGCGCAGCACGTGACGGGCATCGGCCGCGCTGGCTCGGAATCGCTGCAGATCGCCCGGGATCGCGGCGCTGTGGATGAAATAACCACGGACATGGCTCAGGGGCTCAAGCACGCGGATATGGTGGTATTGGCCACCAATATTTCTGAGTTTCCGGCCATCTTGGCGCAATTGGCTCAAACCGGTCGCCCCGGGTGCATCATCACGGATGTCGCTTCTACCAAGGGGCAGGTGATGGATCTTGCTCGGCAACTTTTGCCGCCTGAACAGGTATTCATCGGGTCGCATCCGATGACCGGATCGGAAAAATCCGGCGCGATTCATGCGCGAGCCGATCTTTATCGCGGCACCCTGTGCCTGCTCACTCCGCCCACGGATTCACGCCCCGGCGCTCCGGCGGATGTGGCCTTGGCCGCCATACGGCGTATGTGGGAGGGGATCGGCATGCGAACGTGCACGATTACCCCGCAGGAGCATGATCGCTGGGTCGCGGTGATCAGCCATGCCCCCCATGCCGTTGCCGCCGCCATCGTCAACGCCACGGACCGGTGTCCGGCAGCGCGCGTCGCCATTGCCGGCGGCTTTCTGGATACCACGCGCATTGCATCTGGTAATGTAGACATGTGGACGGATATATTTACCAGCAACTCCGGCCGCCTGCTCGGGGCGATCGCGGGCCTGCAGGAAGAACTCCAATTACTTACAACCGCCCTGACGCGGGGCGATTCAGCGGAAGTGCGGCAATGGCTGGCCCGCGCCAAATCCACACGCGATGCCATGGTGGAGGCTCGCACAGGAGCGGCCCGCACGGATGCGGCCAGGGCGGATGGGGCGCGGACGGATGGGTCTCGATCGGATGCGACCACCAGCGGCCCATCGCCTCCGCGGCATGAAAAGCCGTGACCATGATCGCCGGAAAAACACCCGCTGAACCCCCAAGCGCCTTGCATTGCACGGCCAAATCGTGAACACTTCCGTGCCCGGTGTCTAATCGCCCCGGGCTATTGGGCATAACGCAGAGGACTTTTATGACGCAGGAAACCGGATCGAGAATGGACAAGATCGTGGCGCTTTGCCGCCGCCGAGCTTTTATTTTTCAGTCCTCGGAAATATACGGCGGCATCAACGGCTTCTGGGATTATGGCCCGCTGGGCGCCGAGCTCAAGCGAAATCTGAAAAATGCCTGGTGGAAAGACATCGTACAATGCCCGGCCGCCGGCCCCGATGGATCGTGGCTCGATATGGTTGGCCTCGACAGCACCATCATTATGAATCGACGCGTCTGGGAAGCTTCCGGCCATGCCACCGGATTTAACGACCCGATGGTGGACGATCGGCAAACCAAGCAGCGCTTTCGCGCCGATCATCTTTTTGGTTTGTATGTTGATGCGCTCCCCGCAGATCCCAATGCATCACCCGACACATCACCTGGCACCCCGGCAAACGCGCCGGCCTTAAATACCGCCTTCCCCATTTTGACCATGGTCGCCTCTTCAGCCGGCGAGGCCGCGGAACTGCTCGAAGCCAGCGGCCGCAAATGGCTTAAAGAGGCAGGCCTGCCGATGAAATTGGCAACCTGCACACCGGAGGCCGTTACGCTCGACTACCGCGGCACCCCGCTGGCGGCCAAACTCGCACCGGTTCCTGCGGCGCAACTGAAAAGTGCGCCCGGCAGCATCCCTTCACCTTTTACGCACCGGGCCGGCACGCTTACCGAGCCGCGCCAATTTAATCTGATGTTCAAAACGTATGTCGGTGCCGTGCAGGATGAAGAATCCATGGCGTATCTGCGACCGGAAACGGCCCAGGGCATATTCGCCAATTTCCGCAATATCATCGATACCAGCCGGGTCAAGGTTCCTTTTGGAATTGCCCAGATTGGCAAAGCGTTTAGAAATGAAGTTACGCCGCGGAATTTTACTTTTCGATCGCGTGAATTTGAGCAGATGGAGATCGAATTTTTCATTCATCCCGATACGGCCGCCGAGTGGTACGCATGGTGGCGCGATTCACGTTTCGCATGGTGGCAATCGATCGGATTGACGAGTTCTAATTTGCAGATGCGAGCCCATGATCGCGATGAACTCGCCCACTATGCCAAAGATGGGGCCGGCACCAGTGACATTGAATACCGTTTTCCATTCACCGATCCCGGCTTCGGCGAGCTCGAAGGCGTTGCCCATCGCACTGATTTTGACCTGCGACAGCATGCCGAATTCTCGGGCCTTGGCGAAAAACTTAAATACTTCGACCAACTGCAGAATCAGCGCTATTTTCCGCATGTCATTGAGCCGTCTGCCGGGGCGGATCGCGGCACGCTGGCACTTCTTTGCGAGGCGTACCATGACGATCCCAACCGGCCGAGCGGCGTGGTGATGAAATTTCACCCCCGCATGGCGCCGATTAAGGCTGCGATATTTCCGTTGGTTGATAAAGATTCGATGCCCGAAATAGCGACCAAACTATTTACCGACCTGCGCCGCACGTGGAATGTTCAGTTGGATATCAAACAGAACATCGGCAAGCGTTATGCGCGAATGGATGAGGTTGGCACCCCGTATTGCTTCACCATCGACACGCAGACGCTTGCAGATCAAACCGTAACGGTGCGCCATCGTGATACGTTGGCCCAGGATCGAATTGGCATCAGCCAGGTTCGCAGCTTTTTATCCGATAAAATCGGCGAGATTTAAAGTCGCAATCCCGCTCCCGTCCCATCGACGAAAAAAGCCCGCGGCATGAAAACCGCGGGCTTGGCTATAAACAGATGGCCTTGAACGGCGGCTTATTTGGTCGAGTAACTGGCGCCCGTCTTTTCCTTCACCGCCGCCTGCGCCGCGGCCAACCGGGCAATCGGCACGCGGTAGGGCGAGCAACTGACGTAATTAAGCCCGACGCGGTGGCAGAATTCTACGCTCGACGGGTCGCCACCATGCTCACCGCAGATCCCCACCTTAAGATCGGGCCGGGTGGCGCGACCCTTTTCCAAGGCAATCTTGATCAGCTGGCCAACGCCATCCTGATCCAGCGCATTAAATGGATCACGCGGCAGTATTTCCATCTCCACATATTTGGGCACGAATGACGCCACATCATCACGCGAAAACCCAAAAGTCATTTGTGTCAGGTCGTTGGTGCCAAAACTGAAAAATTCCGCCTGCGTGGCAATCTGATCCGCAGTGATCGCGGCACGCGGCAGTTCAATCATGGTGCCAACCTTGTACTCGACCGATTTGCCGGCCTTGGCGAAGGTTTCGCGTGCAACATCGTGAACGCGGGGCAACAAAAATTCCAATTCTTTAACCGTATTGACAATAGGGATCATGATTTCCGGCAGGACTTTGATTCCCTTTTTCGCCACTTCGACGGCCGCCTGGAAGATGGCCCGAACCTGCATTTCCTGTATTTCCGGATAAATCACCGCGAGGCGGCACCCGCGGAAGCCAAGCATCGGATTGGCCTCATGGAGTTCGGTGACGCGGCGTTTGATTTTATCCAGCGGCACTTTCATCTGGCGTGCCATCTCGCGCTGATTTTTTTCTTCATGGGGCAGGAATTCATGCAGCGGCGGGTCGAGCAGTCGGATGGTGACGGGCAGGCCGTCCATCGCCTTGAAAAGGCCGACGAAATCTTTTTTCTGATAGGGGAGTAATTTCTTGAGTGCCTTGCGCCGATCGGCTTCGTTGGTCGCCAGAATCATCTCGCGCACCGCGACGATCCGGTCGCCTTCAAAGAACATATGTTCCGTGCGGCACAGGCCAATGCCCTGAGCACCAAATTCGCGAGCCACTTTGGCATCCAGCGGGGTGTCGGCATTCGTGCGTACCAGCAGCTTGCGGGCGCGATCGGCCCAGCCCATCAGGATGCCGAAGTCGCCGGAAACCGTCGGTTTAACCGTGGGAACTTCGCCGGCGTAAACCTGTCCGGTAGAACCATTAATGGAGATCACATCTTTGCGTGTGAATTTGCGTGTTTTGCCGCCCGATTGAACCGACAGCACGCCAGCCTTGGCATCGATGTACAATTCGCCACAACCGGCCACGCAGGGCTTTCCCATGCCGCGCGCGACAACCGCGGCGTGCGAGGTCATGCCGCCCGTGCTCGTCAGAATGCCGGTGGCCGTCTGCATGCCGCCGATATCCTCCGGCGACGTTTCCTTGCGCACCAGAATTACTTTTTCGCCTTTACCGTGCCGCTCTTCGGCTTCTTCGGCGGTAAAGGCCGGCTTGCCCACCGCAGCGCCGGGCGATGCCGGGAGGCCCTTGGCAAACTCATCCTTCTTCGCCTTCGGGTCGAAAGACGGGTGCAGCAACTGATCAAGGCTCATTGGGTCCACACGCAGAATGGCGGTGTTCTGGTCAATGAGCTCTTCACGCACCATTTCCACAGCAATGCGGACAGCCGCCGGGCCGGTGCGTTTGCCATTGCGGGTCTGCAGCATATAGAAGTTGTTATGCTCGACCGTGAATTCCATATCTTGAACATCCTTGAAATGTTTTTCGAGGATGTCTTTCACGCGCAGCAGCTCGGCATAGGCATCGGGCAAATAATCGCCCATGCGGACAATTTCCTGCGGGGTGCGGATGCCCGCCACCACATCTTCGCCCTGGGCATTGATCAGGAATTCGCCATAAAAAACATTCTCGCCCGTGGATGGATCACGCGTAAAGCACACGCCGGTGGCGCAATCTTCGCCCATGTTGCCAAATACCATTGCCTGCACATTGACCGCGGTTCCGGCGAGGCCGGAAATTTCATTGATGGCTCGGTATCGAATCGCCCGCGGGCTGTTCCATGATTGAAATACCGCCTGCACAGATTTAATAATCTGGGCCCGCGGATCGGACGGGAATTTTTGCTTCGTGTGCTTTTGGTAAACCTTCAGGTAGCGGTTGCAGACCTCCTTAAGGTCGGCCACCGTCAAGTCGGTATCAAGCTTCACCTTGCGGCTCTTTTTGACGGCCTCCATTTCATGCTCGAAATGTTCATGGGCCACACCCATGACGGTATCACCGAACATGTTGATAAGGCGCCGCCACGCATCCCACACGAACCGCGCATTGCCGCTGGATTTGGCCAGCGGTTCGATCATATCGGGCGTCAGGCCAATGTTCAGAACGGTATCCATCATGCCGGGCATCGAGACGGCAGCGCCGCTGCGGCAAGAGACCAGGAGGGGATTGGCGGGGTCGCCGAGCTTTTTGCCCAGCGTTTTTTCGAGCTTGGCAATGTTTTCGTCAATCTGCTTTTCAAGGCCTTCGGGAAACGCCTGCCCGCTTTTGTAATAAGCGGCGCAGCACTCGGTAGTAATGGTAAATCCGGGCGGCACGGGCAGACCGATGTTGGTCATTTCCGCCAGGTTGGCGCCCTTTCCCCCGAGAAGAACTTTATCCTTTGCGGTACCTTCCGCTTTGCCACCGCCAAAAAAATAGACCAACTTTTCAGCCACAAAAATTCCTCCGATGGCAATTGTGTTAAACCGGCAATATTCAGACGGCGGCGCGGTGCGCAGACGACTTCCCGGCAGCACGGCGGGCCGGGCAATTTCGGACACGGAAGTATAAATGCGCCGCAGGCAGAGTCAATCCTGAAGGCCGGGCGCCCAACACCAACACCCGGCGCGACGGCAACCGCGCTGACGGTAAGCCGCCGCGCGTGGCTGCCGCCGGCGGCGCGGCGACCGCGTGCTGCCCGCAGAACGCCGAGGCGGGGCTATTTCCTGACGTTAACAATTCCGTTGGACAATGCAATGGGTGGCATGTAGGGTTTTGGGCTGCCTGAAGGGATTTGCCGCTTCGGGTGGGGCCGGGCCACCCCACTGCAAAGATAATGCGGGTAAAGTAGCTTATTGATGACACACGTTGACATACCCCCTGCGAGAATCTCCCCGGTGGCTGCGGCCGGTACGGAAAGCAGCGCCCGCTACTTTAACCGCGACCTGAGTTGGCTCGACTTCAACTACCGCGTGCTTCATGAAGCCATGGATCCGCGGAACGCGCTGCTGGAGCGGCTCAAATTTTTGGCCATATTCGCGAGCAACAACGACGAGTTTTTCATGAAACGCATGGCTGGTCTCAAGCATCAGGCGGCGGTGCGTGCAGCCGAGGTCGGTCTCGATGGATTGACGCACCGGCGGCAATATGAGTTGATCCGGCGGCGCGTGGAAGAATTACTACAATTGCAGGATCGCATCTGGCAGGTGCAGCTGCGGCCGCAGATGGCAGAAAGCGGCATAAGAATTCAGAACGTCAGCGAACTCGCGGCGCGGCACCAGCGCCAGGCGGCGGACTACTTTCGCAAGTACATTTACCCGGTGCTGACACCCCTGGCGGTGGATCCGGGCCATCCATTTCCGTTTATCAGCAATCTGAGTTTGTCGGTCGGTGTGCTGCTTTCGCAACCGGGGCAGGTGGATGGGCTTTTCGCGCGGGTGAAGGTGCCGCGGCTGCTGGCCCGCTGGTATCCGATTGATGATGCCGGGGGGACGATTTTTGTTTCGCTGGAAAGTTTGATTGAAAGTCAGCTGGGATTGCTGTTTCCCGGCATGCAAATTCGCGAGACGTGCCGCTTTCGGGTAACCCGCAATGCCGTGGTCGCCAAGGATGCCGACGATGCGGAGGATCTGCTCGAGGAAGTGCAGGAGGAACTGCGGGCGCGGCGGTTTGCCGAGACGGTGCGGGTGGAGCTTTCCGCGTCGATGTCGGCGGAGATGCGGCAATATATTCTGGAAGGGCTGGAGATCACCGGGCAGGAATTATTTGAAGTTCCGGATCCGCTGGGCGTTTCGGATTTGATGCAGATGGCGGCTTTGGATCGCCCGGGACTCAAACTGCCGCCGTCGAAGCCGGTTTGCGCGCCGGCTCTTGCCGATCAGGACGCCAACATCTTTTCGATCATCCGTCAGGGGGATGTGCTGGTTCACCATCCCTATGAGGGGTTTGGCAGTTCGGTGGAGCGCTTTGTGCTTTCGGCGGTGGACGATCCGCGGGTGCTGGCAATAAAAATGACGTTGTATCGCACCAGCGGTGATTCGCCCTTTGTGCCGGCGCTGGCGCGGGCGGCGGAATCGGGCAAGCAGGTGGCGGCGCTGGTGGAACTCAAGGCCCGGTTTGATGAAGAAAGCAACATTCAGTGGGCGCAGGCTTTGGAGAGTGCCGGCGTGCATGTTGTCTACGGCATTCTGGGGCTTAAGACCCACACCAAAATTGCACTGGTGGTGCGGCAGGAAGATGAAGGGCCGCGTTCATATGCACATATTTCAACCGGTAATTATAACAGCCGCACGGCCCAACTGTATACCGATCTGGGGCTTTTTACGTGCCGCGAAGATATATGCGCCGATGTGGTGGATCTGTTTGCGTACCTGACGGGGCGGTCGCTTAAAAGTGAGTATCGCAAGCTGCTGGTGGCGCCGGTGAATATGCGCCGAAGATTTTTGGAGCTTATCGAACGCGAGATTCAGCACGCAAGCACCGGCCTGCCCGCGCGGATCATTGCTAAAATGAATGCCCTGGAAGATTCTGAAACCATTGAGACCCTGTATCGCGCCAGCCAACATGGGGTGAGAATCGATCTGATTGTCCGCGGGTTTTGCTGCCTGCGGCCCGGTGTGCCGGGGCTGAGTGAAAATATTCGCGTGCAAAGCATCATTGGCCGATTTCTGGAGCACTCGCGCATGTTCTGGTTTCAGAACGACACGCGACCGGAGGTGTTCATGGGATCCGCCGACTGGATGAGCCGCAATCTTTCACACCGGGTTGAGGCCGCAGTCCCGATCGAAACGCCAGCGCTCCTGGCGCGCATCCGTGAAATTCTTGACATCATGCTCGGTGATCAGCGGCAGGCGTGGGACCTTATGCCCGATGGAAACTGGGTGCAGCGGCAGCCGGATCCACAGGTGGCTCATCCGGGCAGCCATGCGGCGCTGATCGAATTAACGGAACATCGGCAGCATGCCGGGCCTTAGGAGCCTGTCCGAGTAATGGCCGGGATTGGGATGGGTCTGAAATGTGCCGGCAATGCGTGCGAAAAAGACTTATCGGGCGTTGGATCTGCCGATCGCAATGACAGCGGGGCGGCGAGGGATAAATGGGGTATCCTTTGTGTTGCCGGGCGGGGCTTACCTCAATGCTTGAAATTGGGTGTCGTCGCACGTGAAAAGGACGGCACAGATGAATTTGAACGGGCTGTCTTTGATTGCCGGCCGCGCCGCCGGCGGCGGAAAAAAATCGTTTATATGCACTACCGCGGGCAGCGGCAACGTATTGCCACCAGCGTATTTTTGCGCCACGACGGAAGATATTGATTCAGCGGTGGCCGCCGCCGGGGAGGCATTTCATATTTTCAGCCGCATACCTGGAATGCGGCGTGCGGAATTGCTTCGCAATCTGGCGATGAATCTATCACGTCAATCGCAGACGATCGTGGCGCGGGCCAAAGCGGAAACCGCGCTTTCGGAGGTTCGTCTGCATGGCGAACTGAGCCGCGCCACCAATCAACTTCAAATTTTTGCGCATCAGTTGGAAGAAGGTTCGTGGCTGCAGGCCCGCATCGATACCAGCGATCCGGGCCGCAAGCCCAATCCCAAGCCGGACGTTCGCAGCCTGATGCGGCCGCTGGGGCCGGTGGCTATATTTGGCGCCGGAAATTTTCCCCTGGCGTTTTCCGTTGCGGGCGGCGATACCGCTTCAGCCCTTGCGGCGGGCTGCCCCGTGATCGCCAAGGCGCACAGTGATCATCCGGGTACCGATGAGCTCGTGGGGCAGATACTCTGCCGCACCTTGGCGGACGTGGGGCTGCCCGGCGGCGTATTCTCGGTACTATTTGATGACAGCCACGATATCGGGCGGCAATTGGTGCAGCACCGCGGAATCCGCGCTGTTGCATTTACCGGGTCACGGCAGGGCGGGATGGCCATTGCGCAAGTTGCCGCCGAACGCAGTGAGCCGATACCCGTGTTTGCCCAGATGTCTTCGATCAATCCGGTTTTTTTGCTGCCGGGGGCGATGTCCCGCAGCGGCGCATCGATTGCAGCCGCACTGGCACATGCGATGAACCTCAGCACGGGGCAGTTCTGTACGAAGCCCGGCGTGGTATTTGTGCCGGATGGCGCAGACGGCAGTTTATTTACCGCGGCGCTGCTCGAGCGCGCGGCCGCCATCGCACCGGCCCCCATGTTTTCCTCAGCGACGGCAGCACGTTATCGGCAACAAATTGCGGAGCGACTTTCGGCCATGGGGATGGCGCGGCTCAACTATAATCCCGAATCGCCAACGGCCACGTCCACGTGGGTTTCTCCGGTGATCCTGCAAACCGATGCCGAACATTTTCTGCATCAAGCCGCTCTGGAAGATGAAATCTTCGGACCGGCGCTATTGCTGGTGACCTATCGCGGCATTGGCCAATTGGTGTCGATTGCTGAAAACCTCAGTGGCCAGCTGGCTGCGTCGGTTTATGGCACGCCGGAAGATCTTTCACAAAATATTGATCTGCTCGGCCTGCTGGAGCAGCGGGCGGGGCGACTGGTGTTTAATGGCACGCCCACGCGCGTTGAGGTGTGCAATGCGATGGTGCATGGAGGCCCATTTCCGGCCACCAATCTTGACCGGCATACCGCGGTGGGTTCGGCGGCCATCTTCCGCTTTGTTCGGCCGATGGCGTATCAGGATGCGCCGCAGGCGCAGTTACCCGACGAACTGAAGGACGAAAATCCGCTGGGCATTTTGCGCCTCGTCAACGGAGCAATCACCAGCGCCACGGTTCAAAGTCGTTAAGGGGCTCCTGTGCGCGAACGGTCGGTTTAGCCTACAATATTTTGCCGGCGAAATGAAGGCGTTTGGTCACAGGTTTATCCCGAGGGTTTTCCGATGTCTGCCGAGAATGAAATGGGTGCGGAGCTGAATCTAAAATTTGATGCCGGCGGTCTTATAACCGCGGTGACGGTTGACGCCGACACGGGCGAGGTTCTGATGGTGGCGCATATGAACTTGCAGGCTTTGGAACACACGCTGGCCACGGGCAACGCGACGTATTGGAGCCGATCACGCAAAAAGTTGTGGGTTAAGGGAGAGGAGAGCGGCCATGTGCAGCGCGTGCAAGCGGTCCTGGTCGACTGCGATCAGGACGCCGTGGTAATTAAGGTAAAACAGGAAGGTGTCGCCTGCCACAACGGCTTTCGCAGCTGCTTTTATCGTGCGATAGAGCCGCATGGCAAACTGCGGATGATTCGCGAGCGCCAGGCCGATCCCGCCGCCATTTACGGCAAAAAATAGGGTGTGTTTCCATTGACGAAGTCGGCGCGGGCGCGGCCTGCGGTTGCCCATTCGCGAGACGATGGCCTTGCCTGCGGGGCTTGACGGCGCCTAAAGTAGATACGGGCACCGTGATCTGGCTTGCGGATAGCGGCGTGCGGTCGGGGGCTTGCGGGTCGCAGTTAAAGGGCCGGAAAGCTCGCAGTGGTGCGCCGTTACGGGATGCACCGGTATGGCAGCGGGAGTTTAGACGTGAATCCATTATTAGCGGCGGAGCAAATGGCGAAAAAGCAATCAGGCATTTCTATGGCGGATGTGCAATCCGCTGCGGATCGGCGCAATGTGGCGATCGACAAAGTTGGCGTCAAAAGTGTTCGCTATCCGATTACGCTGCGCCAACCGGATGGCGGTCAGCAGCATACGGTTGCCACCATCAACCTTTACGTGTCGCTGCCGAAACATAAAAAGGGAACGCACATGTCGCGTTTTCTTGAGATACTAAACCACCATCATCGCAGCATTACGCCATCGCAGATTATTCCGATTCTTCATGAAATTCGCACCAAACTGCTCGCGGATGCAGCGCACATTGAAATGCAGTTTCCCTATTTCATTGAGAAAAGTGCTCCGGTAACCGGCTCGCGTGGCCTGATGGATTACGTCTGCACTTTTGAAGGCACCAGCAACGGCACCGATGAATTTATTCTCGGCGTCAAGGTGCCGGCCACATCCCTTTGCCCATGCAGCAAGGAAATATCCCGTTTTGGCGCCCACAACCAGCGTTGTGAGATAAGTGCCCGCGTGCGCTTTAAAGGCGAATTGTGGATTGAAGATCTCGTGGTGATTATGGAAAAGGCCGCCAGCGCGCCGGTGTATGCGGTGCTTAAGCGGCCGGATGAAAAATACGTAACGGAACAGGCCTTTGAAAACCCCAAGTTTGTGGAAGACATCATTCGCGAACTGGCGATTTCAATGGAAGCCGACGATCGCATTACCTGGTATGAAATTCAAAGCGAAAATTTCGAATCAATCCACAACCACAACGCCTACGCCTTGATTGAGCGCACCAAGACCGACTCAACGGATTCATAGTCTGCGGGCTTATTGTCAGGCGGCCGGGGCGGTCTTCAACGCGGCGGCCCAACGCCGCTAATTCGTTGGCCGAGCCGGGCGCGCCCGCATCGCAGCGGCGTGCGCGTTTGCCAAAGCGCGGCGGAATAATCGCGCCAATTCAGCCGAATAATTGCGCGCTTGCCTGTTGCTGCCTGCATCGGATAGGTTAGGCGAACGTCATTGGAGGTTTGCCCTTGAACATTAACACGGTACATCATGGCGATTGCCGGGCGGGCCTCGCGGAACTGCCCGATGGCACGATTGATCTGGCGTTTGCCGACCCGCCATTTAATATCGGCTACAAATACGATGTGTATGACGACGAGCGGGCGGCGGATGAATATCTGGACTGGTGCCGGGGATGGGGCGGCGAATTGGTGCGCAAGCTCAAGCCGCATGGAACATTCTGGCTGGCGATCGGCGACGACTTTGCCGCGGAATTAAAAGTACTCTTTCAACGCGAATTGGGTTTGGTGTCGCGTAACTGGGTGATCTGGTATTACACCTTCGGTGTAAACTGCAAATACAAATTCACGCGAAGCCATACCCATTTGCTGTATTTCACACGCGACAAGACGCGATTTACCTTCAACGCCGATGATATACGCGTTCCTTCCGCCCGGCAGTTGGTATACGCCGATGCCCGGGCCGACAAGCGCGGCCGGCTGCCGGACGATACATGGGTATTGCGCCCGCAGGATGCGCCCGAGGCGTTCTCCGCTGAGAATGATGTGTGGTATCAGCCGCGTGTGTGCGGCACCTTCGCCGAGCGAGCCGGTTTTCATGGCTGCCAAATGCCGGAGCAATTGCTCGGCCGCATTATTCGTGCGTGCAGCAACCCGGGTGATTTGGTGGTGGACCCATTTGCGGGAAGCGGCAGCACGCTGGTTACGGCGAAAAAGCTGGGGCGCAATTTTCTGGGCTATGAACTCTCGGAACAATATGTTGAAAAACTCAGGGAGCGCGTGGCCGCCACGATTCATGGCGCACCCTTGGAAGGCTCGGCCAATCCGCTTTACAGCGCGCCATCGACCCCGGACGGGCCGGTAATCCGTACGCCGGCACAAGCACAAAGTGCCACATTATTCACATAACCAGCTGTCCGGCAGATCGCCGTGGCCACCGCCTAATACGAATACCATTTTACCCGCTGTGGTGGTGGGCCCGTTTCGTGTTCGCAATCACCAGCGCCTGGCGGGCGAGATGAAGGGCCAGATTTTTCGGCACCGCGGCAGTCTCTTTTGCTGCGGCGGCGGTGAGTTCAGCGGCAATTTTTCGCCCCTGCGCCCCCGCCCGTGCCTGGCTGTAGAGCCGCAGATAGGCAAATACACGCACCGGCTGTGAGGGCGAATGGATGAGATTATCCATCGCGGCCATCAGAGGCCGCGGAAGCCCTTTGACCGGGGCAGTTCGCAAAAGCCACGCCTGGAGGTTGGCGTCGTCCGGGTTGGCGAGAACGGTCATCAGGGCGGCGCGAATTTTTCCGGCGGCCTTTGCAGCCGCCCGATGGCCGGAATTGCCCGACGCCGCGAGCTGCAGATATTGCGGCAGCGCCCGGGCCAAAGCGGTGGTCGCGAGCATTCCCTGATCAGACGACAAATTCGGCAACTTTTCCGCAAGGTCGGTGATGGCGGTGGGTGCGCCGGGTGCCATGCCGCTGACATTAAAGTAACCGGCCGACATCGCATCGCCGCCGAGCCCGGGGAAAACCTGCCCGGACCGAATGATCGGGTTGGTGATGATTTCGATTTTCCCGCCGAGCATGGAAATAGGATGGCGGATGAGAATCGACCGAAGCGTGCCTTGATCGAGGCGATAGGTTACTTCCAGCGTGGAACTTGAATCGAGGCTGACAATCTGCGGATTGGCATCCACGGCATACGCGCCAAGGTTCTGATCGGTTAGCCCCTCAAGACGGGCAACCATGGCCACACTTGTGGAGA
Organism: Planctomycetota bacterium; assembly: GCA_021804985.1. Lineage (GTDB taxonomy): Bacteria > Planctomycetota > Phycisphaerae > WQYP01 > WQYP01 > JAJZGD01. The sequence goes on from JAJZGD010000045.1 coordinate 13,749, forward strand.
TTGCCGCATTCGGCCCCACCGCGAGCGTGCAGGGAGATGCATTGTAGAAATCGACGCGGACAAACATCGGCTCGCCGGCATGGGCGCTGCGATGAATCATATGAACCGATTGGAGAATCACGCGGTCGGGATGCGCCAGCACATGGAGCATATTGGAAGGATAGCTATTGGCCAGCGCCAGCAGTTTTGTGGCCGCAGCCGGAGGTTTAAGTGTGATCTCAAGTCGCTGGGCCTCGGTATAGGCCTGGAGGGCGATAAGGGTTGACGGCGCTGTAACCCAAACGTGTTGTAAAATTCGCGTGGCATTTTTGAAATGCCCCCCCTGGGCCGCAAGCCGGGCAAGCCCGATTTGGGCGTAGGCGTCTTTGCCGGCGGCCGCCAATTTTTCCTGCGCCGCGCCAAAATACAATTGCCGCATGAGCTGCCAGCCATGAATGCGCAGATAAATAGGGTTTTTGGGCCCCAGCAATTTCTCCAGCTGCGCCACCCGCGCATTGATATCCGTGGGCATTTTCGGCGCGTAACGCACGGTAAGCCATACCAGATCCGCCTTGAGGATCGGGCTTTTGGTCGCTTTGATGGCCTGCCGCAGCCGTTCCTTCAGCCGCGTGAGTAGCAGCTTGGGCAGATTGCCTGTCGCGCTGTGTCCTTTGCAGGTAACCGCCAGCGCCAGCGACAATGTGGCCGCCGTCGGATGGCGCAGCGCGGTAAGTTCGCTCAGATAGGCGTGCGCCTGACGCGATTTACCGGCCATCTGCCAATAAGCGGCGAGATTGCCGGCGAAGCCGGGGCTTAATTGTCGCCGGGCTTTTTGATATTGCTGGATGCTTTCATTGGCCCAAGAGGCCGCGAGCGCGTAGAGGCGGTGTTGGGCTAATATTTTTGCGCCGCTTTCAAGGATGGCCGGTTGATAGGGGTCGCACTGGAGCGCTTGTACAATGACGTACATCTGCTGGCCCGCGGGCGCCCCGCTTTTTTTCAGCTCCGCCAGCATGAGCCGCCACGCATCGATGTTCGCCGGGTTTAGTTCCACAGCCCGAACAAAAAAGGCCGACGCCTTATTTTTTCTGGCCTGCACGGAATAAAGCTCGCCGAGGCGCAGGGCGATCATACTGTCGAGTTGGCTGCTGCTGCCATGGGCTTTGAGCGCTGCGAGGTAAACGGCCAGTCGGCCGCCGACGCTTTGCCGCGCTGCCGCCAGCGAATCCAGAAGTTGCATTTGGGCGACGATATTTCCCGGCTCAAGCTTGCAAAGCATCAGCAGCGCCTTAACACGCAGCGCGGGTTGGTTAATCGACGAGGCCGCATCCGCGAGCAGCCGGTAGCCCGTGGCCGATTTCGGGTTTAGCCTGACGGCGGTTTGTAAAAGATCGGTGGCAATATCCGCAGCACGGTCGGATGGCACAGCCGTATTGCGACCAATGCTCCGCGCATCATCAATCAATTGATCGGCAAGTCGGCTGCGGCTTGCGGGCCCCGCGTGCGCCATCGCTACCGATAAGCAAACCGATGCGGCCGCCGAAGCGAGGCCCCAAAAGCGGCTGGTTTTACCAAACTTTTTCGGCATCATCCCGAAGCCCTCAAAACAAGAATACCGATGGGTTTGGCCGACGGTCAAAAAAGGTCGGCCATGATGCGGCGTGATTGCAGGCGCCAAAGGGCCGGCCCAATACAGTATCGCCCCAAGTCTTATACCGGTGTACAAAACGGCGGTCAAACCAGCCGGCAGGCGAGCCATTTGCCATTTGAGCCCATACCAACTCCGGCACTTACCCGGACCGGCGGCGCGGATGGCGCGTATCCAATAATATGGCCGCGGGCTTCCTGCGGGGCGGGGCGAAGAGCGCAAAGTAACGCCCGATAAGCTCCGAACGGTACGCCATAAGCCTTTCAATGGCGAAACTGCCCATTGGCGCACCAGCAAGCCGCAGCCGCAGCTTTCGCATGTGTCCGCCGCGCAATACGTTGAGTGTGATCCGCGTGCCGGCCTGAAAGCGGCCGACCAACACGACGAAATCTTCGGGCATCATATGGGGCGAAAAATATCGGCCGTTGATGCCAAGAATAAGGTCGCCCTGTCGCAAAGTGCGCCCCGCGGGAAAACCGCGAACCGCTTTCGCCACGTAAATTGCGGTTATATGCCGGCCGGCGACCCTTGGCGCATCGCGGTAAACCATAAAGCGAATGCCCAGAAACGGGCGCGGCCCATTTCCTTCCAACCTTTTTTCAAGATAGAGCTGCAATGCGATGCGCGTAAGCCGCAGTCGATCTTCAGGCGTTGTCACCTGCTGAAGCGCCCGCTGAATCTGCCCCGCGTCGGCCGGGGGTGCACGAAGTAAACGGGCTTGTGCACGGTGGCGAACCGACCAACGCGAACTTTTAAGCCGGTGCAAATTCACCAGTACTTTATCGCCGGGAGCGGAAGATCGGCTCGGGGCGCCAGCGGCGGGAATGGCGCACCAGATCGCCCCCATAAGCCCTGCCAAAATGCTGCGGCCCGTATTCATCCGCTTTTATCATGCCGAATCAACGCACTGGAAGCAACCCCAAAAGTCAATTTAATAAGGAGTTGCCTGCCCAATAAAATTTGGCCGAACGCAATAGGCGTTAGCGAATTTAAACGGTTATCATTATGCGCATGACGGATACGCCACCCCAATGCGACCATGCTCCAGCGCCGGGCGATGATGAAGCCATCGGCAAGCCGGCGGCAGCCGATGCGCTGCCGAACGAGCTTGCGGTCGGGCCGGCCCAGCGGGGCAAATCCCCCTCGGAAAGTTCGCCATCCGACGAAGCGATTGAGGCCATGGCCAGAATGGCCGGCGATCAAGATGCGGCAGAGAGTGCCGCGGAAGGGAGTGCCCGGGGCGGCGCCGCGGCAGAAAGTGCGGAGGTTAAGGCGGCCGCTGAATCGCAGAGCCGTCGCGGTTTTTTTGCCCAATGCATCCGCGATGTCATTGCGCCGGTGGCCAGTTTGATCGAGAAAAAAGTTCACCCCGTTACCAGCGCCTTTCGCGACAACTTTCCGGATGAAACCCCCCAACACTACACCGATTCAGATCCGTACACCGATTACGGCCGCTATTCCGCACCCCATGTAACTCTGCGGCCGCCGGGTGCCCTGCCCGAGGCAGAATTTGAAAGCACCTGTTCCAAATGTGGGCTCTGCGTTCAGGCGTGCCCCGTGAAATGCATTTCGATCGATGCCGAAGCCGTCATCGGCAATGGTTTTCCTTATATCGTTGCAGCGCTGGCCCCTTGCGTGGTATGCGAAGAACTTGCCTGCATGAAGGCTTGTCCGTCCGGTGCACTCAAGCTGGTGGATCGCACGGAGATTCGCATGGGATTGGCCATGGTCGATGATCGGGCGTGCCTGCGAAGCCATGGCGAGGATTGCCGCCTGTGCGTGGAGGCCTGCCCGATGGGCACCGCCGCGATTGCCATCAGCCAGGTGAGCGGGCGCGTGCTGGTTAAGACCAACGGGTGCGTGGGTTGCGGCGGTTGCGAGCAGGCGTGCCCCACGGAACCGGCAGCGATTATCGTCAAGCCGGCGAAGGGGACTTTATATCCCAATGAGGATTGACCTTGGGGGGGGCATAGGCGTTAAGTTAAGGCATTTCTTTTGCGTTTTCTTGCTTTTCATGGCGAGAGATTAGCAAGCTTGGGGGCCGCGTAAGCTTTAAGCTAACGCTCATGGGCGAGACGCCTGCGGTCCCGGCGGCACAGCGCCCGCGTGCGACGAGCCAAACTTCGCCGGCCAGCCTGCTTTGCCGCGCACCGGCGTGCTGCCCGCAGGCAGCCTCTGCGCCTCTGCCGCTCTGTGTGAGACAATAGGTTGTTTCGGGCGATGTCAGAAATCAGGCTGGTCCCATGATGTAATTCGTTTTCATCTCACGCAGAGGTGGCGACGACGCGACGACGACAAGGCGCGGCCACCAGGGTGGCCGGCTTAATGACGCCGACAAGCAGGCAAGACGCCTGCGGTCCCGGCGGCACAGCGCCCGCGTGCGACGAGCCAAACTTCGCCGGCCAGCCTGCTTTACCGCGCACCGGCGTGCTGCCCGCGGGCAGGCTCTGCGCCTCTGCCGCTCTGTGTGAGACAATAAATCACGTCAGTTGATTTGATTAATCATGCCGGTGTGAAGAGCAACTATAAGGTTAACG
>JAJZGD010000046.1 GCA_021804985.1 Planctomycetota bacterium
GACAAAGCAGGCGGGGCGGCGTGCTTTTTGGGACCCGGCGCGGGGCGGCGTGCTCTTTGTCCCCCCTCTGCGGCGCGGCTCCTCGGTGTACCGTCTGCGTCAGGTACGCCATCGTCGCCGCTGCTTGATGGGTGCCAAAAATCGCGCCGTCGCAACACGGCCATTACTCGGGCAGGCTCCTGGGAGCCGACCGAACATCTTTGTTATTTGCTGGGCCGGGGTTCCGCTCTGGTGCGCCGGCTGGCGTCGCGCATTTGACATGGCTGGCCGCTATGGCCTGAAAATCTTTGCCAGGCGGCGGCGCCAGGGAATTGAGAGTTCAAGGGGCTTGGCTGGCGGAAGGGGATAGAAACGCCCCCACTGGTGTCTAAGGATTTCCTGCCGGGCATGGAACCTCGGAGCGAACTGGGCAACAGGTGCATGGAAGCGCCGCGCCAAGCGGTACGCTATCCAGAGGAGCAATTGTTGCAGATCCGGATACTGTATCGCTGCAATTTTGGGATCATGGCCGCGCATCAGTGACGCCAGCGCCATGTGTGCCGGTTTAACCTTTCGGTGGCCCGCCGCGTAGGCAATGTTTTCCGATGCCAGCATGATGCCGTTGGCCTCAAAGTCGGTCGTACCACATACACTGCCGGGGTGGTTGCGGTAAATCGTAAGCACATCGGGCAGGTTGGCCATGGCAAACCTGCGCGACACGCGCGACCACAACTCATAATCTTCATGCCGGCGGCTTTCAAGCAGGGTAAAAAGCCCGACGGCGTCGATCACCCTGCGTCGCAACATGACCGAGCTGTGCACAAGATAGTTTTCGAAAAGCATTTCAAAGGCAAGGTGCGCCGGTTCGGTGGGATATCGGTAATATTCGCCGGAGGGGGTGCGGTCCACCCAGACCTCTGCGGCGCCGCCCACTAAGCCTATCTCCGGGTGGTGGGCAAAATACTCCATTTGCTTTTGCAGCCGCTCCGGAAACGCCATGTCGTCGGCGTCGTGAAACGCAAGATAGAGACCACGCGATAGGCCGATGGCGTGGTTGCGGGCGGCCGCCACGCCGGACCGTTTCTGGCGGCCGAAGCGGATGCGATCGTCGTTAAACGACGCGACGATCTCGGCCGTTTGGTCATCGGAACCATCGTCCACGATAATCATTTCGAACTCGGCGAAAGTTTGTTTGAGAATCGACGCAATGGCTTCGGCGATGAAGGGGGCGGCGTTATATGCCGGTGTGATCACGCTGACGACCGGTTGGCGGGTATGTTGCAAGGCCAAGAGATAAACCCTTCACAGAAAAAATGTCGATCGGAGCACGAAACCCAGTATCGCGACGCATTCGCCATGGCCGGCAGCCGGTTAGTCTATTATCCGCCAGGACGGAGGTATAAGGTCAACCGTACTGCCGGACCCTTTATTAAACCAGCGGCGGGGTGCGAGAACCATCTTATCCGCCCGGGGGTTTAACCATGCCCCCCACCAGGAAAAGGTGCTGTTGGCGATTACATGGTGGCGACAGGATGACATCAGACGCAGATCGGCGGCGGGGCAATCGGGCGGGTTGATGTCAACAAACACACAGGGCAGATCGGGGCGAAAGTTATTTTTCGCCCACGTGGGATCGTCGGTGAATACAAAGAGCTGCAGCGACGTTTGTTGGCGGGCCAATAATTCGACCGCCCGGTGATAGTAATCCAGCGGAAGTGAACCGTGATTGGCGGCGGTGTGCGGTTCCGTGACGTAGTCGCCGCGCCTGAAATGCACCGACACCGCATTACAACGATTAATTTCCTCAAGTAACTCACTGTTGGGCGCATTTAAGGGGAGGGTAATTTGCAGATCATCGCGAATCTGCGATTCAATATCCTGGAAGTATTTTTCGCTTTGCCAATAGCCTGCGACCCGCACCGAACGATGCGGTTTGGCGGCGGCGGCATCCGGGTCGAAGTGAAAATGCTTTTCGCGCAGCTCGTCCATGGCGAGGGCCTTCGGCCACCACCAGGCCGTGTTTGCCGGCTTGTCGGGCAACGTACAAACCGGCACGCGTGCCGGGAATGCGAACGCGGCGAGTTGAAATTTTCGCTTCGCATCGCGTTTCAGTGCGCCATCATCAAATTGAAGTTCGGCGCGATGGGCCATCGCGAGCCGTCGGGCCATGGCAAACTGGAACAGCTGATTGCCCACCCCGCCGCATAAACGGGCTACCACGTTCACATTCGCCCCCCGTTTCTCGCTGCCGGCCTGAGGCGCATATCCCACGCTCCCAGAGTGGTATCGATATCCAGAATGCTGATGTGCTCAAAAACATGGTGCAGGCGGATTTCGGCAAGCGTATCGGGCTGGTGAAGTGTATTGAGCGATTGAGCACGGGCAAATTTTTCGACGGGCGTCCGGACGTAATCCGCCCGGTGGATATCGGGGTAGCCACCAATATTGTCAGAACCGGGGCGGATACCTTGTGCAACGCCCACACGCACGCGAATGCCGTCCACCACGGGCGGCAGAAATTTTGATCGCGGATCCGCATTCGCCCTAAAGCACTTCGCAGCCACCTTCGGATCGGGAATATAAAATTGCAGCTTGTTGGCGGGGATGTCCGATCCGTAAGGCCGCCGCGGCCTTTTGTAATTCGGTTTTTCCACCGGGAGATTCTCCTGCGGGGGCTCATCTTGCCGCGCCGGCCACCCCGGACAGCCCCGGCGTCATTCTGATCCGACCGGACGCGCTTTGGCGCGCCATGTCATGGCCTGCTGTTATTGCCTCTGAATGCCCCGAGGCGAAAATTTCCGGCACCTTAGTCGAATATAAGATACCGGCTCCCTTATCCAGATGCACTTGGACGAATCGCGTGGATGGAATCACCGAAAATGAGGCCACATCATTGCGAAGGTACAGCGACGCATCACCCGCCGAAAGCCCCACCTGCAGCGAAAACGTGCCGCTTGCCAAGGGAAGGTCGAAATTGGCGGTGAAGCGATAACGGCCGGGGGGGGTGTCCGTCGGCGCCGACCAGATGGTGGCTATGGGAATGCCGTCCGGTGTGGCAAGGCCCACGCCGGCGTGATGACGTTTATCGTCGATTTAATATTTTTGGCGACCACAAAGCATTCCGGAGTAGCCGAATATTTCTACCGCATCTTATATCAACGAAAAATCCGTCCGTGCCGCATCACACCTTCGCAATTGTCAACCACCCGGCAGGCAGGAAATCAACCGTGTTTAAGTTTGCCCCCTGATGCCATGGATTCGGCCCAATGACCATTTTTTCACTTGACGGATTGAGCCACGCCCCCCACCAGGAAAAGGTACTATTGGCCATCACATGGTGTCGGCACGCAGCCATAAGGCGCAAATCAGCGGCGGGGGCGTCAGGCGGATTGATATCCACAATCTTCATGGGTGCGGATGACTGAAAATTATCCTTTACCCACTGCGGCTCATCGGAGAAGACAAATAGGTGTGCATTCGGATGCTGGGCCGTGATCATGGCGACCGCCCTCCGGTAGTAATCCAGTGACGGTGTGCCGTTGTAGGCGGCGGTATGGGCTTCAGAAATAAAATCGCCCCGGCGAAAATGCACCGACACGGCGGTGACCGCTCTGATTTCCTCCAACACCGACTGATTTTCTTTATCGGGTGGGAATGCAAATTGCAAGTCGGAACGTATCTGATTCGCCACGGCTTGGAAATATTTTTCGGTCTGCCAATATCCGATCAAATGCAGCGAAGTATTGGGCCGCATGGATACGATCTCGGGATCAAATTCATAATGCTTTTCCCGCAAAATTTCCACGCGGTCGAACCATCGCTCCAGCACGCCGCGCCGGCCGCCCTCTGGCCGCGAGACGATGCGCAGGGTTGATGGGAACTTAAAGGCCCCGAGTTCGAAGCTGCGCTTATGGTCAAGTTTCAAGGCGCTGTCATCCAGCAGCATCCTGGCATTGAGACGGAGGCTTATAGCCCGCGCCACCGCGAATTGGAACAATTGGTTTCCCAGCCCGCCCTGCAATCCAGCTATGACCTTCAATCGCCGCCTCCATCAGGAACAGCTGCATTGCACCCGACCGCACAATAAGCTGTGGCCTCCGGCTCGCTGCCCAATAACTGATCGTCGTGCGCCAGCCAGTTGGCATACGGATAGTGCCTGCCCTGACGTAACAGATGCGCCAAGGGGTGTGGTTGCCGCCCGGCAGCGTCCAATCGTTCAACGGCCTCGGCAAGCAGGACGAGCAAATCTGGAAAAAAGCCGCCTACCGCTACCATTTCATCCAACCGAAGGCCAGCCGCCAGGAATGCAGCCTTAAACCAGTCAGGCGAGGGACTGGCGAAGAATGGGAGGTGCTTACTTTTAATAAATGGAGACGCGCGCGGTGCTACGTAAAGTTTCCCCCCGGGGCGGATATTTTGTGCAACGCCCACATGCACGCGAATGCCGTCCACCACGGGCGGCAGAAATTTTGAGCGCGGATCCGCATTCGCCCTAAAGCACTTCGCAGCCACCTTCGGATCGGGAATATAAAATTGCAGCTTGTTGGCAGGGATGTCCGATCCGTAAGGCCGCCGCGGCCTTTTGTAATTCGGTTTTTCCACCGGGAGATTCTCCTGCGGGGGCTCATCTTGCCGCGCCGGCCACCCCGAGCGGCCCCGGCGTCATTCTGATCCGACCGGCCGCGCCTGGCGTGCCATGCCATGGCCTGCTGTTATTGCCTCTGAATCGCCGGGGCGCCGGGCCGCCTTAGCCCGCGTGAACAGCCGCCGTACCCAAGGCGACAATTTCCGGCACCTTAGTCGAATATAAGATACCGGCTCCCTTATCCAGATGCACTTGGACGAAGCGCGTGGATGGAATCACCGAAAATGAGGCCACATCATTGCGAAGGTACAGCGACGCATCACCCGCCGAAAGCCCCACCTGCAGCGAAAACGTGCCGCTTGCCAAGGGAAGGTCGAAATTGGCGGTGAAGCGATAACGGCCGGGGGGGGTGTCCGTCGGCGCCGACCAGATGGTGGCTATGGGAATGCCGTCCGGTGTGGCAAGGCCCACGCCGGCAATCAGATTGGGAACGCGCTCTGCGACCTCAAAATCAAAGCTCGCTTCCCAAGGCTCGCCAACTTCGAAACTCACCCGCGGTGTGCCACCGCTATCCGCGATGGCCAGCCCCAACCCATACGCGGGTACCGGGTCCTCCGGTGCGGGCAGTTCTACAACCGGCTCCGGCGTACGTGTGGCTTCGGCCGCGATTGAAGCCTCGGCTGCATACTGCCCGGTCACATCCTGTGAGGTGCCAATATGGGTACATATTCCATTTTCGAGCAGAATCGCCCGGCTGCAAAGTTTATTGACCGAAGCAAGGCCGTGGCTTACAAACAGAATGGTTCGTCCCTCCTCGCGGGCTTTGGCCATGCGCTCCATACAGCGCCGCTGAAAGGCCAGATCGCCGACGGCGAGCACTTCATCCACCAGCATGATTTCAGAATCCAGATGCGCTGAAACCGAGAAGGCCAGCCGGGTATACATACCGCTGGAATAGTGTTTGACGGGCGTTTCGATAAATTTTTCCACGCCGGAAAATTCGACGATCTCATCAAATTTTCCGGCCACCTCTGCCCGCGACATCCCAATGATGGCGCCGTTAAGAAATATATTTTCGCGGCCGGTGAGCTGGGGGTGAAAGCCGGTTCCCACCTCCAGCAGGCTGGCAATGCGGCCCCGCAAATGGGCGGTTCCCTCCGTAGGGCGGGTTATGCGACTGAGGATTTTAAGCAGCGTACTTTTACCCGAGCCATTGGCACCGATGATCCCCAACACTTCGCCTCGTTTTACCTCAAACGAGACATTGCGCAGCGCCCAGAATGCTTCCGTGCCGCCGAGGTGCGGGTGTGCCGTGCTACCCCCCAGCGCCAGCCACCGCCCCAGCGTATCACGCAGCGTAGTCGGGCCCCCGGATGTGCCGCGGCGATATTGCTTGCCCAGATTTTCTGCCAGAATCATTGTTTCAGACAAACCGAAACTCCATTCAATTCCGCAACGCGTGGCAGCGGCGGACATCACACAAAATCAGCAAATAAATCCGCATGCTTCCGGTAGTAATATGCGCTGCTGACCAGCAGCAGGCTAACCAGGGCTATGGCAGTCAATGAAGGATATAAAAGCGGATGGCCAAGGCCCAGAATAATCCACCGGGCCGCCTCTACCACCAGCGCCACCGGGTTGCAGTTGTAAAGAAAAAACAGCCATGGCGGTGCATGCGCCCGCACCAGTGAGAGCGGATAGGCAATGGGTGTAAGGAACAGCCACACCTGGGTGATCAGCGGCACCAGCAGGCCAAAATCGCGAAAACGCGTGTTGAGCGCGGCGATCCATGTGCCGATTGCAAATGACGAAACCATGGCCAATAGCATCACCAGGGGAATCGCCAGGATCGCCGGGCCCGGTACATAGTGGTACCAGGCCATAATCCCCAGCAGCACCAGAAAGCCAAAGCAGAAATCGGCGGTTCCGGCCACCACCGCCGCCATGGGAAGTATCAGCCGAGGGAAATAAACCTTGGTTACCAGCGCCTGATCGCTGACCACGCTCTGGCTGATGCGGGCTAAGCAACTCGCGAACAATTGCCAGGGCAAAAGGGCCGTAAAGGCAAATAAAGGGTAGGGCGTTCCACCGGTCTTTACCTGCGCGATTTTGCTGAAGACCACCGTCATGATCAACATGGTGACCAGCGGTTGAAGCACTGCCCATATGATGCCGAGAATGGTCTGGCGGTAGCGAACCTTAATATCCCGCATCGCGAGAAAATAGAGGGTGCCTCGCGCCCGCCATATTTCCCGCAAATTCAGCGGTTCAAAAGCCCGGGGTGGTCTTATTTCAATGACGGGGATTTCATTTTCAGTCATATCTTTGTGCTTTTACCCAAAATCGGTGCAGTTTAACCTGCGTGGCTCTTACCGGATTTTAGCCGAATTTCGATTTTGGTGCGGTGTTTTTTCCACGCATTCCTTCCCATCGCCCCTTGAGAGAGTTCATGTAATAACGCCCCATCGCCGGCCGCCCGCTCAATAAACCCAGTGCACCCCCCACCGCAGGCCGCAAAAGCGCCCGCAGTTTTTCTGCCATCGGGCGGTTGTGCATTGCCAGAACACGCCCCATACCGCGCCCATAACACAATGCCCGTGCGGCGGCGGCATCATCATAAACAGCGTGCGGGTGGGCGTGGCCAACGAGCCGGTCTGGCAGGTAGGTCAGCTCGGCCCCGGCCGCCAAGGCCCGCAGCAGCATGGCTGTCTCTTCACCCGAACCCCACGGCGTTGGGGCCCCGGCGCCGAGGCTTTCATCAAATCCCGCGACACCCGTCACCCGATCGCGGCGGATAAATAGGCCGATCGATACCGCGAGTTGCCAGACATTGCGTGAATTAATAGGGCACGCGCGGGGCGCCCACCGCCGCACCGATGGCCGCATTTGTGCATCGCAGCATGCCACTGTTACGCCATCAAGGCGACCATTGGCCGACAAAAAGCGGTCGATCCGCGCCAGCGTGTCGGGAAAATACCAGCAGTCGTCATCAGGGAATGCCACGATCTCGCCGTATGCCAAACTCAGCGCGTCATTGCGGGCCGCCGAAAGCCCCCGTCGGCTGTGTTGCACCGTCAGCGCCAGCCGCGTGCGATAAGGCGCGGTGATGGCCTGCAGGCGATCATCCGCATTTTGATCGGCGATGATCACCTGAAAATCAGAAAATGTTTGCTGACAAAGTGAATCCAGCAATTTTGTCAGGGGATCGGTGCGTTCGATGGTGGCCACAATAAGTGAGAATCGCAAGCGTCAGCGCCTCAGAGCTTTTATCTGCCCGACGTTTTCAGACGCGGGTCGCTTCCAATGTTACCATACCGCCATGCCGGAAACTCAGGTCAGCGTGGTACTGCCCGTCTTCAATGCCGCTGATTTTCTGCCCGCAAGCATCGAGAGCGTGCTTCGGCAAAGTCTGCAGAATTTTGAACTCATCATCATCGACGACGGCTCGACGGATCGCAGCAAAGAAGTGATTGCCGGGTATGCCAAAAAAGATTCCCGCATCCGGTTCCATCACCGGGCCAACCGTGGTGTTGTTGCAACCCTTAATGAGGGCATGGCGCTGGCCCGCTCGCCGTATATCGCCCGTATGGATGCAGATGATATTGCGATGGAGCCGCGTCTCGAGAAGCAACTGGCCTGTTTAACCGCTCACCCCGCAACCGTTGCCGTAGGCGCAGCTTTGGAATATCTCGGCCCCGGCGGCCCCACTGGCGTAACAACCACGCCGCCCCTTTCCGCCGCCGCCATCCGCAGGCGTTTGCCGATGGCCAATTGCATTTCGCATCCCACCGTAATGATGCGGAAGGATGCCGTGATCGGTGTTGGCGGATACCGCACGCCCTTCGTGCATGCAGAAGACTACGATCTGTGGCTGCGGTTGATGAAGCGCGGCGATCTGGAAAATCTGCCCGAGGTGCTTTTGCAGTATCGCGTGCATGAAAAGCAGGTCAGTGCGCAGCACCTGAAAACGCAGGCCATATCGGTGGCCGCTGCCCGCGCCGGTGTACTGCCCGAACAAGTATCCCCACGCTGCGGCCAGCAAGCCATCCTCGCTTCCGCGGCCGGCTGGATCGCGCTGCTGATCAGGATCGGCCAAGTGGATGACGCGCGACGCATGCTTGCGGATGATGCGATTTTTTCTTTGCCGCTGATACCCCGCCAAAGCGCCGCGCAACGCCAATGGCTGCACGCCCGAGTGCACTGGAAATGTGGCCGCCGCGGCCCGGCTGTCGCGAAGGCCGTCAGCGGCACGCTTACTGACCCCGCCACCGCGCTGCGCTATGCCGTGTTGGCATTTCATCGACACGTGTATAAGCCGTAGAAAACGGCGCCATCATCGCCCTTAAACAGGCATGCTGGAATGGCTTTCCCACGGCCTTCGCGTTTACACCAACGACCGATAGATTGGCAGCAGTGCCTCTGCCATGCGGCGGGGCGTGAATTCAGCCGCACGCCGGCGCCCGAGTTCTGCCAGCCGATTTGCCATTTCGCCATCCGTTAAAATTTGCTGCATCGCGCGCGCCATTTCGGCTGGATTTTCCGGATCGATCATAATCGCAGCGTTCCCGCATACCTCCGGCAGGCTGGCGCGGTTCGAGCAAATCACCGGAATGCCCGCAGCCATGGCTTCCAGCACCGGCAGGCCAAATCCTTCATACAGGCTTGGGCATACAAACATGCGGGCCCGCTGGTACAAATCGTGCAGCGACGCGTCGGACAGATAGCCGGTGAAGATCACCCGCTCTGCAATGCCGAGGCGCTCCGCGAGTTGCTCTGGCTCTGGATAACGCCGATCCAGCGCCCCGGTGATGACCAGCCGCGCATCGACGGAGCAGCTTTTAATCAGTTCGTGAAAGCCGCGCAGCAAGCCGGATAAATTTTTATACGGCGCCCGCCGTCCCACACTTAAAATCATCGGCTGCAAAAACTCCAGCCGCGGATCGCGCTCTACCCGCTCTGCGTGCGCCGGCTGGTTTGACGCCGGCCTGTAAAGCGCTGCCGGCACCACGGAGATGCGCTCCGCCGGCAGATGTATTTTCTCGATGATATCTCGCTGTGAGCATTGGCTTATCGCAATCACGCGGTCGGCCTGGGCCAATTGAAGCTGAACCCACAAACGCCATACGGCTTTGTATCTTGCCTTGGCGCCCCCCGCCACGCGATGGGGCAACACCAGCGGTATTAAATCATGGCAGGTAATAACTTTCCGAAAGCGGCCGGCCAGCGGTGCGTGCAAATCAATACTGTGCAGGCAGGCAATATTTAAATCTCGTGCGATGCGCGGCATAAGCCGCTGGTGGCGGATACTCATCGGGTTGCCCGGCAGCTCAATCCATTGGAATGCCGCGTGCGAAGCAATTTCCGGCGGAAGGGCGCCGCGCCGATTGGTGATTACGGTAATGCGCTCGCCGGGTACTACCTCCACCAGCCCCAACAGCAGCGTGTGGGCATAAGTTGCCACGCCACTGGCTGCGGCACCATACCATCGGGCGTCAATGGCATAGCGCACGTTCAAACAAGGCCCCTTTTGCAGTGGCGGCGAGCGGCGAAGCGATGAGCCGAGAGGCTATCTGCCGGCACGGATGAGCCTTTGATAATCAATGAATTCGCAATCCGCCAGGTTTTGCTGCGCCGTGATCTGCCAATCTGATGCATTAAAATCCGGAAACCAGGTATCCGCCGCTGCACGCGGCTGCACGTGCACAATGGTGAGGTACATGCGGGTGGCCGCAGGCATACACAAGCGGTAAATTTCGCCTCCGCCGCAGATGAACAGTTCCTCTTCCCCGGCCCGACGCGCCGAATCCATGGCCGCATCAACATCTGTCCACCACTCCATGCCAGACTGCGGCGTGCCGGGGTGCCGACTGATGACCAAATTCCGCCGGCCAGCCAGCGGCCGACCCACCGATTCAAAAGTTCGCCGCCCCATCATTATCGTATGGCCCAGCGTGATGCGCTTAAAACGTTTGAGATCCTCCGGCACACGCCAAAGCAGCGCATTGCCTCCGCCGATGGCGCGATTTTCTGTCATGGCGGCTATTAAACTGACTTCCATGGCGCCTCACGATCCTGCTGGCCCGCGATCATCTCACCCGATCCAACCTCAAACGGCCACCTTGAACTTGATCGGCGGATGGGGATCGTAGCCTATTAGGGTAAAATCCTCGAATTGCAGCTGCGCCATCGGCTTGGCTGCAATTTCCAGCCGGGGCAGCGGCCGCGGTGCACGCGTCAACTGCAATTGCAAACCGCCCAAATGATCATAGGGAGCCATGGCCGAGTCTGCATCCGCCGCATAAATATGGGCATCGACAATGCTGTGGGCAAAAAAGCCGACTTTCAAGCCGGTTTCCTGCGCAATGATCTGCGTCAGCGTCGCGTAACACGCCAGATTAAATGGGATCCCCAGCGCGACATCCCCCGACCGCTGAGAAAGATGGCAATTCAGCCGGCCCTCGAGCACCTGAAAGACGAAACTGTAATGGCATGGCGGCAAACGGCTGTGCTGCGCATTGCCCGGCTCCCACGCGCTGACCACCAGACGCCGCGAATGCGGATTACGCTTGAGTTCATCAATTACATATCCAATCTGGTCAATTTCTTCGATGGCCGCCGTTGCTTCGCCGGTCTCGCTGATCGGTGCGTGCGAGGCCTGTACCGCATGCGGAAAGCGCCGCCAGTATCGCCCGTATGCGGTTTCCAATTCACCTTTTTCGTCGGCCCAGTCATCCCAGATTTTGGTATGCTGCCGCAAATCACGAATGTGCTCTTGCCCGGAAAGGTACCAGAGCAATTCACGCAGAACGGCCGAAAAATTTACGCGCTTGGTGGTGAGCAGCGGAAAGCCGGCGGCCAAATCAACCCGGTAAAATGCCCCAAAATAACTGATCGTATCCACCCCGGTGCGGCTGGGCTTGCGGATCCCTTTTTCGATCACCAGCCGAACGAGGTCGAGATATTCCTTCATCGATAGCGGCCCTCTTTAGTACCGCCGCTGATTTTATCGCAAGCATCCCAACGCCGCGCGGCCTGGGGGCACGCACGTTCGCCGCCGCAGCCCCAGTACTGCCATGCCGCCCAACATCAGCACGCCCAGCGATCCCGGTTCGGGCACATAGGTAACCGTGAAAGAACTGCCATTGCTCGATAGCGCCGATGGAAGCGATTCCAATTGATTGCTCATGGTTATCATTTCGATGGAATTGCTCGTCGCATTTCCGCCGGATGTCACACCGGTGATAGAGGCCGAGGCCGAGCCAAGCAAGCTTGCCGAAGCGTTGGAAAAACCAATGCTGCCGTAGTTGGCAAGTTCTAAAGGCTGGATGGCCCCGCTTTTGGTTTCAAAGGAAGGCGCTTCGGCGATCCATTCCGCCGACGATCGCGCCGCCGCGGGGGACACACTGCTCGACGTGGAATAGCTGGCGCCTGACGTAATATCTTTAATGCTCAGCGTATAGTCTGCCGTTGACGCGTTGTAATTGACGGAAGCCGACATACTGTCGCCCGGATTTATAGCAAACACGGGCACTTCAGCTGCCGGATAGAGCTCATACCATGCGAAATAATAGGTGTTCCCCTTATACACCTCCGCCTGCGTACCCGTCTGTTCCACGGTGCCAGAGTTAAATCCATCCAGCCCCACCCAGAAGGACGCGAATACATTAGGCCCGGTCGATGGATTGCTTATCGTCGGCTCGTTCCAATTAGCCGATACGGAACCAAACGTCGAACTGCCGGTGGCGGCGTCCGCATAGCCGGACCAATTGGTGGAAGCATAGTTAAGATTGCTTTGCCCTCCAAACCCCTGCGCACCGGGCAAAACAATGCTCGCCTGAGCCGTATGGGCCGCGAACACTGCTGCTGCCATCAAACCGGCCGCCATTGCCCCGGCTGCCAATGTTCCGTGCTGACTGCGGCGGGGGCGGTCCGTCACAAGCCCTGTTGCTGTCGTCCGATTCATACGCATAGTTTGTCCATTTCCTCTCAGGCGGGCTCCTGCGGCCGCTCGCCGGGAAAAGGCAAAGCAGGTGCAGGCAGAGCGGGTGCAAATAGCGTGGCTTGGGAAATATCTCCCTCCCCCAACGCCCACCAAGAATACCAACCGGGATTGTAACCGAGAGGTTGCCAAAACCCCAAGCCAGTTGCCGGAGCGGATATGTACGTGTTGGCCTGTTGGCCGCAGCTGGAACGCAGACAGCGGGCGACGCGGCTGCACCATGCCGCCGCATTTCGCCGGCCACCCTGGTGGCCGCGCCCCGTCGTCGTCTCTGCGTCTTCCCTGCTCTGCGTGAGATATTAAATAATTGCATCATGCCGGAGGCATGATTCCGGAGAAATACTCTCTGCAACCATAGGGCGCGGATTAACCGCTCGGTTCGTATTATGCGACTACTAATCCGCGGCAAACCCCGCACCGCACTCATGGCGCGCTCCGCTGAATTCCTTCCCTATCCCCCGTTGCCCGGCCTATAGCCCGCACTATGCCGATCAGCATCAAAGAAGACCTGCTTTTGGCCAATCCCATCATCTGGACGCCCACCGGCTACAGCATCACGCGAAAATTCCAGATCACCGGCCTCGCCGAATACTCCCCAACCTTGCGCCCCATCATGGCCGTTGGCGCCACCGATTCCATCACCGGCTTTATCATCCCCGCCATTGGCACGCCCCACCCCGACCGCCCCGACGCCGTCGTACGCCAAGTGCAGGCCGTCTGCCACGGCAACGACTGCTTCGATGCCCTTTGCCGCTACGAATGGGAACTGCTGCCCACCAATTATCTCAAAAGTTTCAGCGGCAATTTAGAGCAAAACCATCACCATTACGATATCAACGATGCGCTGGCCACCGTTACCTACACACCCGCAGGCGGCAGCCCCCAAACGCAGGTGGCGGAACTTATGCCCCTGCGCCTGCGCGCCACACTCAGCTTTCATTTCCTGCAAATGCTCGACCCCGAAGCGTCCACGCTGGCATACGCCGGCTGCGTGAACTCCGCCACCTGGCGGGGTTTCGGCCCGCGCACCTGGCTGTGCCTGCCCATTGATGGCTCAACGATTGATGGCGTCTGGTACCGCAACGTTTATCGCTTTGCCTACAACCCCAACACCTGGGATCAGTATGTGGTATTTAAAAATGTCGATGGCGCAATTCCTCCGGATATTGCCGCCACCATTGTGACCGACGGTTCGGTTATGTCAGGCAATGGCTGGGCACGCTTTGAACTTTATCCCTCCACCGACTTTAACGCCGCGTTCACTTTTATCACCTGATCGGACCGCCCCCTTGACCACGCCATCATCCCATGGTTCGCTTCCTTCACCACCGGCATTCGCACGGCCCGATACGCCGCTGGCCATTGAGCCGTTCCAATTCTCAAAATTATCAGAAGCTCCCGGCAGCCACGCGTTTTCCACCCGCACCACTCCGCAATTTATCGGCGGCGGGGATATTCAGATCGCCGCGTTTGACCACGCGGGCGGCGCCGTCGCAAGCCGCCATCGCCACACGGGCCTGCGCACACTTATCGTCCGCATTGAAAACTTTGAATCCGGAGCGGGAAAATATGCCGGTCATCTGCTTTTCGGCAACACCACAGCAACTGCCGCCGCCAATCTCGCCCTGCCCGAAGGCCTTATCGACACCGCCAACAATAATGCCTTGGTGGTCAACCTGCTGGAAGGGGCCGTCAGCCATTTGCTGCCCCTGCAATCGATCCATACCGGGGTATATGCCGGCATGACGGCCGAGAGCACGCCCCGTGCCATTGTGCTGGTGCAGAACGCGGGGCCTGTGCTTCAGCCAGTGCAGATCACCCGCAGCGGCGGGGCCGACGGCACGCAAACCGCGCCCGCCACATGGACCTACAACCTGCTTTCGCTCGATGGCACGCAGACACTTGCCACCGCCGTGGCGCTCGCTCGCCCGCGCCCCAATGGCTCCATGGTTACCGCCGCTTCATCCCCCGCATTCGGTCTCGCCTTTGTTGATTCAACCGCAACATGGCGCCTATGGGATGCGGGCGAAGTGGCCGCCACCACTGCCTGCACATGACCGACCGCTGTCGAGCAAACGGCGTCGAGCCAAATGGGAGTCTTCCGAAATGTCGCAAGCTGCACCCTACGTGCAAATAGGCGCCGATAGCCACACACGCCTTTCCGCTGCGGGCCAACTGCTGCTTTCCGCCGCCGCGGCCGCCTGCTGCTGCACTGCCCCGCCGAACAACCCATGCACGTCCGCCCCGAGCTCCGTCGCCATCACCGGCTATTTTGATGGCTTCTTTTCGCCCTGCCCCGATTGCACTGCCGCACTCCCCTCCGATTGCCTGTGGGATGGCACCTTCCTGCTGGTGAACTCCAATCCCTGCGGCTTTTCCAATGCCCAATGCTTTGATGGCAGCGTTATCGCCGGACAACATTGCTACGATTGTCAGTTCAGCGGGCGGCGAATGTGGCAGCTCGACCCGCCCGGCCCATCGCAAATTACCTTCGACCCCGCCACCAATGTTTTCACCCTGCAGATCGTTTGCCAAAACGGCGGCGCTTCCGGCGAAATCATCTGGCAGGGGCAAAAAACCGGCGGCGGTTTCACCGGCACCTACCAGCGCACCAGCGGCTGCGATACGCACACCACTATCGAGGTAAGTTGATTTGAAAGTGCGATGCAAATATTGGCGCGATTGCAATGTGCCCGGCGGCGGCTGCTGCACCCTCGGCCACTACGGCGGCCGCCCCAGCCTCGGCACCTGCGGCCTTTGCCCCCATTACCACGGCACGCCCCGCGGCCTCGGCGATTGCATACACCTTTTCGCCCATCCCCTCGCCCGATGGCTGGAGCGGGCATTTCGTATTCGCCGCTTTTCATCCTCGCGCTGCGGCTGCGGTGAGCGCAGAAAGCGCTGGAACCGCTTGAACCGCCGGCGCCGCAAATAACGCGGGCGAGGAATCATACCTCCGGCGTGATGTGATGCGTTTATATATCACGCAGAGACGACGCCGACGGGGCGCGGCGACCGAGAGAGTGGAAATTAGAAAGTAGAAAGTAGAGCTCGACGGGGACGACGAGGGCAACGACCCGCGGCCACGAGGCGCCCGTCCGAGTAATGGCCGGCTTAAAGGCCCCCACCGCGGCCCATCGCCGCCCTGTCTGGAAAGAATCGCCGCAGCGCATAAGATATCGGGGTCGCGTACTTGGCGATGGCTTGTGTACTGAAAGGCTTGATTTATGTCTGACGCCCCCACCAAAGTGTCCAAAAATCTTTACCGATCCCCCCGCAGCATTGCCACGCCCGCGGGCGAAAAACAATATTTCAGCCTTGCCGATGCCGCCGAGGCGCCCATCGATCACCTGCCTTACAGCATCAAGGTGCTTCTGGAATCTTGCATTCGCCACTGTGATGACCGCCTGGTAACCCAGAAAGATGTGCAAAATGTGCTCGCCTGGAAGCCAACCGATCCCGCCCCCGTGGAGATTCCCTTCATGCCCGGCCGCGTTGTGCTGCAGGATTTCACCGGCGTGCCCGCCGTCGTCGATCTCGCCGCGATGCGCAGCGCCATGCTCCGCCTCGGCGGCGAGCCGAAAAAAGTTAATCCGCTGGTGCCCTGCGATCTGGTCATCGACCACAGCGTTCAGGTGGATGCCTTCGCCAATGGCATGGCGCTTGAAATCAACAGCACGCTGGAATTTCAGCGCAATGAAGAACGCTATCAGTTTTTAAAATGGGGCCAGCAGGCATTTAATAATTTTCGCGTCGTGCCCCCCGCCACCGGTATTGTCCATCAGGTAAACCTCGAATATCTGGCGAAAGTGGTCTGGGAAAAAGATGGCATCCTCTATCCTGATTCCCTCGTCGGTACCGATTCCCACACCACCATGATCAACGGCCTTGGCGTCGTTGGATGGGGCGTCGGCGGCATCGAGGCTGAGGCCGTCATGCTCGGCCAGCCCATCTACATGCTTTTGCCGCAGGTGGTCGGTTTTAAACTCATCGGCAAACTTAAGGAAGGATGCACCGCGACCGATCTGGTTCTCACCGTCACCCAAATGCTGCGCGAGCATGGCGTGGTGGATAAATTCGTCGAATTCTTCGGCCCCGGCCTCGCCGAAATGCCCGTCGCCAATCGCGCCACCATCGCCAACATGGCGCCGGAATATGGCGCCACCATCGGCTTTTTCCCAGTTGATGACCAAACGCTTACCTACATGCGGCTTTCCGGCCGCGATGAAAAACTTATTAAAACCACTGAGCTTTACGCCAAAGCCCAGGGCCTTTGGCGCGACGACCAACACCCCATTGTCTACAGCAGCACCCTTGAACTCGACCTCGCATCCGTTGAACCGTCGCTCGCCGGCCCGCGCCGCCCGCAAGATCGCATCGCCCTGGGCGCCATGAAAAACCAATGGCTGCAAGACCTCTCGATCACCTACGGCAAAACCTCTCCCAATGGCGGCTCAACCACTTCAAGCTGGGAAGCGGATGGCGGCACCGGAAAGTCGGGCACCGTCACGCTCATCAACACTGACCGCGGCTTTGATGGCGTACCCGTTACGCTGGATGGCAAAACGTTTCATCTCAAGCACGGCGCCGTCACCATTGCCGCCATCACCAGCTGCACCAACACCAGCAACCCCAGCGTGATGATTGCCGCCGGCCTCGTGGCTCAAAATGCCGCCCAGCGCGGGCTTACACGAAAGCCGTGGGTTAAAACATCGCTCGCCCCCGGGTCTAAAGTGGTGGTGGAATATCTCAACAGCGCCGGCCTCATGAAGCCGCTGGAAGATTGTGGTTTTTTTCTCGTCGGCTTCGGCTGCACCACGTGCATTGGCAACTCCGGCCCGCTGCCCGAGCCGATCAGCAAGGCCATCAACGACAATGATCTGGTGGTTGCTGCGGTGCTTTCCGGCAATCGCAATTTTGAAGGGCGCATCAGCCCCGATGTTAAAGCCAACTATCTCGCATCGCCGCCGCTGGTGGTCGCTTACGCCCTCGCGGGCACCGTCAATATCGACCTGCAGCATCAGCCCCTCGGTACCGATGCAAAAGGCCAACCGGTATTCCTGCGCGATATCTGGCCCACGCAGGCTCAGATTGCGCAGGCCGTCGCCAAACATGTTCATTCCAGCCAGTTTCAATCGCAGTATGCCAATGTGTTTACCGGGTCGGATCAGTGGAAGGCTATCCACACCAGCACCGGCGATATTTTTGAATGGAACCCGAACAGCACCTACGTGCAGGAGCCCCCATTCTTTGAAGCCATCACGCCCGCCATCGAACCCATTGGGCCGATTAAAGCCGCACGCGTGCTCGCCCTTCTCGCCGATTCAGTCACCACGGATCAC
>JAJZGD010000047.1 GCA_021804985.1 Planctomycetota bacterium
GTCGTAGCCGTTGCCCTCGGTATGCCAAAGTGTACCGGCGGGGAAACACGCCGCGACAAGAAGCACACCGATGGGGACCGCGACCGCCGCAGCCGCAATCAGCCACTTCGGATGAATGGACTGCCGAATGGCTTTAAAGTTCAGGCTGCGGATGTGGCTGCTGAGCGTCGGGTAGCCCGCGACCGCTGAGCCTGCCAGCACGATCAGCGGTGCCATGGATAACCAATGCAGCGATCCGACGGCCAGCGTCAGCAGCGCCAAGGCCCCAAGCCCAACGCCGCCGGCAATCAATAGGAAATACACCCCGGGCAGCGGGGTATTGAGTTGAAGCAAATTCTTTCGCGCGGGCCAAAGTATCAGCGTGCCGAGCGCTGCCGCTGGCAGCAACACAAAAAGCGAAAGCGACACATTGGCCATGGTGCCAAGCGCGGTCCCCACCCGCGAGCCGCAAATCAGGGCGATCACAAGCAATACCGCTGCGATAAATGTTATAGCCGCCGCCCAAAGTGGAACACTTACGGCATCCTTCTGCGACTGTGCATGCAGACGATAGGTCAACGGTAAATATCCGGTTCGAGAAATATTGTCACAGGCAACGCGGTGCGCTTTCCCAAGCCGCAACCTCAATAGCCAACAGCCCTGTTTTTAACCCCCGCGCGATAATGTTTCAAACGGCCCTGCAGGCCTTTGGTGTACAGCGCTGCGGAGAAGGCGGGCAAACGGCCGGCGTGGCAGCGGGCACGCGCCAAGGGGCAACGGATAGGCGGCAGTGGGAACGCTGAGCATGCGACGGTCGGGGTTGACGATTCAATATAGCTGCGGATACGCTCCCTGAAAGTAGTACCCGCAGCCGTCAATTTTATTAGCGGGTTCTCAGGTCATTTATGATGGAGCGCTTATCGCATGGAAACAGCGATCATCAAGTGCGGATGGTGCGGAGCGCAGAGTCCTGCGGGCACCACCAATTGTCCGAGTTGCGGCGCGCCGATGGACGCCCGAAACGTGGTGAGCGATTCCGGCTGGAGCGCCGCACCGCGTATCCGCAATTTTACGAAGATCCACTTTGGTGCAAGCGTCTGTCAGGTAGAGGGGCATACGGTGCCGGTGGCGGATATTGCGCTGGGCGCCGGCGACGCCGTATTTTTTGAGCCGCATGTGGTGCTGTGGAAACAACCCGACCTGCAAATGGCCAATATGCCGGTTTCGGGGGGAATTCAGCGGATGTTGGCGGGTATGCCATTTTCGATATCGACGGCGAAGGGGCCGGGTCATATTGCGTTTTCGCGCGATGCGTCGGGTGAGCTGGTGGTGCTGCCGCTGCATCCCGGCATGGAACTGGATGTGCGGGAACACGCCTTCGTCCTGGCATCGCACGTGATTGCCTATTCTTTCATTCGGATTAAAGGATTGACCAACATGCTTTTTGGCGGCGAAGGCATGTATATGGATAGATTTGTTACCACGTCGGCACCGGGCCTGGTGATACTTCACGGCTATGGAAATGTTTTCCAGCGAACGCTTCAGGCGGGCGAGAGCATCCTTCTGGAGCCGGGCGGATTTCTCTATAAAGATTCGTCCGTGCAGATGAATGTGGAATTTACCAAAATCGGCGGCGGCCTCCTTTCGTCCCATCGCATGGCACTCGCCCGCATGATCGGGCCCGGCCGCGTAGGGATTCAATCCATGTACCATCATGCCAAGTCCGGCGAGAAGTGAGGTCGTATGACGCAAGCCACTTCACAACCCGGTATGCGCTGCCCATGGTGTGGTCAGCCAATTACCACTGCCACCGGTAACTGCCCGCGATGCGGCGCCGCGCTGGCGGTAGCGCCGCGTGTTGATCAATCGGGCTTTGAGCAGCGGCCGGCGATTGCGGATATGGCGCGGCTGCAGTTTGGCGCCAGCACCTGTCAGATCGAGGGTGAATCGGTGCCGGTGGCGGACTTTCACCTCGCGGCGGACGATTTTATCTACTTCAGTCATCACCGCCTGCTTTGGACGGATCCGGCGATCACGCTGCGCGGCAAAAGCCTCCAGGGAGGCTGGCAGCGGATGGTCGGCGGCATGCCGGTATTCCTGACGGAAGCGGTGGGGCCCGGGCATATGGCGCTGTCGGCCGATGAACCCGGGGAAACGATTGCCCTGCCGCTGGACGTTGGCCACGCCGTGGACATCCAGGAAAGCCATTTTCTTGCCGCCACCAGTTCGATTGCCCTGGCGCTTGTCCCGACGCTGGTGTGGATCAAATCCCTGAAGGCCGGCAGCAACGACGAACAAGAGATGATGATGCCTCTGGGCAACTACTTTGACCGCTTTGTGGCCGAAAAAAAGCCGGGAATCGTATTCCTGCATTGTCGCGGAAATTGTTTCGTTCAAAATCTGGCCGCGGGGCAGGCCATTTTGATTAAGCCCACGGCCTTTTTGTATAAAGACCCCGCCGTGGAAATGAACCTTCATATTCAATATGTGTCGCTGCCGGGGTTTATTCACCATCAAAAAATCGCCCGGTTATGGCTGCGAATCACCGGGCCGGGACGTATCGCGGTGCAATCCGCCTATGAACCGATTGAGCCAATCAGTGGCCCGATTATGAATTCCAGTGGTGCAAGCTGGGAAGGCCCGTGATACAGGTGCCCTCGTGATACCGCTGCCAACCTGATGCCGCTGCCCGGATCTTCGCCTTGGCGCTATAATGCTGGCATGGAACCACACGATCCACCACCGGGCGTTGCTTCGGCGCCCTCGCCGCGCATCTGGGACGCCCAGCGCCTCGCCAATCCGCATATACCGCCGGACAAATCGGCGCGTGTGTGCGCTATGTTTTCTGCCATTGCCCCCACTTACGACCTCAACAACCATCTCCACTCTTTGTGGTTGGATGGTGCGTGGCGCCGAAAGGCCGCCGCCATCGCGCAAATTCGCCCCACCGATACCGTGGCCGACATCGCCTGCGGCACCGGTGATTTGGCATTGGCATTCTCGGCGGCTGGTGCAAGACGGGTGATCGGAATCGATTTTTGCCATGCCATGATCTGCGGCGCAAAGGCCAAATCGTTTCGCCAATTGGCGCGGGCACCTGTCGCTTATTCGGATGGAGATGCCACCCGCCTGCCGCTCGCCGATCAATCGGTGGATGTGGTATCCATTGCTTTTGGCATTCGGAATGTGGATCAGTGGCGGCTGGCGATAAAAGAATTTTTTCGCGTGCTTAAGCCCGGCGGCCGCCTGATCATTCTGGAGTTCGCCACCCCGCGGAATGCCGTGGTACATTGGTTATTCAATATATATTTTCGCCGCATTATGCCCGCCACCGCATCATTTATCAGCGGCGACCGCACGGGTGCCTACCATTATCTGCCCGCCAGTGTCGATACATTTGCCACGCCCGAGAGCCTCGCGGCGGAAATGACCGATACTGGATTTACGGCCGTAACACGCCGCTCGTTAACCTTTGGTATATGCATCTGTTACCGGGGAGTGCGCCGTGGCTGAGGAAAAAGCCGAACCCAAAGTTTTGCGGCGCATTTTTCACTCGCAGTGGCGGTGCCGACGCTGTCGGCAGGTAATCGGATCCGAAAATCTGGCGGTTTATTCGGCCCGCATGCCCGATCGAACGCGGCCGAGCTGGTTTTTTGCGTCGATGACGCTTTTGGATCATTTGCGCGATTGCCGCGGTTGCGATTATTCCGATGAGCTGCGCCAGATTTATGGCGATGATTTTTTAATGCATCCTGAAATCCACGCGTGGTTCGGCAAGCATGGAATGGTGGAAACAAAGCTAGGCGCCGAATATGCGCTGGACGACTGAATAGGCAGGAGGCCCCCATGACCGATCGCGCTCCGATTACGCTGGCCATCACCGGAGCATCCGGTGCGCCGTACGCCCGAAAACTTTTGGTCGGCCTTTGCGAAGCAGGCTGCCGCGTGCATCTGGTTATTTCACCGGCAGGCCGGCGTCTGCTGCATGATGAGTTGGGCATCGAGCAGCCAGAGCCATTGGCAATTCTTGGGCAGAATATTCCACACGATATAACGGTGCTGCCCTACAACGATGTGGGAGCGTGCATTGCATCGGGGTCATACCCTTCGTCGGGCATGGTCATCGCGCCGTGTTCGAGCAGTCGGCTGGCACAGGTGGCGCACGGGCTGGGCGACAATCTTATTTCAAGAGCGGCTCAGGTGGCTTTAAAGGAGCGTCGGCCGCTCATCCTGCTGCACCGCGAAATGCCCCTGAGTCTCATTGAGCTGCGCAACATGGTCCAGATTACCGAAGCGGGCGGTATTCTTTGCCCGGCGAGCCCCGGCTTTTATCTTCACCCGCAAACCATCGACGATCTTGTAACCATGGTGGCCGGGCGGGTATTGGATATGCTGTCAATTCCGCACGCGTGGGCCATTCGCTGGCACGGCAGCGGAGCCCGAATCCAGCCGTGAGATTGCCGTAGATGCTAATCAACAGAATTTCGCCGACCGACCGCCCACCGAGAGTTCGGCGGGTGGCCACATTTCTGGATTTAATAAAATTTTCTCATACGATTTTTGCGCTCCCTTTTGCGCTGGTTGCCACTTTTTTGGCGGTTCGCTCCACGGGCGGCAGATTTCCGGATATCGCACAACTTGGATTGATCCTTTGGTGCATGGTCAGCGCCCGCACATTCGCCATGACCTTCAATCGCCTGATTGATCGGTCTTTTGACGCACGCAACCCGCGCACCCGTCAACGCCCGAGCGTGACGGGCGCATTATCCGCGCGCTGGATGAGCGGCGCTGCGGCGATATCCGCAGTCGCCTTTGTGGTTGGAGCATTGGGCTTTGAAATCTTGTTTGCCAATCCATGGCCGGTGATTTTGGCGGTGCCCGTGCTGCTGTTTATCGCTTTTTACAGCTTCACCAAGCGTTTCACCTGGCTTTGCCATTTTGTTATTGGCGCGTCGCTGGCGTTGGCCCCACTGAGCGCATGGATTGCACTGGTGCCACCGCGTGGGCCGCTGATTGACCTGCAAATTTTATGGCTGGCGATAGCCGTGGGCGCATGGACGGCGGGCTTTGATTTGCTTTACTCTCTGCAGGATATGCCAATTGATCGACGGGAAGGGCTTTTTTCTATACCGGCCCGATTTGGCCCGCGCGTGGCGCTGGTGATATCACGCATGTTGCATGCGATAACAATCTTGGCGCTGGCCGCCTTTGGTGCGGCATGGGGCGGCGGCATCGCCTTGGGAAGCATCTATTGGATTGGCTGGGTGGTGGCAGCGGCACTGCTGATTATTGAGCAATCGCTGGTAAAGCCCGATGACTTTTCACGCGTGAATCTGGCATTTATGACGATCAACGGCATCGTCGGCATCGTATTTGGGGGGCTGGGAATCACCGCGATTTTAATCCAACGGTGACACGGCGCGCTCAAACCGGCACCGCATTATTTCAGTGCCGAGGCAAACTCACCCATTTTTTGTACTGCCGGTTTTCACCGATTACACTGCCGACGGCGGATGCGCCGGCCGTGCGGCGCGCCGCAGACCAATTCGAGCGGAGCGAATCGTTCGGCCTATGCTTTTGGGATTTTGATTATGGCGATTCCTGGCCCTCATTTGCCCGTGCTGCGTTTCTGCGGATTGCTGGCCGGCAGTGTCGATCAACTCAGCACGGCCCGCCATGAACTTTCGCAGTGGTACGGACCAATTCATCACGCCAGCGAGCCGATGGATTTTAACTTCACCGATTATTACACGCCGGAGATGGGGCCACAGTTGCTGCGGCAATGGATACGGTTTTCAACGCTCTTCTCCGCCGATCAACTCGCACGCTGCAAACTCGAAACCAACATGGCTGAAATTCTCCTCGCCCGACAATTTGCCGGCAATGTGCCGCGACCGGTGAATATTGATCCCGGCTATGTAAGCCGCAGCAAAGTGGTATTGGCATCAACGAAAGATCACAGCCATCGGATTTATCTGGAGCAGGGCATTTACGCCGAGGTCACGCTGCATTGGACGGCAAGCGGCTGGGGCGAGTCCGCGTGGACGTACGCCGATCATCGAACGCCTGCGGCCGGACGGTTTTTTACCGAGTGCCGCCATTATTATTTTCGACAACTGCAGAAGACCATGGCGATTCCATCGCGGGATGCCATAACCGATCCGCCGGTGTCGGACGGCGGCGCCCGGCAAGCCACCGAACCTGCTGATGCGGGAGAATGATTTGCTCTTTGCCGCCGGGGCGATTTTCATCGCCGCGTTTTTATTAAGTTTCCTGGGTACTTATTCGGTGCGGCGCTTTTCGCATCACCTGGGGCTTATCGATATGCCCGGCGAGCGTAAAGTACACGACCGCCCCATAGCCCGCAGCGGCGGCATTGCCATATTCTGGGCGATGGCTATCCCCATGATCGTGGGCTGGCTGGGCAGCTACTGGATTCAAACCCCGGCCGGCCGGCACATTCTTCCCGCATCGCTGATGCGCTATATTCCGGGGATCATATACGACCGCACACTGATGCTGGTGCTGCTGGTATGCACGCTGGGCATCCATTTGCTCGGTGTTGCCGACGATCGCCGGGCACTATCGGCGCTGCCCAAACTGGCGGGGCAGATATTTTGCGCTGCGGCGCTGGTGGGGCTTGGCGAATGGGTACAGCCGGGAGCCTTTCGCATCCTTACCGTGCTTGATCACGCCTTTCCGGGCGGATTTTTTATTTCAGCGGTCGTCAGCGTTCTCTGGATCGTGCTGCTGACCAATGCGCTGAATTTTATGGACAACATGGACGGCCTTTCGGCAGGCGTCGCGATCATCTGTGCTGGCATGTTTTTTATCGCAGCGCTGATTCATCAGCAGTATTTCATCTGCGGTCTGCTGCTGATGTACATCGGAGCGGCCGGGGGATTTCTGCTATTTAATTTTCCGCCGGCAAGCATTTTCATGGGCGATTGCGGCAGCATGGTGCTGGGCTTTTTTCTCGGTGCCTTGACCATCCGCACCACCTTTTATTCCGGCCAGGGGCGCTGGTATACGCTGTTGATGCCGCTGATTGTTACCGCGATTCCCATTTATGATCTGCTGGTGGTCTCGCTGGTGCGATTGCGGCGTGGCCGCAGCCCCATGCAAGGAGATACCAATCATTTTTCGCATCGGCTGACGCGGCACGGCTTCACGAAAAAGGGGGCTGTGATGGTGATTTACGCCGCCACGCTGGCCTCCGGACTTTCAGCACCCATCCTGGCATTGGTGGGAAGCACGGCGGCAGTGCTGGTGGGCATGCAGGCGGCGGCCGTGTTGGCCATCATCGCCATTCTGGAACGCGTCGGAGAGCATACGCAATGAAATCGCATTGGGGGGTCAATCTTTCGCGCGCCGCTTTGCTGTTGCTGCTGCTGGTGCTATGCCTGCGTATGACAATTAATGAGGGAATGGATGACGGCTTCATCGGCACCTTAACCACACAACTTACCGGGCTGAGCATTCCGGTGGAAATAGCCGGCCTTTCGGCCCTGATTTTTCTGTGCACCGGCGTGACGCTATTGGTGCAAACCCCTTGGCGCTGGTGGCAATGGGCTTCACTGGCAGCGATTCTGATTTTGACCGCCATCGCCATGGCCGATGCATTTATTGCGCCCAATCATTTTGCCGCCCTGATCGGCGCGTGTGATTTTTCCATGAATCTGTTGGCCGGCTGGTCACTGGCCATGCTGTGCACCACTATCAATCGCCGGGCGCTGGTGCTGTGCGTGCTCATGGCGCTGGCGGCCTGCCTCACATTCAAGGGGTTGTATCAGCATTACGTTGAGATTCCGCAAACCATTGCCGACTTTTCGCATCATCCCGGGCGATGGTTGAACCGCATCGGCCTTAAGCCGGGGAGCCCCGCCATCCGACTTTTCCTTTCGCGCCTGAAAAGCCGGGAGGTTAGCGGTTTCGGCTC
Organism: Planctomycetota bacterium; assembly: GCA_021804985.1. Lineage (GTDB taxonomy): Bacteria > Planctomycetota > Phycisphaerae > WQYP01 > WQYP01 > JAJZGD01. Next base: position 7,919 of record JAJZGD010000047.1, read on the forward strand.
CGACAATGATCAGTTTGGCGAGGGCCTGATCCCGCTGATTCTTCTCACCTTAGGGTTAGCCGCCGTATGGAAGATCGGCAAAAAGCCCGACGCCGCACCCATCGAGGGCCGACGCCGCGTCGCAGTCGCTGCAAGCGATACCGATCGCGCCACGCTCATGATCGGCAGCATTTTCTGCGGCATGGTCGGGGCTGCGGCCTTGGTTGTGCTGCTTTTTACCCGCAGCAAAGGCTCCATCGCCGCCACCATCATCTGCATTGTGGCTGCGCTGATCGCGGTGCTCAACGCGGATCGTATCGCCCGCTATCGGTACCACATTTTTGTGGGTGGTGTTACGGCGGCGGGTGTCGGCGCGGCGGCCATTATCACCATGGGCTTGCTGCTGCATCGCCTGCCCACGCGCGATCTGCTGTTCCGATGGCAATACTGGAACGGCGCTGCGGCCATTGTGGCCCACCATCCGCTGGCCGGCGTGGGGCTTAATAACTTCGGCTACTATTACACGCAATACAAATGGCCGAGTGCCCCCGAAGATGTAAAAGACCCGCACAGCGTATTTGTGCGCGTGGCGGCCGAACTCGGTCTGCCGGCGTTGCTGATTTACATTTTTCTCGTGGGATTGGCGTTTTACCTGATCTTTCGGTCGCCAACTGCATCGCTTCCGCGGCCCAAAACACCCCCCATGGCCGTGCTGATTGGCTTTGCGGTCGTCTGGTGGATTGGCGTCGCGTTGCTCGCATCCATTGGCGAGTCGCAGGCCCGGCTGTATCTGCTTGAACTCGCCGGACTTTACGCGGCCATGACAGTGACGACGATGGCCATTGTTTCGCAGTTATTGACATTATTCAATGATTCCATGTTCCGAAAAGTGGAAATCGCTTTGGCGGTGGGAGCGGGCGGCATGCTGCTTTATGACCAAATCAATCTGGCACTGGTAACGGGCGGCGTCGCCATGCTTTTCTGGGTGGTTCTTGCGATTGCCCGGCCGGCCGACGCGCCATCGGCCGTCGGGGAGGCAGCCAAATGGAGCGCACGCACAGCAAAATTGGCCGGCGGATGCCTGATTGGTGGAGGCCTCATCCTGGCGCTGGGCCTTTGCGTGCCAGCGGCCGCCGGGCGATTTTCGTGGGATGTCCGACCGTATCAGGCCCGGTATCGGAGTGAGATGGCGGCAGGACACCTGCATCACGCACTCGCGGATTGCAATCATATTTTGGCGATAGACCGCCGCTCGCAAAATTGGCAGCTGCGCAAAATAAAATTGCTCGAGGCGTTGGGCCGCAGCCCGCGATCGGTGGTGCTTCGCGTCTTAAGCGAAAACCGTGCGGATGCCCGCATTCGTATTCCGCTCGCCATGAGCCCCAACAGTGGGTTGACACTTCGGGAACAAATCGCCCAACTGAAACTTGCATTGAAGCTCAACAGCGATTTACCGAAAACTGAGGTAACCCGCCTTTCGCCCCGGCATGTAGCGGCCGTGAAGGAAATGATTTCGATTATGGATGGTCAGCTCCGCCGGCGCCACCCCCAAACGCCCGGTGCCCCCAACGCACGCCCCGCCCCTTGATCAGCGATAGCTGGCGCGTGTGGGATGGCTTTCAAAACCGAGCAGGCCGCCCAGAAAGAACAACCCTCGGAAAACGATGGGCGCGAGAACCGCCGTGTACGCGGCGGAACTGAAAATAATCAGGCTATAGGGCAGATTATCTGGAATCAGGGCGGTTTTTCCGGCCGTCCAGAGGATCAGATTCGTCAGCAGCATGCGAGCGAACAGGAAGATCATGATCGCAAAAAATGCGATCACAATCTGGCTTACAATGTTATTGCGGAACACGTGGGCCCGAATTTTGGTGATGGCGAGTGCCATCAGGCCGAGCAGAATCATCTCCATTCCCAGCAGAGATTGACTGGTGAGGTCGTAGACCAGGCCGCATAGTAATGAGGCCAGCAAAGCCGATTCCCGCTCCGCATAGAGGCAATAAAAAATGGCCAGCAGCGGGATGAACTCCAGGTGAAAATACCCATGGGTGTTAAGCTGGCCGAGGTGTGCGGACTGAAGCGCCGCGGCAATATAGATCAATGCAAAAAATGTAAGCCAGCGCATAGTATGGAAGTATGACCCCATTGGCCTAACTTGCAATGGTACCCCCCTGCGGGCCAGCGCGTAGCGAGGCTGTTGCCAAGATCGCGGGCCGCGGCAACCCCGCTCGCCGCGCGACCAGCACTGCCGATTGAAGTCATTGGCATGTTCAGCTTACACCCCCGCCGCAGTGGCCGGGCCGGCTCCGAAACACTTCGCGCTCGCTCGCCCTCGCCCCGTTTTAAAAATGACATTTGACATTAGTAACTATTGCAAAGAAAATCCTCGTCACACCGTGGGATGCCAATCCGTTCGCCCGCGGGCGCAGCAAATGGCCGGCTATAGGAGACGAAAATGAAAGCAAACGCCGAAAATTCCATCGTCACAAAACTGGCGGCGATGCTGCTTGCCACTTTATCCCTCGCAGGGATGCTCGGAGCCCACGCGGCCGCCGCTGCTACCACAGCCATACGTGTCACGGTTGATCGCCCCGGCATTCATATAAGCCCGAAGCTGTGGGGAATATTTTTTGAGGAAATCAATTATGCCGGCCAGGGCGGCCTTTACGCCGAGATGGTAAAAAACGGCACCTTCAAATGGGTAGCCAATCAAAACCATCCCGTCGGCTGGCAACTGTTGGTAACCCCGAAGGTGGGCAACGCCAATCTTTGGGTTGATTTTAATCATCCGCTGAATCGTGAAAATGTCGTCGCCGGACGTATTGATGTGCGATGGGGCTCCCGGCCGGGCGGCGTACAACTGATCAATCGCGGCTATTGGGGCATGTCGCTGAAGCGCGGCGCTTCTTACAGATTGTCCTTTTTTGCCCGGCGCAGCCCCGGCATGAGCTCGAACGTGATTGTTCGCCTGGAAAATTCCAAGGCCTCGGCGGTTCTTGCCTCTGCCACGGTTCGCGGCATCAGCGAAAAATGGAAACAATTCCACGTGAGGCTGCGGGCCAATGCCAGCGCACCCCATGGCTTGCTGGCATTTGTTCCCACCGGCCACGGGGCGCTTTACCTGAATGTGGTTAATTTGTTCCCCACCGATACTTTTGACCATCAACGCAACGGACTTCGGCAAGACTTGGTAAAAATGCTGGTCCGCCTGCACCCGTCATTTGTCCGTTTCCCCGGCGGCAACTATATCGAAGGTAACGTGCTGGCGCAAGGCTTTTACTGGAATAAAACAATTGGGCCCCTGGCACGCCGCCCCGGCCATTGGAACCCCTGGGGGTACTGGGTCACCGACGGCTTTGGATATCTCGAAATGCTGGAACTCTGCGAAGAACTGCACGCTCAGCCGCTATACGGCTTTAATTGCGGCTTTTCACTCGGTGCCAACGATCTGGTGCCCACGGACAAACTCGGGCCATGGGTGAGAAGCATCAGCGATGCGCTCAAATTTGCCAATGCGCCGGCGAGCACCAAATGGGGGGCGTTGCGGGCGAAATACGGTCATCCAAAACCATTTGGGATGCGCATGCTGGAAGTTGGTAATGAAGGATTCTGGCAATTGACCAATCTGTATCCCCATTATTATCAGGTGTTTTATGATCGCCTGCATGCGGAATTTCCCGAGGTAAAATTGATTTTCGCCGGCGCTGCAGATCGGACGCCCCATTACGCGCCGATCGTCGATGAGCACTTCTATGAAAGCCCGCAATGGTTTTGGTCGAGGCGCAATCTTTACACACGCCAAAGCCGCAACGGCCCAAAGGTATTTGTCGGCGAGTATGCGGATGTTCACCACTGCGGCACCGGCAATCTGCGCGGGGCGCTGGCTGAAGCCGCATGGATGACCGGCATGGAGAAAAACAGCGATCTGGTAGTGATGGCGTCGTATGCGCCATTGTTTGTCAATCGCAACTCGGGCCAGTGGAATCCGGATCTCATTAATTTCACCAGCAACCATGTTTGGGGTATTGTTTCATATTGGGTACAGGATATGTTCTCCAATAATCGCCCCACGCGAATGCTGCCGCTGAAACTAAGCAACCGCCCCGGCACACCGCGCCAGTTGGCTGCCGCCGCGATTCCGGCCCGCTTTACGGCCATCGCCGGCGTCAACGACCACACGCACACGATCATCATCAAAGTGGTTAATGGCACCCGTCACGCCGTGCCGGTGAACTTTTCACTGGCCAGCGCTGGGGCGCTTTTGCCGCAGGGAAAAGCGATTGTGCTCACAGGCCCGCACTTTTCCAGCAGCAACAGCAAATCTGATCCGCTGGCCGTGGCGCCCAAAACCAGCACCTTTGCCGTGAAGGGGCCGCATTTCCAATTTGTGTTCGCTGCCCGCTCGTTCACGGTTTTGCGTATCGGCGAGAAATAATGATCGGCTGAAAATGGGTTCGGGAACCGCCCCGGAAAACATTTGACGCGGTTTCGCAATTGCCCGCCAGGGCTGAATGCCCATTACGGGTCGCATCCGGCGTGGAAATCCATTGACGCGGTTTCCTTCGGCCACGCCGCTTTATTTTTTCTTCTTACTGCGCTTATTCACCGATGCATGCACCCGCATCGGCAGCCCCAGCAACCGGATAAAACCGATCGCATCTTTGCCATCATACTCCGCGCCCATGGTGAAGCTTGCGAGATCGCGGCTGTAAAGCGTCCGAGGTGAGGTTACGGCGGCGGTCGTCGCGCGTCCCTTGAATAATTTAATCTTCGCCTCGCCGGTAACATTTTCAGTCGCAGTGGTCATAAAGCTATCGAGTGCATGCCGCAGCGGATGGAACCATTGGCCGTAATAAACCAGCTCCGCATATTTAAGGGCCAGTTGCTGCTTGTAATGCAGCACTTCGCGCTCGAGACAAAGCGATTCAAGGGAGCGAATCGCCTGGATCAGGATGGTGCCGCCCGGCGTTTCGTATGCGCCGCGGCTTTTCATGCCGACCAGCCGATTTTCTACCAAATCGGTCTGGCCCACCGCATGGCGGCCCCCGATTTCATTAAGTGCTTCGATGATCTTGTGCGCCGGCAATTTGGCGCCATCCACCGAAATCGGAATGCCTGCCTCAAACCCGACGGTAACATACTGCGGCCGGGCGGGCGCTTTGCTGACCGGCACGCTCATCACCCACAGGTCATCGCGTGGTTCATTGGCGGGATCTTCCAGATCGGCCCCTTCGTGCGATATGTGCCATAGGTTCCGATCGCGCGAATATATTTTTTTTGTGCTCTGCGCTATGGGGACGCCTTTTAATCGCGCATATTCGATGGCGGCCTCGCGGCTTCGCAACTCAAAGCGGTCATCTTTCCAGGGGGCGATAATTTTTAACTCTGGCCCGAGCGCCATGTATGTCAGCTCAAAGCGTACCTGATCATTTCCCTTGCCGGTGGCACCATGCGCGACGGCATCTGCATGCAGTTTGTGGGCCACATCCACCTGATATTTGGCAATGAGCGGCCGCGCAATCGATGTACCGAGCAAATAGGAATGCTCATATACGGCGCCGGCCCGCAGCATCGGAAAACAATAGTCGCGGGCAAATTCCTCACGCAGGTCTGCCACGATGCACTCATCGGCACCGCTTTTTATGGCCTTGGCTTTAATACCGGCCAACTCATCGCCCTGACCAAGCTCGGCGGCAAATGCAATCAGCTGTACACCGGGGTACTGATCTTTAAGCCACGGAAGAATGACGGAGGTATCGAGGCCCCCGGAATACGCCAAAACAATTTTTCGAACAGACTCTGCCATCGGCGAGCCTCCTTTGCCAAAGCGGCATATGATGCGCCGTTGCACTGAAGTTGGCAAACGCTGCCCCGCAACGCATGCGGCTGCAGTTCGTCCCGTCGATTGAAAGGAGAATGGAGTGACGCAGTCGCAGGAAGCAAAAATCGGACACTGGCTTACCGCCATTGGATGGGTTCTCGTTGTGATCATTGCGACGGTTTGCGCCATTCAGGCGCGGCAACGTGAAGTCAAAGACTTGATGCTCGCCCACCCGCTCGACATCAACGATTTTAATCGGTGGCTGCGCATGCTGCCGGGGTTTTTAAGCGGGCACCAAAAATTTACCAATGATCTCTGGCCCATGCCGCCATTCACCATTGTTCTGTTCTCCCCGTTTTCGCTTTTATCTTTCCCGAATGCCCAGTTCGCGTGGGCCTTTGTAAAGCCCGCGCTCATTGCAATCATCTTTTATTGTGCCTGGGGATTGGTCAAACGCGGCGGAGGCAAAATAGCCCCCCTGCCGATGGTTTTGATTCTGCTCATCTGGTTTTTTCCCGTCATCGGCGACCTGCAAGAGGGGCAGGTCAATTTATTAATGCTTACACCACTGGCGGTCGGCCTTTGGTGCTTCGGACGCGACGACAAATTCAGCCCATGGCTTGGCGGATTGATGATCGGCATGGCGGTGGCGATTAAGGTAACGCCTATTATTTTTGTCATTTATTTTCTCTGGCGGCGCCGATGGACGGGCGCTCTGGCCATCTTGCTGGGTACCGTTTTCTGGCTTTACGCACCGCTGACTCTGTTTTTTGGCTGGGCGCAGAGCGTGGCCTGGAATCATCAATATTACGATGTGATGATCCGACCTTATCTTTTCCACAACGCCGTCAAAGTGCCGTCGGGCGAATCGATCCCGAGTTTTCTGTATCGCCTTTTGGTTCACTCGCCGGCGTTTGTCACTTACCACCACGCAGTGGCCAAATCGTATTACGTCAACTTTATGAACCTGCATCCCCTCGCCGCTGAGCGCGTGGTGCGCATCGTTCTTACCGCCATCGGCTTGATCGGCCTGTTCTGGATGCGCCGCAAGCTGCCGACCCTGCGCAGCCGCCGATATTTAATGGAAGTTGGCGCGATCGGCGTGTTCATGCTGTGGGCGGAAGAATGGAGCTGGGTGCCGCATTATGTGCTGTTCATTTTTCCGCTGATGGCTGTCGGTATGCTCGCAAGCGATTCGGATAATTCCGCCGCATCAAGAAAACGGGCGACCACTGCGCTGGTTGCGGCGGCCGTGTTAATGATTTTTACCTCTGATGCGGTCAAAGTTTTTGGCCCGCATGCGTCAAACTGGGGCCGTGTGGCCGACCCCGTTCTCTTTGCGGGCATCGCACTGATGCTTGCGCTGTTCACCGCGGGATACCGGAACCGATCGGAATACCTCAGCGGCCCGGTGTTCAGCGGCGGAATGCTCGCCGGCCCGGGCCCCGGCGCTGAATCCGCCGGCGCCACATCGGCGTCTGCCACTGCGCCCGCGCCTGCTGCTGCCCCTGCCCCCGCACCACCCGATGTGCCGCAGGCCGGCCGCCCGGCCCCGTCAAAATTGGAACGTGAGGGCGGCAATCAGCAGAGTTGAGTTGCGCTTAAGCCCCTGGGTGCCGGCGGTATTGTCATACAGATCCGTCAGCGAAACCCGAAGCCCGAAGCCGCGGGCGATCTGCGGCAACGCGAGATGAATGGCGCTGGTGGCATCAAGCTGATAATTGTACGCATTTTGAAGTGACGATATGTATCCGGCGGTTTGCGTAAATCTTAGATGGCTGTCGATACGGTACATGAAATGAAGTGCCGCCGATCCGTTGATGTAGCTGTAGGTTTGGCCGTGAAAAAGTCGCTCATACGTGAAACCGGGGCCGGCTCGAAAATCGAATTCCGATCTTTTGTTATCCCACAAATAATAACCGAGACCAACTTCCGAATTGCTCCGCAGCGATATGCCTTGAATGGCGTCATATAAATTTGCATTCTGGGCAAACCAATACAATTTCTTGGCCCACGGTGGCTTAAATTCATTGAGCCTGCGCTTCCACAGGACGTCGGTGTGAAAAAAGCCCTGAGATTGAACGCCATTGAGGATGCCGTAGCCGCCATCCAGTGCAATGCGCAGGTCGTCCGGTCGGTGTTTGTAATGCAGGCGGATGGCGCCATTGAAGCTGGTGCTGTTGGAATTACCCGTGGTATTTGTGCCCCCGACGTCCAGCTCATTTTCCCAATCCGGGCCGAACCATGAGATCGGCTTGGCTTTGGGCACGCTCAGCGGCAGCGGCGGCAGATCCGCCGGAATGGGCTTGGCCTTGGCCGCCACGGGTGCCGTCAGCCAGCCGACATTGCCCGGCGCCGGCGTCAGCGTTACCTCGGAAACCTTATTTTTGCCCGTCATCAGTTTTACCGGACGGCGGCTTTTAAGCGTCGCTACTTTGCTTAATTTGATAACAATGCCGCCCGCGTAGCTGGTGTTTACCACCACCCGCTTGGGCGTCAGCTGCGTAATGCGACCGCTGATGCGATCGCCATTGTTAAGAAGAACCGTTCCCGCACACGCAATCCCGGGAATGACGACCACCGCCACTGCCGCCATGCGAATGACGGTTAATTTGACTCTCGACACTACAATGACCCTTCCAAAACGGTAACTCGCCGGTGCCGGTTGCAAAATTAGTCAAATGTCACCCCTGCGTCAACCGCTCGCGGCGCGGCGACCACGTACAACTTAGAATGGCCAACCCGCTGTTGGCTCAGGCATCCGGCGCCGCCTCAAGACCGCAGTACGATGGGAGCGGCATGCCCCGGCCGCCGGCTTGGCTGCTCAAAAGCGGCAACGCATCTGCTATTTTCCCAGCCATAAACGCAGCGAAATGCGACGCGGCCCCCCGGCACTTGACGGAATTTACTTGTATATCCCCCCATTGCGGGATACGCTTTACCATGCAGAAGGAACAATGGCCCAGTCACTGGCCCAGTCACTGCTACGAAGCAAAATCGCGATGTGGAGGAGTTTGGTATGGCTTGTTGTCGGGTGCCCGCCGCGCGACATTTTGATAATCTCGCAGCGGTTCAGGGGCTTAGTTCCGCCCTGATTCAGGATCATTATCGGCTTTACCTCGGCTACGTGAATAAAGCCCACGAACTGTGCGGACTGCATGCCCAGGCCGTTCGCCTGAAACATGATGCCACCGATGCCGATCTCCGCAATCTCAAACGCGATCTCACTTTCACCTTGGCCGCCGCTCGAAACCACGAACTGTATTTTGGCCTGCTCGGCCGCGAGCCATCCCCGCGTGCACCCGTGCTGATGCAGGCCCTGCGCGAGGATTTCGGCCCGTTTGAAAACTATATTGCCGACCTCACCCGCACCGCGCTTTCCACCCATGGCTGGGCGTTTACGCTGGTGGATCATCACACCGGCCATCTTATCAACGTCACTTCCGCGCAGAATGGCCAATTCCCAATGTGGAACGCCTCGCCGGTGCTTGCCATCGATATGGCCGACCATGCTTACTTTTACGATTACGGCTCGCACCGCACGGAATATCTCTCAGCAATCATTGGCAACCTGCATTGGCCGACGGTGGCAGAAAATCTGGCCGCTGCCCATGCGGTTCATGCTGCTGCGACACCCCACGCCCCTGCACCCTATGCCGCCACACCTGCTGCGGATTCGCCCGAGGCAACCTTACCCGCCATGGGCAGCGAAAAACTGCTCGCCCGCAGCTAGGAGCCTGTCCGAGTAATCGCCGGGATTGGGATGGGTCTGAAATGTGCCGAATGCGCGGCGGAGGATCGAGCCGACTCTGAATAACGAGTCAGCGAGATCCGACAACAAAGCAGGCGG
>JAJZGD010000048.1 GCA_021804985.1 Planctomycetota bacterium
CGATCTCATTGATTGGGTGATAAGCCCGGCATTTGATGCGCTGATTAAAAGCCATCGTTCGCTTGATCAATGCATTTACTTTGATCGGGCCGCGCTTGCGGGATGGTGTTGGAGGCCGGCGGCGATCAAACTACTGCGGCAATTGATAACGCAATTGCGGGCGGCGAAATACGATGTGGCAATTGATGCGCAGGGGTTGATGCGGAGCGCGCTGCTGACATGGGCATCGGGGGCGCCAATGCGCATCGGCCCTGGGGATGCGCGGGAGGGCGCCCGATTTTTGTACACGCATTGTGTTAATTCACGGCGCGACACCGAGTTGGCGGTAGACCGCATGCGGCTGCTCCAGACACCGCTGGCGCAACTGCGCCAGAAGGTTGAATTCAACGTGCCGATCGATGCCGCCGCCGCGGCGACCGCCGCACAATGGCTGGGCGGGGGAAGTCGGAGTAAATTTTTAGCCCTGCTACCGGCCGCCCGCTGGGGGGCAAAAGTGTGGTCGGCCGAGGGCTATATTGAGGTGGGTCGCCGAGCCGTCGAAAATGGTTTGGGGGTGGTTATTCTCGGCACCGCGGCGGAGGCGCCTATGTGTGATGCGCTGGCGCAGGCGGTGGGCGAAAACGCGCTGAATCTGGCGGGCAAAACCAATTTGGCGGAAATGATCGCCGTGCTAAACCGCATGTCGCTGGTGGTTGGCAACGATACCGGTCCGCTGCATGTGGCTGCGGCATTGGGGCGGCCGGTGATCGGTCTATATGGACCGACGGATGAGAGATCGGTCGGGCCATGGGGCCAGTTGGATCATGTGCTGCGCTTTGGGCCGGTGGCGGATTACCGCCAAGGCGCTGGTCGAATTATCGCGGCGAATCTGCGAGTTCTTCCGGCGGAAATGGTATGGGGAAAGATGCGGGAGTTGCTCGGTGAAAACTAAACACGAAGAGGCGCAGCTTGCGCTGCCCTCGATCATTCTGGCCAGCGCTTCGCCGCGGCGTGCGGAGCTGCTGGGCCGGGCGGGCTTCCACTTTGAAGTGGTGGTGAGCAAGCAGCGGGAACCGCACCGGCGCCCCGCGAGTGTGGCCATTGAGCTGTGGCCGGTATGTTTGGCGATGTATAAAGCCCGCAGTGTGGCGGCGCAGATTGGGGATCAGGCAAAAAAGGGACCGACGGGCGTGTGCCCGGTGGTGATCGGCGCCGATACCATCGTGGTACTGGGCACGCGGATTATTAATAAGGCGCGGCATGTCGGCGAAGCACGAGCCATCCTGCAAAGCCTGTCGGGAAATATTCATCGCGTCATAACCGGAGTGGTGGTGTTGCGTGGTGATCAAACCGAGATGTTCACGGCCGTAGCCACATGCCGCATGCGGCGGCTGGATGGCCAAGTGCTTAGCGCGTACCTCAAGAGCGGACTGTGGCGTGGCAAGGCGGGGGCTTACGGCATTCAAGATCAGGCGGATCCAATGGTGGAGCTTTTGGATGGAGAAATGTCTACCGTGATGGGATTGCCAATGGAAAGACTTACGCGACTGCTGGCGCGGCGGCGGGCTGGCCGGCTTAACGACGACGGGGGGCAGGCGAGACGGCTGCGGTCCACGGCGGCGCGGGCGCGGCGATTACTTGGACCTAAGGCAAAAATAATGACATGATCTGAGTGCGAATAAGATCGGCAGATGGGGTCCCCGCGCAAGAATATGGCGTGTGGCGTTAACATACATTGCGGACTGGAAAGGTGCAGTGAAAAATTGATGGATACGCATCGAGTGGGCATCAGCGTGATTGTGCCGGCATATCGCGAGGCAGAGAACCTCCCAAAACTTATGGAGGAGACGGCCGCAGCGCTGGGATCAACGCAGTGGCCATGGGAAGTCATTTTGGTGGATGATAATTCACCGGATGCGACGCCTGCGGTTTTGCGATCGCTGGCGGGTGAATATCGGCAGTTTCGGTACCTGGTACGGCATAATGAGAAGGGGTTATCGTCGGCGGTGCTCGCGGGTTTTGCCTTGGCACGGTTCGGTATTCTGGTGGTGATGGATGCCGATTTAAGTCATCCGCCGGGCGCGATACCGGATTTGGTGCGGCCGCTGCTGGACGACCGAGCCGACTTTGTCATCGGTTCGCGTTATGTTCAGGGGGGCGGAACGCAAGATGGGTGGGGACTATTCCGACAGTTGAACAGCGCGGTGGCGACGCTGCTTAGCCGCCCGTTTGCCGGACGCGTCCGGGATCCGATGGCGGGTTTTCTGGCGCTGCGCCGCAGCACCTATCTGCAAGCCCGGGAACTAAGCCCGATCGGCTATAAGATCGGCCTGGAGTTGATCGTGAAGTGTTCCGCCCGGCAGGTGGTGGAAGTACCCATTTTTTTCCGAAACCGGCTGCATGGAAAAAGCAAGCTGACCGTTCAGGAACAGTTTCGTTACCTTGAGCATCTGTCGCGGTTGTATGACTACCGATTTCCGCGTGGCTCACCGCGTGCCAAGTTTCTCATTGCGGCGATATGCGGCGCGTTGGCGGGCTATGGGATCGGTGGCCTGACATTGAAGCTTGGCGTTGGTTTGATGCCGGCGGCAGCCATCGGCCTGGCGGGAATGCTGGGTGTGATCATGCTGTTTTTTGCGCGCTATGCGCGCACTCAGCGCCAGTGGATACAAAGCCGGCACCCATGGGAAGAATTTTTCATTATCTGCGGCATTGAGATGACAGCGGGTTTGTGGACGGCGCGATGGGCGTATGGGCGCTATCCGTGGTGGATGGTGTTTGGTTTAGCGATGGGGGCGTGTGTGGTGGTGCGATACATCATGCGGAAGATATTCGGGCACGACGTTCGTGGCCTGCGGCGCGATGGCCCGGGGATGCCAGAGGTAAAAATGCCCCCGCCGCGGACTGCCTTGCCGGGCGATGGGTGCGAGGGGACGGCGCGGGGCCATTAGACATGGGTGGCACGGGCAGTCGCGGGGGGGCCTTGCGCGAATTATGGGCAGCGCTTGGCATTGGCGCGCCGGCGGAAAAAATGATGGTAAATTTGCAGGCAGCTGCGCTTCAATTAGGCACGCCCGGCAAAATCAGGGGCCAAACGGATGGATTTCGGTGCCGGACTTCCGGTGAAATGCACCGACCGGCCCAGGGTGTGCCCGGATGCGAATATTGACTGTAAGTGCCTTAAGCACAGCGGTTTAATGGCGATTAAAGACGGTAATAATAAGGGGTCGGCCTTCGGTTCGCTCGGTGGCTACAATCAGGGTTGGCCGCTCTCGCATGCTTTTTGCTCACTGTTTAGGCAGGACGGTAATACTGCCGATTATCCGGGTGGGAAGTTGCTGGGATGGGTGCGATGTAAGTTGCTGGAACTTTTAGCACTCGGGCGGCGGCGCCCACCATCGTGGCGCATTGCTGGGCGGCGTGTCCCTTACCGGCGCACGCCGTGCCGGCGACCGGCCAAGAGGGTTGCGGTCGCAGGTGCGCAAGGAACGGGTTGGAATTTGGCAATGCTTCGGCATAGGGAGTTTTGATTGGATCGGGCGGAACTGGAACTTGCAACGCTTGAGGAAATTGGGCGCGTCCTATCGACGGGGCTGAATCTGCATGCGGCCTTTGACCAGACCATGCGGGTGCTGGCGGAACGGCTCGGCATGGAACGTGGGTCGATGGTTATTTTGGATGAGGCGGCAGGCAAATTGCGGATTGAGGCCGCCATCGGGCTAACCCCGGAAGAAATTCAGCGTGGGCGGTATGACGTTGGGGAGGGGATCACGGGGCAGGTGGTGGCAACGGGCAAAGCACGCGTGGTTGAGGATATCAGTAAAGACTTGCAGTTTCTCAATCGCACCGGAGCGCGGGCGGCGTTGACCGGGCAGGCGATCAGTTTCATTTGTGTTCCGATTCAGATCGACAATCGCGTGGCCGGGGCGCTTTCGGTAGACAAAAAGTTTGTCGACACCGTGACGCTGGCGGGCGACCGGCGTTTGCTGGAGATCATCACGGCGTTTATCGCCCAGGCGATAAAAATCAACCGCATTATGGCGCAAGAGCGCGAGCAGTGGATTGAGGAACGGCGGCAACTGCGCGACACGCTGCAAAGTAAATACAAATTTGACAACATCATCGGCAGTTCGTCGGCCATGCTGGAGGTGTTTGATACGATTGCGCAGGTGGCCACCAGCCGCGCCACGGTGCTGCTGCTTGGCGAAACCGGGACGGGCAAGGAGCTGATTGCCAAGGCGATTCATTTTAATTCCAATCGGGCTGAAAAGCCGTTCATCCGGGTGAATTGCGGTGCGCTGACGGGGACGTTGCTGGAATCGGAACTTTTTGGCCACGTGAAGGGAAGCTTCACGGGGGCGATTCGCGATCGGATGGGGCGTTTTGAAGCGGCGGATTCGGGCACACTTTTTCTCGATGAGATCGGCACGATTGACACCAGCATGCAGGTGAAGCTGCTGCGCGTGCTGCAAGAGCGGGAATTTGAGCGGGTGGGTGATACGAAAACGATCCGGGTGGATGTGCGTATTATCGCGGCGACCAACCTGAATTTGCAGGAGGAGGTGGCGAAGGGACGCTTCCGTGAGGATTTGTTTTATCGGCTCAATGTGGTCACGATTAGTTTGCCGGCACTGCGGAGTCGGCGCGAAGATGTACCACGGTTAATCGATTTTTTTCGCGATCGTTTTAATTCCGAAAATGGCAAGACGCTTAATAAAATCAGTCGGGAAATACTCAACCTGCTGGTGCGCTATCCGTGGCCGGGAAATGTGCGTGAACTGGAAAATGCCATTGAGCGGGCGGTGGTTTTAAGCCGCAGCGATACGCTGACGGAAGACCTTTTGCCGACGGCGATACGGGCGTTTGCGCAGCAGGGAAAATCAAATCTTTCCAGCGAAAGTCTGGATGGGGTTATCAAGCGTATGGCGGAACAGGCGATCAACGAATATTCGCATCGCGAGGGGCATATCTACGAACTGGTGATTGAGCAGGTGGAAAAACGCCTGATTGAAGAAGCGCTGAGCCGCTGTTCAGATGTGAAGATAAAGGCGGCTGATTTTCTGGGTATCAACCGCAACACGCTGAACAAAAAGGTTAAAGACCTGAGTATTGAAGCGCGCGAGGAGCCGCCGGAAAAAACCGTATAAGCAAACTTCCGATGGCGTGTCTGAGGCGCGGGAATGCATGGTGGGTCATTGTGCTTCAGCGGGGTGGATTACGTGCACGGTGTCGCCGTGGAAGCTGGGTCGCGCGAAGATGAAGCGTGCCTTGCCGGGCAGCTGGGTATAAACGGAATGGATTGAAAAGCGCAGTTCAGACTTGCGCGTGGGTATTTCGATGTCGATTTTTCGGGGGATCAGTGCGGAGATGGGCACTTTGGCTGCGAAGAGTTCGGTGGGGCTAACGGCGGGATATTGGCGCAAATGGGAAATGGCTGCAGCGATCGCCCCTGAATTAAATAGTTCAACTTCTGTCACCCGTCCGGAATATCGACTGATGCTCAGGCGGCGGTGAACGAGCAAGTGGCCTTCGCGGAGCGAAAGCACCAGCAGATTTAATCTGGGCCGCCCGGGAACCTCGGTCATCAGCGTGAGGCCATTGCCGGGCAATGTGTCCATCGCAAGCAGGGCAAGAAGGCGTGAAGGATTAATGGGCAGCACGCCGGGGGGAACGATGCCGCGGGTGTTCAGCTGGCCGACATAGGCCTGATTCTTCTGGTGGTTGATGAGCCAATAACCGTGGCGATTTAAACCCAGCTCCAATGCATTCTGACCGAGATAGGTGGTCAAAAGCAGCACCTCGGCCTGCGGCGCGGTGGACGCGGTGGCGGCGAGGTTGGCGGTGGTGGCGGCAACGCGTTTGATCAGCAGCACGGCATGAAGAGAAATGCTTTGCGGCCGATTTTTGCTGTCGAAGTATCGGATGGTCAGCGTGCCGACGAGCCGCAGTTCCGTAATATGCCGGACGTTGGCATTGATGGTATGGACCAAATAGGAAACGGGAAGGGGTGGCAGCTTTTTCAGCGGCATCTGCGGCTGCTGGGCACAGCCTTGGAAGCACAGAGTCATAAGCACAATGGCAAGGATGGCGCGGGGCGCGGAGGGCGTGGGGCTCGCGGATAAGGCGGGAAACGCGGGGATTTGCCGCATATGGTTTTCTCCCTTTCAGGATTTGCGCCGAGACATAGTCGGCGGCGCAGACATTTGCAAAAGCCGTCAATGCACGGAATTCATGCGGGGAAGAATGACTTCATCGACGGCGGCGGCGAAACCATCCGCCGAATTTTTCGGGGCGACAAAGCCCGCGTGACGCTGAACGTCGGCGGCGGCGTTGCCCATGGCAATACTCAGGCCGGCGAGTTGAAACATAGGAATGTCGTTGGGGCCGTCGCCAATGACGGCAATCTGGGAAAGTGGCACGCGCGCGAGCCGGGCAAGATTTTGCAGGCCGGTTCCCTTGTCCGCATGGGGGGCAGTTATATCCAGATAATGGGGCTGAGAGCGGCTCGCAGATAACTTACCTACAAATTGGGCGAGCACGGCGTGTTCGCATTTTTCAACGAGCGGGTGATCGCCGCTGACACCAAGTACTTTGGCCACACCATCAGGAAATGGGCCGTGAGTGGGGATTAACTGCGGCGTACCGTGCGCGACCGATATTTCATGGGCGACGCGCGGGGAGTGCAGGTCGGAAACGAACCAGTCGGTCAAAGTATAAAGCCAAAGCTCCAGCCCATATTCAAGGATGACGCGGGCAACGGCGGAAACGGTGGTCGCATCCATGGTGACGGCCTGAAGGATGCTGAGATTGGGCCAGACAATGAGGGAACCGTTCAGAGCGGCGACCGGTTCAGAAATAGCGAGAGTGTTAATTATGGTGCTCATACCGCGCGGCGGACGGCCGCTGATGAGTGTCATGCGAGCGGACCGGGCACGGATTTTTTCAACGCCTTGCCGGGCGCGGGGGGTTATATTTTTATTTTCGTCGAGCAGGGTGCCATCGACATCTGAAACCAGCATGGATATGGGTGATGATGACATGGGGCGAGGGCTCCGGGTAAGAAGTTCAACCACAGGAAGCGGCAATCGCGATGCCGGGAACCTAACTTGGTAATCCCAATCCCGGCCATTACTCGGACAGGCTCCTAGGCAGCGGGCGGCTCCAATACCGGATGCAAAGGTAACTCAACGCGGAAATTGGTGCCACGTCCCGGCTCGCTTTGCACGCTGATGTGGCCGCCATGCTCTTCGATAATGCGGCGTGTGGTGGCAAGCCCCAGCCCGGTTCCCCCTTTTTTGGTGGTGTGAAAGGCCTCAAAAAGGCGCGGCAACTGCTCCGGCGCAATACCGACACCCGTGTCGGCGACATCGAGGAGGATGGTGTTGTCATGGGCATCGGTGCGGATGATCAGATCGCCGCCATTGGGCATGGCTTGAACGGCATTGAGAAGAATATTGAGGAGGGACTGCTTAATAAGATTCACGTCGAGATTTCCGACGGGATTTTTTTCCGTGAGGCTGGCATGCAGGCGCACGCGCGAGGCGCTGGCCTGGGGACCAAAAAAATCAATCATGTCATTGATGATGGCATTGACGGCCATGGGATGGCGATCAAGCTCAATGCGGCCGGCAAATCGGAGAAATGATTCGAGCGTGTGATGCAGACGATCGACTTCTTTTCGCAGCGTATGTACCCGAGCGCGGGTGGGTTCAAGGCCTGGTACCTCGGCAATATCTTCCTGCATAAGCTGGAGATTGAGTTTAATGGTGGAGAGGGGATTTTTAAGTTCGTGGGCCAAGCCCCCGGCCAATTCGCCAAGCTTGGCGAGCTGATGCAAACGGAGCAGCCGCTGTGACTCGCGCTGGTCCGGCCCCGGACCGGCGCCAATTTCGGCGGCAGGGATATTGGGGGGAAAAGAACTCATAGCGCAGTCCGCCGATTGGGGAAGCGAAGCGTGAGGCACAATGACGGCTACGGCGTCAGGACATCCGCAAGCGATGTGAGGCCCGGTTTGGGATCCAACCGTGTAACACGCGATGCGTAAAATCCTTTGGGGCCTTGAAATATCTCGTAGCTTACGCTTTCGCCATCATAGAGGCGCCGGAAACCGGTTCCATCAATGGCGGTGAAGTGGACGAATATTTCGTTGCCGTCCGCATCGACAACGAAACCGAATCCCTTCCTGCAATCGAACCATTTGACTAAACCGAGTGGCATCAGAGACCTCCGGATTTACCGTTGATCCGCAAAAACGGGAACTCCCCGAAGCATGACGAGCGGGCGATCAGGCATCAGGAGCCTACCTGAGTAATCCCAATCCCGGCCATTTCCTAGCTGGCGGACGGCACGGGCACGGGCGCCGGCGCCGGCACTTGCCCGATGTGCTGGGCTTCATCGCGCACGGCCTGCTTGCGCGAAAGTTTGATGCGTCCCTGATCATCAATGGCGATAACTTTAACGCGAACTTCCTGCCCGATTTTCACTTCATCATGGGCATTTTTAACAAATTTTTCCGCGAGCTCGCTGACGTGGCAGAGGCCGTCCAAGCCAGGAATAACTTCGACAAATGCGCCAAAATCTTTAATGGAGGTAACGCGGCCGGTGTATACCTTTCCGATTTTTACATCCTCGGTGAGGCGTTCCACTTCTTCGCGGGCGCGCTCGGCGGCATCCATTCCCACGGCCGAGATGAAGACGGTTCCATCATCATCGATATCAATTTTGGCGCCGGTGATTTCGACAATTCGCTTAATGGTTTTGCCGCCAGGGCCAATGACTTTACCAATCTTTTCGGGATTGATGTGGATGGTGAGCAGTCGGGGGGCATAGGGCGAAATTTGGGCGCGGGGCGCGGGGATAGCCGCGTGCATTTTTTCCAGGATGGCGAGGCGGGCGATGCGGGCCTGCTCCAGGGTTTTTACGACCAGCTCATGGCGGAGGCCGTGGATTTTAAGATCCAGCTGAATGCCGGTAATACCCTGGGTGGTTCCGGAGACCTTGAAATCCATATCGCCGTAGTGGTCCTCTTCGCCGAGGATGTCGGTGAGTAGAATTTCGCGTGAGCCCTCCGATACCAGACCAATGCTGATGCCGGCGACGGGTCGAATCAGCGGGACGCCGGCGTCGAGCAGAGCGAGCGTTCCGCCGCAAACCGACGCCATCGACGAACTGCCGTTGGATTCGAGAATGTCTGAGACAAGCCGCACAACATAGGGGAATTGATCTGGCGGGGGCAGCACCGGCTCGAGTGATCTTTCAGCCAAGGCGCCATGCCCAATTTCCCGGCGGCCTGGCCCCATGATGCGTTTAACTTCGCCGGTGGAAAAGGGAGGGAAGTTGTAGTGAAGCATGAATTTTTTGGAGTATTCGGCGCCTAAGCCATCGACAATCTGTTCATCCTCGCCGGTACCCAACGTGGTGGTAACGAGCGATTGCGTTTCTCCGCGGCAAAATATGGCCGAGCCGTGGGTGCGCGGCAGGATGCCGACTTCGCAATGGATGGGGCGAACGGTCAGGTGATCGCGACCATCGGGGCGGGTGCCATCGAGAATGAGTTGGCGAATGACTTTTTCTTCAAGCATGCTGAATGCGGTTGCAACGTGGAGCGGTTCGTAGATTGCGGTTGGCGCTGAGTTACCGGAGGCTTTGGCGTACGCCTGGGAAATTTCGGTTTTAATCGCCTTGACGGCGGTGGCTCGATCTTTTTTGCCCGGTATCTGCTTGGCAGTTTTGAGTTTGTCGCCGAAGGCGGCAACCGCTTGAACCAAAGCATCCGGCGGCAGATTGGTGCGGCACTCTTTGGCTTTGCCGACCTGCGCCATAAGTTCACGCTGGATGCCGACGATGCGCTTAATGTGCTGCTGCCCGAGGGCGATGGCATCGAGAATGACGGATTCGGGAAGTTCGCGGGCACCGACTTCAATCATATTGACGGCGTCGTCGGTACCGGCGAGCAGTAAGTCCATATCGGACTGATCCATTTCGGCTGCGGTGGGATTGACAACAAACTGCCCGTCCACGCGGCCAATGCGCACGGCGCCGATGGGGCCTTCAAAGGGGACCTGACTGATGGCAAGGGCCGCGGAGGAACCGATCATGGAGAGAACATCCGGATCATTCTGGCCGTCGGCGGAAAGCACGAGAACCTGAATGAGCACTTCGTCGAAATATCCCAAGGGGAACAGGGGGCGAATGGGCCGATCGATCATGCGAGCGGTGAGGGTTTCTTTGGTGGAGGGGCGCCCCTCGCGTTTGATAAATCCGCCCGGGAATTTTCCAGCGGCGGAAGTTTTTTCTCGGTAATCGACGGTGAGGGGAAAGAAATCGATTCCGGGCCGTGGGTCCGAGGTGCACACCGTCGCGAGGATAATGGTTTCCCCGAAGCGGACGACGACAGCGCCCGCCGCCTGTTTGGCTAAGTGCCCGGTTTCGATGGATAACAAACGCCCTGAAAGTTCCGTCTCAACTTTTACAACCGTCATGAATTCACCTTGTTCTGAGTTCCTTGCTGCGCCACATCATTTCAAATCAATCCAACCGACCGGCAGCATGCTTAATATTCGGCCAAATTTCTTATGCCATATCCTGAGGGCGGCCTATTTGCGCCGCCGCCGGGCTGAGCGACATTTCTCAGCGGCCGGCATTCACAATTACTTTCTCAAACCGAGTCGCGTAATGATGCTCTGGTATCTCTGCGGGTCTGTGCGGGTGAGATATTTGAGCAAACTCGAACGCTTACCGACCATTTTCAGCAGGCCGCGCCGCGAGGAGTAATCCTTTTTATGGGATTGCAGATGCCCCGTGAGTTCATTGATACGCTGCGTAAGCAGGGCAATTTGCACCTCTGCAGAGCCGGTATCTCCATCATGAATCCGCGTGCTGGAAATGATTTCCGACTTTTTGGTCTGATTCAACATACAAAATGGCCCTTACACCGTGATAACGGCGGGACACAGACAGCACATGCCGATCTGTTCCTCGCGGCTAATGTTAGAAGCAGCGATTATATTCAAAGAAGAGCGCGTCGCAAGGCCGCGCCGTGCAAGCCTGCCCGGCTCTCCTGTTTGATCAAAATTCGGGTTTGGGTGACGCGTGGCAATTTTTCCGGGCAGGGTGAAATTGTTAGAATTATGCGGTGGCAAGCGTGTGGTTGCGGGCATTCTAACCGGGTCCCGGCCTGGCTCAGGGAGTAACGCTATGGACAGCTCGCCAACAATGAACGTAGAGGCGTACCTTGCGTGGATGCAGGCGCAGCCCAGGGCGGGAAAGCGCTGAGTCGATGGCGGCTTGACTGTGGGCCGAGTTGTTGGGCCTTGGGCCAGCCCGGACTTTGGAGTCCCATCCGCGCGCATGATGATGCCAATGTGGCACAGACATTCTTGTCTGTGTTTGTGGCACGGTGGGGCACAGGCAGGAATGCCTGGGCCGCCTCGGGGGTTTAATTGGGCATAATGACCGCAGCGTGCAGCCGCGCCGCGCACGAGGAACCGTTTCCACACTCCGCCGCCAGCAAACAGCACGCAACCCGGCTCGGCCGCCGTCCCGGTCGTCGTTCTTGTATGTTGAAGTCTATGGATAATCGCCGTCAGGTCGGTTCTACTAAACTGCGTTGTGTCGGTGTGACGACGAGCGCAGCGAGGAGTCATGCCGACACAACGGCCGGCCCACGACCGATGTCTCACCCAGGGGCGCGGAGGCACAGAGGCTGCCTGCGGGCAGCACGCCGGGGCGCGGCGGCACAATGCCAATAGTGTCCGGCATCGTATTTGCTGCGTGGTCGCCGAGGCACGAATCGGCGCGTCGGCGTGTCTGCTCCGGCTTCAGAGCGCAGTGCCGGCTTATCTGGGCGCATGGATTGCCATCGGCCTTTTTTGTTTGAAAAAGGGCGCAGCGCGTTTCAGGCATTTTTGTTTCGCAGCCTTTTTCGCTGCCCGGCGCTTGCGCGCCAGCATCTTTTCACGATCCAGACGCGCCAGATGGGCCGCCACGTCTTCATATCTGGCCTGGCCGCCCATAATCAACTCCATGGCGGCAAATGTGTAGGTGCTCGGTTCGTAGCCGGTATACAAGCTCATCAGAAGCGTACCGATGAACGCCACGTAAAACCAGGTTTCCACACCACGCTCGCTGTGGCTTATCATGTGCTCGAAGTTGGCATACACCTTGAGCCAACGAAAGAACAGTTCAATGCGCCAGCGACACTGGTAGATGTCCCCACCACCTGTGCGGGAACATGAAGCATGTTCGTAAGTAAACGGATCGGCTCGGCAGGGTTATCCCGGTTCGTAATAATGATTTCCCGCACAGCCGTCTCTGGCGGCTTATGCTTGTTCGAGCCGGTCAAATGCCCCTGGCGGTCCGAGATAATGCCGTGGCCTGGGTCTTCGTGGCTTAAGGTTGTTGCCTGCTGGCAGGTAAAGCCCACCCCACTCTGCAGCCGAAATACAAAGTCCGCCCCGGCTCCGACGATGCCCCGAACCCCCGCATAACTAAGTACGCCACGATCTCCAATGTATACCAGCCCCGGTTCCACATCCTTAAACACCGCCTGTACTTCCGACGGCCCATCTTCGCCGCTGATGCTCATCCCCAGCGGGTTGCCATTGCTCACACAGTAATGCAGATTCAGGCGAATCTGCCGACCTTCCACCTGGCTGCGGTCCTTTTCACGCAACGCCCAGAACACCTTGGCGGGAACATGGAAATACGAACCATCAAACGCCACCAGCTTCTCGTAGAGTTCCTCAAACTCCGGTAACGGACTTTCGGATAAGAAAACCCTTGATGGCGTGGCGTTTGAGCTACTGGGATGTTCACAGTAACGGGAAAGTGAAAAGTGAGCCAAACCCTTGCACAGCAAGGGTTTTATCGTTTTTGATGGCTAAACTCCGGGATAAGATTTCGTTAAGATTTCGCTAAGATTTTCCCGGACACCACTGGGATAACCCGCCCGACCCCTACTGCAGCCTATCAACGCGCCCGGGCGCCCTGCGTCACAATAATTTTAAGCCGAACTGGCCGCAGCGGCCGGTGTGTATTCCCCCGTTCCCACACGGTGGCGTAGCGAACAAATTTCGCGGGTAAGCCCCTTAGTTGAATGGTCGCGGTTATCGTGCCATGGCCGCCGGGGGCGATAGAATTTTCGCTCGCCTTGGCGGACGTACAACTGCATGATGTCGTAATTCTTTCGATGCGGATTGCGTCTGGTGACGGGTTGTTGAATTTGAAAGCGGCCCGAGCGAAGCGCGCGCCCCGGCCGACGGCCACGCGAATAACGTCCTGCGAAAACCGCAACGCCATCCGCGACCTTACGCTTGCCCCACCCGGCGCCACGAACACCGGAATCCGCAATGCACAGAGCTTTTTGTGAATTGCGTAAGAAATCGTGATGGAGCCCACCAGCGGCGGTGGCGGCGCGTGCTTCACCAACCGAACCAGAATCTTATCCCATGATGGCCCCAACTTCTTCACGCGCAGCCAGCGCACGGACGGGCGAACCGTGATGATGCGCAGGGCGTGCCCGGACGCAGGGGCCAACCGCAATCGCGCCCGACGCTGCCCATGGACCCCACGCAGGACGACCTGCCCCGGCTCAGCAACGACGGGCAAGAGTTCCTGGAATGAATACCGCATGGGTATTTGGAGCACCGGGCTTTCGGAATGCGCAAACACCACCCGCAGCCACGCGACCCCGGACGCGGCCCCGGCTGATATGGTTCCGGCCTTGGGTTTAAGAAACACCGCAGCGGTGCCCCCTGGAGGCACGGCGAAGCTCGCGGGCCGCACTCGGGCGTTTGCACCGCCAGAACATTCGATGTGCAGATGGTGAAAGGTTTCGTTTCGCACCTTCAGCCGAGCCGGCCCGGTAATGGCACCTGCCGCGACAATCTTCCGCACTGACGAGGGCGTGACAATTAGCGATGGCCGAATGCGCGCCGTGAGTTTGCCGGTGAGGAGCAGTTTTGATCGCGCCCCCACAAATAGCTCATAGAGGCCGAATTCCCTGGTCACCGCTCCGGCGGTTGGGCCGGCCCAGCTTGAATAGGCCACCGTAACTTTTTCGGCTCGCCCGGCTGGCAGAAATTGTTCCGGAACGATGAACTGCGTGCAATCGCAGCTCACCACCGGTGAAATGAACATACCGTGGTGACTCTTATTGCGAATGACCAATTTTCTAACCGCACGCGTGCCATAGTATATGCTCCCGAGGGTGATCTTCGCCATGGCACAATGCGCTCCGCCGAGAGGAATTGGGCCGCCTGCGGTGCCTATGCGCCGCCCGGCGGCGGCGTGCGCCAGGCCGGCGACGGCCGCAATAACCGCGACAGGTAAAACCAATACCACCCTGATAACAGACAGCATTGCAGCCACTCCTATATCACTTCCATCATCCGCCAATTCAGGCAGGCGTCCGAGGCCCCGCCGATGGCATTGCGTTGGTCCGGCACGAAACTTCCCCGGCTACCTTCCCGGCAAGTTCGCGGCGGGCCCTTGGACAACGTAACTTCCATGGGTGATGGCATCTTCCACGAACGCACCCACCGGCGGGGTGTAACGAAAATCAGAATTTTTTACGGGAAAATTCAGGCGAATGTGGCTCAGGCGCAGTGTCCACGAATTGGTGGGTTTCCTGCGTCCGAGGTCGAAATTATCAAACCGCGAAACGCGGGGCACCCAGATGCCGCCGACCTCGACAAAATGCGTGAATCTAAGCGACTCCTGCGCGAACTTTCCTGCGGTGCCACCGGTGCAGCCGAAGGTCTCGGAATAAATCTTCACGCCGTGTGCCAGGGACACGCGCGTCACAACCTCGATGTGGCCAAAACGCTGATAAAGCGTACGCACCGTCGCCCGCTTGGCCGCGTCCAGTTGGTAGGGATGCGCCAAGAAAACGACCCTGTAGGTTTTGGTTTTCGCCGAATAGCGCGCCGACTTGAACACGAGGCGAAGGCAACTTTTGCCTTGGCGCGCCCGTGAACTTTTGGGGCCGAGTTTCCTGTTTATCCGGGCCACCATGGGCACGAACAGGCGCTCGATTTCGGAGAGGCCGAAGCCGCTGTGAGCTATTTTTCGCCACGGGCCCCGCGGACGTTTATTGATTACCACATACCACGGGGTCTGGCTGGTCACATGGTGCGTCTGCGGCATGGCGTACCATTGGCGGTGGCGACTCACCACCCAGACCTCGCTAAACGTGGCGCCGAATGGTGCGTGCGGGCCCTTTGGGGGGGGCCAGGGCCTCGACCAGCTTTCGGCGGATATAAAAGCCCGGTGATCCGAGATATCCCATAGCAGTTGTTCCGAAGTGAGCACCGCGGTGCCCTCTGCCGCGCCGCCGGGCGGGGGCGGGTAGACGGACAACCGAACCCGCGCGGAGAGTGTCCCAATGCCAGCGGCCGAATTACTGAGCAGCCTCGTCCAGAATGCGGCAGTCGGCCCCCCACGTTCCGCGCGCTTCGGTGTACCGGCATAACCGCAATTGCATCCGGCGAAGTAAACAAGGAGCATCCCTGGCAAGACAGCCCTGGCCAATATCCCCCGGTAAAAAGCTGCCATAAAATTCACCTCTTTATTTCCTATTGCGACAGGTATCGGAGCTCGCCAACGCCACCGACCACGGTTGGCCCGGTAACGTGGCAACCGCGGTGCGACGCGGACCCCCAGCGGGCTACGAAGCGGGGCACGGGGCGGTCACGTAGTTCGGGACGGAAGCCGGCTGTACCTTCGCTTTCGTTGGAGGGTTGCAGTTTGGTCCGAAAATTCCAAGGAACTTGTTGTTGCAGCTACCGTTGGCATAGTAGACGGGTTGGTAACTGGCGATGTGGTGGCAGTACGTGGTTTTCCGCTCGCTGGTCGTTGCCGGCATACAGTTACCGTGGAGCGGTATGTAAGTATAGCTGGCAATGCATTGCGTTCCCCCGCCGTGGCCGGCTATGGACACGCTTCCCGACCCGGGGACGACGGCATTAAAATTGAACTTAAACCCGCCATTGCCGCAATCCTGCACGAAGGCGTGCCAGGAAGGGTTGATCGTGTCGACGAGGCTGCCGCACCTAGGGGGGCCCTCTGCGCGGGCTTGATTTCCGCTGCCCGCGAGGGAAATTATCCCGATGCTCAGGGCGAACGCTGTGAGCAATCTCGGCAAACTCGGCCTCGAGTGAACCTGTCCGACGGTTTGCTGCGACATGGTAGTTCTCCTTTTTTGGAACAGCTATTATTTATCCACGCCCGGGCGAACCGCTCGCCCTGCGCTCCGAAAATCCGTTGGCGTGGCTCGCTTCGACGCCGAATCGTTTCGCAAATTTCCTGATGGTTGCAAACTCGCTTCGCCCGCTGCAATTCTGCCAGCCAGGCCCTCGCAGCGACCTTTCGATCCACCGTGGCGTCACAATGCCACGTCGTCCTTCCACCCGTTCCCACGCCCGAAAGCGGCACAAGCGATAATCGATCCGCGCGACGGCTGCCAACGCCGCCGGGCGCGCTGTACGCTTAGCGCCATCGTGCGCGTCGTACCACCTCAGCAGCAGCGCGTAAACCCGCGGCTCGCTCTGAGCCCAGGCATTTGGCAGCTCGTACACAAGACATTCTTCGAGCCGAAGAAGCGTTTGCGGCCGCCCGGGCAATCTTTCCGGCCCGGTTCTCTTCCGCGCGATCTGGCGGAGGAACGCGTGGCGCCCTTCCGCAAGTTCCTTAACCCTTCGGTGCCACCCGCGTGCCCCGTAGTAATACGGAGACGGATGCTCGTTAACTCGGTCCAGCATTGCGCCGGTCAGCATGGTGTTGAACGAATGATTGCGGCTCAAGCGGATCACCAGCTGCATTGGCCCCCGCACCATAAGGCGCGCCCATACGCCGCCGGAGAAATCCACAAACCGGCCAACCACGCTTTTGGGGATGGAATAAGTATCGGCGATGCCCTGCAAATACGCCGCCCGGCTGCCGATACTCAAACCAGATGGGATACGTTGGGCGGAAATCTGGTAATCCCGGTCGCGGCAAGCGCCAAAGTGACCATTATCGTTGTACCCGTAGATCGAAAGCACAAATTCACCCCTCGGTATCGTTAAAGCAAAATTCACATCCGGGCCCTGCCAGCTTTCGGGGTAATTCTCGCCGTGATCATCAACCTGTCCATCGCGGCGATCACGCCGCCAGCTCGCCCGTTTACTTTTGATCTCTTGCCTTAGGTAAATCTCAGGCAATTCCAGCGCACGCCGGTTTGATGTCGCCTCGCTCGCAGGCCAACCTCGCAACGTATCCCACTTTTCCCGGTGCGGCCCCATGAAGATGCCGTAGGTGACCGCCGCACGAGCCGGCGACCAGACAAGGGGCGCAGAAATGAGCGGGGATATGTGGTCCGCCGCAAACAGGCAGGCCCAATAACGCCCATATCTGCCCAGCCAACTCCCTTCGGTTCGCCAATCATCCGGCAGCGGCACAATCCGCGGCTGCTTTTGGCCTTTGGCTTTTATTAATTCCGCGCGGATCGCATTGGCCATTGCGGTAAGTTCATGCACGCCTGGTGGCTG
>JAJZGD010000049.1 GCA_021804985.1 Planctomycetota bacterium
GCAGGAATGCCTGTGTCACCTTGGGAGTTTGATTGGGCATAATGACCGCAGCGTGCAGCCGCGGCGCGGGCGGGCGCCAGGCAGGCACTCGCCACAACGCC
Organism: Planctomycetota bacterium; assembly: GCA_021804985.1. Lineage (GTDB taxonomy): Bacteria > Planctomycetota > Phycisphaerae > WQYP01 > WQYP01 > JAJZGD01. The sequence continues at coordinate 102 of JAJZGD010000049.1, forward strand.
CTGGCTCCCCTAAAATAGCTGGTTCCCGTAGGCTATGCGGAGAAATATCGATGGATCAAACGCTAATAATTCTTAAGCCCGATGCGGTTCAGCGGGGGCTCCTCGGATCGATTATCGCTCGTTTTGAAGCCAAGGGCCTCGTCGTGGTGGCGATGAAAATGGACACCATTGCCCACGCCACGGCCGCGGCGCACTACGACATGCACAAAGAGAAGCCCTTCTTCGGCTCGCTGGTAAAATTTATGACCAGCAGCCCGGTGGTGCTGATGGTGCTGAAAGGCAATCATGCGGTAGATGTGTGCCGCAAGTTGATCGGTGCGACCGCTGGGTACAAGGCGGAGCCGGGAACGATTCGGGGCGATTATGGCATGTCGGGGGCAAATAATTTGATTCACGGAAGCGATTCGAATGATGCCGCCAAAATGGAGATCGCCCGGTTTTTCAAGCCCGATGAATTGATTGACTATCAACCTGCACTCCTCGGTTGGGTTTATGACATCAGCGGCGGCAAGCCGCAGTGAAAGGCAGAGAATATGGTTGTGAAAAAAGCCGGCTCGGTGGCGGCTTCCGCGGTGACGATGGCGGGCGCATCACTTACCGATATGCAGATGCTTTTAGGCCCGGCGGATGGTTGCCCCAATTTTGCCATGCGTAAATTTACGGTGCACGCCGGTGGCCACACACCGCACCATCAACATGATTATGAACACGAAGTGCTGGTGCTTGCAGGGCAAGGCGTGGCCAAAGGCCCGCACGGCGAGCAGGCGCTGGGCGCTGGCGATGTGGTGTATGTTCCGGCCAACCAGATGCATCAATTTCAGAATACGGGCGACGGCGACCTGGAATTCATTTGTCTGGTGCCGGCGAAAGTGCATCAGCCGGTTTCGTGCAGTTAGGAGCCTGTCGGGCTTAATGACGACGACGGGCAGGCGGGCGGGACGCCGACCCGCGGCCAGCAGGCTGGCCGGCTTAGTGGCGCGGCGGCACCGTGCCGTCGGCTAGATAGCGCGGGCGCGCGGCGGCGCCGGCGCGGCCTGAAGCCTGTGCAAATAATGGCTTGGCTTCCGGACTACAATTCACCGGGCGCCCGCGCGGCGCCGGCGAAGGAACGTACGATGAATGGGGCACCCGCAGAACCGGCCGGAAAAGATCCATGCACACGCCATCCAGAGGTAGATGTGGACGGCAACAAGCTGCGCGTTTTTGCCGAAGCCGAGCAGCTTTTTGTTGCGATGCTCGCGGATATTGCCGCGGCGAAAAAGCGGGTATGGATGGAGACATATATATTTGCCGATGATGCCAGCGGAAGTCTGATTTCTGCGGCGTTGGTCAAATGCGCTGCATCGGGCATTGAGACACGCCTGCTTTACGACAGCGTGGGCTCGGTACTCACGGAGGCCTCATTCTTCAAAGAGATGGCCGACGAGGGGGTGGATGTGCATGCCTACCACACGTGGTTTGAGGCGCTAAAGCATTTATCGGCGCTGGCCATCATGAACCGGCGGGATCATCGCAAACTGCTGGTGATTGATGACACGGTCGCGTATTTTGGCGGCATGAATATTGTGGATCATGGACGGGATTTTCGGTACCTCGACGTACCGGAGGAGGCGGCCCCCGAACTTGGCTGGAGAGATTTTCATGTGCGGCTAGAGGGGCCCGCGCAGCGGGAGGTGGCGGCGAGCTTTGAACGCAGCTGGCAACATGCACATGGCCAGCCGATTTCGGTTCGGCCGCGCGCGTATCGCCGAGCCCGGCTCAGCGAAGGCAAAGGGTCGATCCACTTTTTTGACAGCGGCCACGGCTTAGGCTTCAGCCGCGGCGATCGGGTGTTTCGGCATATTTTGCGGGGTACGCAGCACAGTGCCGTCATCGCAATGGCCTATTTCATACCGGTGCGGCGGATTCTGGGGGCGATTCTGCGGCTGCGCCGACACGGCAGGCGGGTCACGGTTATTGTGCCGGTGCTGGGTGATATGCCGCTGGCCAAGTATGCCACGCAATATTTATTCACTAAATTTCTGCGTCGCGGCGTGCGCATTTTTGAGCGTACCAATCGGATGTTGCACGCCAAACTGGTGGTGGTGGACAAGCAATGGACGATCTGCGGGTCGTCGAATATGGATCCCCGCAGCTTATGGTTGAATCTTGAATTTTTGGCTGTGATAAAATCGCGCGACTTTGCCAAGATTGCCCGCTGTATCTGCGCCTATGAAATCAAGCACAGTCGGCGTGTGGTGATGGACCCGCATCGGCCGATGGGCAAGCGGTTCTTGAGCGCTTTGGCCTGGGCGCTGCGCTGGTGGCTGTGATTGCAAACTGCTGTGCGGGATTGATGGATGGACATAAAAGCACGCCTCGCCGAGCTGCACAAGCAGATTCGCCACCACGATCAACTTTACTACGAACTTGCCGCGCCCGAGATTGGCGATGATCAGTATGACGCGCTGATGCGGGAACTTCTGGATATTGAAACGGCGCACCCCGAACTCGCCGACGTGAATTCACCCAGCCAGCGTGTGGGCGGCAAGCCGCTCGATGGCTTTGAGGCGGTGGCTCACGCCGTCCCCATGATTTCTATTGATAACACTTACAGCGAGGGGGAAGTGGCGGCCTTTGATGCCCGCGTAACCCGCGCTCTCGATGGCAAGCGTCCACTTTATATTTGTGAGCCTAAGGTCGATGGGGTTTCGCTGGCGCTTACCTACCATGATGGCGTGCTCGCCGTCGCCTCTACCCGCGGGGATGGGGATCGCGGCGACAACGTAACCGCCAATGCCCGGACAATCCGCGATATTCCGCTGAAGCTCGAGTTGCCGCCGGGCAATTTGCACGATCGCTGCGGCGGCGCGGTTGTTGATCCGTGGGGTGATTCGTGGCCGCTGCCCCCGACCATGCCGAAGGTTCTGGAAGTGCGGGGTGAGGTTTTTCTGACGCGGCAACAATTTGCGGCCATCAACGAAGTGCAGGAAAGCCAAGGCCTTGAAACATACGCCAATCCCCGAAACACGGCCGCCGGCACGCTTAAACAGCTCAACCCGCAAATGGTGGCCCGCCGCAAATTGCGCTTTTTGCCGCATGGGCAGGGCGTGGTAGAGGGTTTTGACTTTATCTGCTACCGCCAATGGATGGCATTTCTGCAGGCTGCGGGTTTTGTCGTCAGCGGCAAAATGCAAAAGGCGGCGACGCTGGATCAGATCACTTCATATATACACACGTTTTCATCTGCACGACATGATTTATCTTATGACACCGACGGCGTGGTGATCAAGGTGGATTCGCTGGCACAGCGGGAACAGCTCGGCAGTACCAGCCGGGCGCCACGCTGGTGCGTCGCGTTTAAATATCAGCCGGAGCAGGCGCAAAGCACGCTGGCCCGCGTGGTGTTTCAGGTTGGTAAAACCGGAACCATAACGCCTGTGGCCGAATTTGAGCCGCCGGTGTTTATCAGTGGAACCAATGTGTACCGGGCGAGTCTGCACAATTTTGACGAAATCGCCCGCAAGGATATTCGCCTGCATGATCAGGTCGTCATTCAAAAAGCGGGCGAAGTGATTCCCTATGTGGTAGGGCCGGTGTTGCCACTTCGACCCGCGACTGCGGTTGCGATCCAACCGCCGGCCATCTGCCCAAGTTGCCTGACGCCCCCAGCTGCCGATGGCGGCTTTGTTCGATGCACCAATCCGGGCTGTCCGGCGCAATTGGTGGAACGAATTAAATTCTTCGGCGGCCGAGATCAGATGGATATTGAGAACCTGGGGCCCGCGGTGATTGAAGCGCTGATTGGCAAGGGCATTTTGCGATCGATTGCGGATTTGTATCGGCTTTCGGCGGAGGCGGTGGCCGAATTGCCGCGCATGGGCGAGAGGTCGGCAGCGAATCTGATCGCGGGGATTCAGGCGAGCAAAAGCCGCGGCCTCGCACGCCTGCTGGCGGGATTGGGCATTTTACATGTCGGGGTGAACACGGCGGAGGATATTGCGGCCGCTTTTCCGAGCAGAGCGGCACTGGTGAGTGCAAGCATCGAAGCGTTTAAGGGTGTTGAAGGCGTGGGCGAAGTGGTGTCCGAAAGCCTGTACCGGTTTTTGCATCAGCAGCACGGCACGGAACTTTTGCTGGAACTTGAAGCGTTGGGGGTAAGTACCGAGTCGACCCGCCGCGCCCCAGCAACGGGGAAACTTAGCGGCAAACTGTTGGTGGTGACCGGCACGCTTGAGAAATACACGCGATCACAAATCAAGGCCGCGATTGAAAGCCACGGCGGAAAATTGAGCGAAACGGTCAAGAAGGGGGTGGATTATTTGGTCGCCGGAGAAGATGCGGGCAGCAAACTGGAAAAGGCCCAAAAGCTGGGAATTCCGATTCTCGATGAGGTGGCCTTTGAGGCGATGATAAGCTGAAGCGGTGCGACCAAAACGGCTGGCCGAACGCTATAAACACTTATTTTGCACGATGTTACAGGCTATTTCCCCGTTAAAAACGGCTTGAATTTGCGTGGGGAGGAGCCTATTTTTCATGCCCCAACGCCCCCCTGCCTTATTTGACGTTCCGGCCCTATCGTAAAATAACGACTCGCGTTAAATTAAAAAATAAAATAAGATCGACACCATGAAGCGCGGGATACAAGGCTCGATTTTACGTTCAACCGAAGGCGGGGAAACGGTTTCAATCTATATCCCCAACCCGCTGCCGCCGCGCCCACCGATCGACTGGACGCCTTCACTTCGATGGCGATACGAGGACGCTTTGGTCTGGCTGGGGCGATTGGACACCGTTGGCGCCCTTCTGCCCGATCCGGATCGTTTCGTCTACAGCTACATCCGGAAAGAAGCGGTGCTCTCGTCCATGATCGAAGGGACGCAGTCATCACTTTCAGATCTTCTCCAATTTGAAACAGCCGACACCGCGAGTGGCATATCATCCGATGTTCAGGAAGTGAGCCGATATGTGCAGGCGCTGAATCATGGCCTCACCCGGCTTGATGGCGGATTTCCGCTTTCACTGCGCTTAATCCGCGAGATGCATGAAAGACTCCTCGCATCCGGACGCGGGGCCGAGGCGGCAACGCCCGGTGAATTTCGGAAAAGCCAAAATTGGATCGGTGGCACGAGGCCAGGCAACGCCCATTTTGTGCCCCCGCCGCCGCACGAGGTGGGGTCAGCCATGGGTGCCCTGGAGCGGTTTTTGCATGACCAGCCGCAGGCCACACCACCGCTTCTCAAAGCCGCACTTGCGCACGTGCAGTTTGAAACAATCCACCCATTCCTTGACGGCAATGGGCGCACGGGCCGCATGCTCATCACGCTGATTCTTTGCGAACAGAAGCTGTTGCGAAAGCCGCTGCTTTATTTAAGTCTGTACCTCAAGGAGCATCGCTCGGATTATTACAACTTACTTAATGCGGTACGGCAGGATGGTAACTGGGAGGATTGGCTGGATTTTTTTTCGCGGGGTGTTTCCGTTACCGCAAAACAGGCGGTGGATACCGCGGTCGCTATCGACAAGCTGCTCACGGGCCACCAGGCGAAGATCGCGGAACTCGGCCGCATTTCGGCGAGCATGCAATTGGTGCTTTCGGGCATGGCGCAGCGGCCGCTGAGCGATGTCAATCATTTGTCACAGGCCACCCGGCTAAATGATGTGACGGTGCGTAAATGCCTGGAGGGCCTGGCACGACTGGGAATTGTACGAGAGGTAACCGGACGTCAACGCAATCGACGCTATGAATATCATGAATATCTGGCGATACTGGACCCCCGCGAATAAGCAGACGCCCATCGCCCGGCCCGCACGCGGCGCCGGCACGCATCCCATTCCGCGCTTTTCGCGCATGGCCCGGCGGCCCCTGAGCGATGTCAATCATTTGTCACAGGCCACCCGGCTAAATGATGTGACGGTGCGTAAATGCCTGGAGGGCCTGGCACGACTGCGAATTGTACCAGGAGCCTGTCCGAGTAATGGCCGGGATTGGGATGGGTCTGAAATGTGCCGAATGCGCGGCGGAGGATCGGGCCGACTCAGAATAACGAGTCAGCGAGATCCGACAACAAAGCAGGCGGGGCATTTCAGGCCCACCCCGCGGGGCGGCGTGCCTTTTGGCCCCCCTCTGCGGCGCGGCTCCTCGATGTACCCTCTGCATCAGGTACGCCATCGTCGCCGCTGCTTGATGGGCGCCAAAAATCACGCCGTCGCAACCCGGCCATTACTCGGACAGGCTCCTACAAGTAACCGGACGTCGACGCAACCGACGCTATGAATATCATGAATATCTGGCGATTCTGGACCCCCGCGAATAAGCAGACGCCCATCGCCCGGCCCGCACGCGGCGCCGGCACGCATCCCATTCCGCGCTTTTCGCGCATGGCGCAGCGGCCCGCGGCTACCGTCGGCGACGGCCCAGCCGGGCGCGAACATTATTGATGTGTTGTTCGTCGGTTTCCGCCGATCGGTCAAGCCGGGTCAGTTCAATGCGACCGATGATCATTGCCATCTGAGTTGGATCAAATACAACCGGGCGGCTTTGATTTAAAAACGGCCCGAGTTCACGCAGTGTGATAACCTGTGGACCAAAATCGGCCTTCAATCGCGCCGAACCGGTGAACACCACCAGCGAAATAAAATGTTCATCCGGAAAGCGGAAAAGAGATTGCACCGCTTTTACATGTCCGAAGTTCTGATGAATCGGGTTTTGGAACCGGCGAAAGCCGCGGCCAAACATTTGTACCCACTGCGCATCCTGGGGCGAGCCATCGACAGCACCGGCATAATGTTTCGCCTCGATGATAAACACGCCGGTATCGGCCACCAATATGTGGTCAATTTCGGTGGTACCGTTGCGGGTGGGAAGCGTAACATGATGCATGAGTTTGTGCGGGCGGTGAAAACTTGCGGCTACCGCGTTCGCCAGCGCCGCTTGCCGCGAACCCATGCGGCCGGCCATCACCCCGCCGAGCAATAATCCACCAAGAACAGAGATTAGAAACAGCACGATGGCAAATGAGAAGGTCACCAGGAAGTTGCCCGCCAGAGAAAACGCGGAAACGAAATCGCAGATGCCGGAAGTGTATGGCCCGCAGGTGGAGGATGTAAAGACCCGCGTGCCGTGGGTTAAAAAGAAACAGCCACCAAGGTGCATCAACGGCGAACAAACGTTGGATGCAGGTATGGTGGCTGTGGAGGGAGAGGAGCTTAAAAAGTATGCCGCGTTACAGGCGCCGCCGGCGTCGGCGGAGCAGAGCGAGCCCCGCAAAGGCAGAGAGAGCGGAGTTCACTCCGTTTTGGCCCTGCAGCTTTTCGGCACCCTCCCAGCACATCCGGCGCCCTGGCAGATGGCCACGGGTTTTCCCGCAGGCGCGGCCGCCAGAATTGTTCCACGCCGACACGGTGGCTTGGGCGCACCCACGACCGCCTCGCCACCCTCCTCGGCGATAGCACCAGGCGACCGGGGTGCCCCGTCAGCTTTTACACACGGGACCTACAAACCTCAAGACGCCACCGTAGGGGCCGCAACCTAACGTTTTTGGGGCGGCGGCGCATCTACGGCAGCCAATATATATAATACGCGGCGTCATTTTGGGGTGCGCAGTGGCAGATGCGTCTTGCTTACGTGAATTGGATAGGCAATTTGGCGAGCAAATAAAACGGTGCTTGTCTTCGCGGAGCAGCAGTGCGGCTGGTGTGCTACTTCCGGCGATTCCGGGGCGACCCGAGTGGGAAGATTTTTGTGAGGTTGCCAAGGCAGAGTGGCCAAAATGGAGTAAGGGGCTGAACGCTAATCCGGCATGCCTGATCATGCTATATTGCGGCGTCGCCTTTTTTGAATACAAGGATGGCAGCTTTTGGCCAGAGTTCTCGCGGGTGGTCGGTTCCCCGGGGCTTACGGTAAAAATGCAGGATGAGGCCAACCAACAGTTCGAACACTGCGCGAAGTACCTGAAGCTCGGCTTGCGCCACCACAGCAAACGCGGGGATTACGTGGGATCGGCGGTCTACCTTGCTGGCGTTCCGGTGGCGGTGTGGGGGGATTTCATTCCGCTCTGCTATTGGGCCTTATGGTGTGCGGACTGGGAGCAATTCTCCCAAGGCCAGTGGGAGAGTCTGGTGGGAAAACGCTGCGGCGGCCACCGGCGCCTCCAGCGATTTCTCACAGACAATCGGGACCTCGCAACAGCCTTCCTGAGGGAAATGATCGAGCTACGCCAGCGGATGGAAGAACAGCCGGAGTCCGCCCGCGAACTAGCCCAAAAAAGCCGGGTCCGTAGGGAATATATAGATGAGGTTCCGGAAACCGCCGAATTTCTCATCCCCAAAAACCCAGGGCGACTCAACCGAGAACGCGTCAGCTTGGCCTTTAATTATGAGCGTGGGGAAATCTACCTACGTCTTCCGGCCGTTGAACAGGCCAATCTGCCCGCCGACTGGAAAATTGGCAACGCAACCAAGGCCGCTGGCGGGTGCCCAGACAGAATTACGCTCAATTCTGAGGCGTTCCGATGTCGCCTCGCGGTCGCACTCACACCATCGTCCGGAGAGCGCGATCGTCGCTGCCTCCCCGGTGCCGCCCCATGGGGGATTTTTGATTTCGACGACGATGGAACTTTGGTAAACCCGGAACGGACGAGGCTGCCCACGGGGCGCTACGCGCTCGTATCGCCGGAGCCACTTGCCGGCATCGTGAGGCGCGGGCTTTCCGAGGAGGATTACCCGCCCAACGACCGGTTTGAGCTCTCCGACAGAACCACATGCTTTGTGACGAGGTTGGAGCCAAATCATGAGCGGGCGTCGTTAGCTTTCGAAAGTGCTAAGGGCCGCGTTTGCATTGAGTTTCGCCCGCGAGAACGGATTGAACATCTCTTCCTCCCGCCGTACGGGCAGAACCTCGCATGCTTTCAACGAAAAGGAGACGTGTATCACACTCAAGGCTTGCCGACACTCGGCGTATCTGTACCACCTGACTTCTTCGGCGGTGCCGACACCGATGAGCAACTGGCGCAAAACTTTAGAGTCCAAATTGTCGCCCAATCGCCACAGGGGAAATGGAGGTCGTTCCACGGCGACGGCTCCACCCTCAAGTATTTCCGTTGGGAGTGGCGGGATCCAGACCGCCCGGTGATGGAAAAGCGGCAATCGGGCGACGCCGATTCCCTTCAGGAGATTGTGGGGCTTTTTGACATCCCCGAAATGTATGGAAACTTGACCATTTCCATCGAGTCGCCGGAGCACCGACAGGAATGGAAAATTTTAAGGGAGCGTCGACGCCTCGGGTTGGAAGACCATTGGAAAAATCTTCCCGGCGATTTCCTGCCGATAACACTATTGTCGCACGCCGAGCGTGGGATGTCCTGGGACGAGATTGTTTTGGCCAGGAACGCGATTTTCACGGCGTGGAAAGCCGATAGGGCCACCCTGTATAAATACTCGGAGTATGGGTTCACGAAGCAGGATGGGGCAAAATGGAGGATCGCCAAATCAAGGGCGGCAATAACCGAAAAATCGGATGGCACGGCCGTGTTGGATTACTGCGGAAATTCCGGCACCCTTTGGGCCTTGTACTGTCGTTTCGGGCCGGACGAGGTGGGCCATTTGCCGAGGGTCGGGGTGGTGGCCGCAACCGCGGAGTTCCCGGCATACCTCCAAATGGTGTGGAAGCCACGGGTGCGTTCGGGTCTCGAGTCGTTCCTCGAAGGCAAGGGTGTTGAAGTAGGGGAAAGTCTATGGATTCGCTAGCCGACCGTTTTGAGAGGGAGGTGCTCGAGCCCTACGTGAAATTACTGCAGGCGAGATACCGCTTCCATCGGAGCTTTGCACACGCGCAAAAGCTCTGGCAAGACCAACTGTCAAAAGGGGTGCTGGTTAACGGGCCCTATCTCGAGAGGTCGCAGAACTATAAACAGGGTGAGGGCCTCGCCGATCTTCCCCTTCTCGAAGTGACCCGGAAAACAATCCTGGAAAAGCTTTCTGGACGCCCCCTTTGGAGCCACCAAAGCAAGGCCCTAAGGGCAATCCTCCGTGGTGATAGCACGGTCGTCGCAACCGGCACCGGCAGCGGGAAGACACTCTGCTACCAGATTCCGATCTTGGACGACCTCTTGCGTGATGGTGCCGCGGGGCTCAGAGCCATTATCATCTATCCACTCAACGCGTTGGTAAACGACCAACTAACCGAGTGGGAAGAAATTCTGAAAAATCACACGAGCGTCAAGTTTGCGAGATTCACCGGCCAGACGCCACTTGACCAAAGCACCTACGAGGCGGCGTTACGTGATGCGTTCAAGGGCGAGATGTTTTGCGCGGGGATGAGCCAGCAGGAGAAAAAACGTGAGGTGGAAGATCGCGTCGCGGCGGAGGTCAAAAAGTTCCCCAACCGTCTGAATCACCGCGAGGCGATTCGCGAGACGCCGCCGCAAATCCTGATCACCAACTTCTCCATGCTGGAGTACTTGCTGGAACGCCCTGTTGACGCCCCAATCTTTGAGAACAGCCATCTGAGATTTTTAGTACTTGACGAGGTGCACGCCTACCGCGGAATCCAAGCGACGGAAATCGCCTACCTCCTGAGAAGGCTCAAGGATCGGCTCGAACCGGAAAAGCTTGTGTGCATTGCAACCTCGGCTACGCTGGGGGACCGCAACGACCCGGAAAGCCTGGTGCGCGTACAAAAATTTGCGTGCGGTCTCTTCGGCGAACCCATGAATGCAGATAACCCAATACTGGGTGAAGACGCACCGCCGGTGCTCGACGAGCCGTCATTTGCCCTTGGCCCCCAGCACTACATCGACGCGGCCGCCAAGATCAACGACGGCGGTGGTGCAGCCAAGGGACCGCTTATGCCGGGAATCGCAGATGGGAATTTGCCCTCCAACCACGACGTAAATCTCTTCCGCCTTCGTAAAGAAATACTCAGAACACCGATACAACTGCGCGACGCAGCGGAAAAACTTTGGCCCCAGGAGGACGAGCAGCAGCGTATCGCAGGCTTGTCGGCAATGCTTGAGATACTCGCCAAGGGCGAGAAAAGCACCAGCGACCTGATGCCAACCAAGCTTCACTATTTTGTGAAAGCCCAAGATGGCTTACACATTTGCCTCAATCCAGAATGCCCTGGGCGGCGCGACGGGCGTGCCGCCTTCTTCGTCAGCCGCAGCGAAGGCGGCGTTCCCGACGGCCTTTGCCGCGAGTGTTTTACCACGGCTCAGCATTTTCGCTCGCACTTAGTGGAGGTTGTCGGTTGCCGCCGCTGTGGCTACTTGTTCGGTGCGATGCAGGACTTGGGGCCACGGAGTGCCCAAGATCCGGAACATAGGCCGCCGCCGGAACCTAAGTTTGACACCCTAAGCACAGAACTCGGTTGGGGCGCTGAAGCGTTTTGGTCTTATTTCAGCGTCGACGGCGATCTCCCGTTTCCCGACCAAACGGCGTCGGCGGAGGATCCAGACGATGAGGATGAGGAATCCGACCCGGACGATCTACTCCAACACCCCGTCGCAATCGAGTGGTGCGTTTGCTGCGGCAAAAGACCCGGCGGCGAACCGGATGATTGCCGCTGCGTAAAACCGCGCACCCGCAAACTAAAAATATTTCACCGGCAATGCCCCGTGGGGACCAAGGCGAAGGACATTGAAAACCTATACCGGCCGACGAAGCACCTCCTGAAGCGATGTCCAAATTGTGGGACGCAGCGGGGCTCCGGACTGGAGCCTTTACAGAGGTTTCAGGAATCACAGGACGCGACGGGTGGCGCGATGGCGATTCCATTGTCGCATTTTGAGACCAGGCCTCGCCGCGAGGGCCGCGCGCCGCCGAAACTGCTGTGCTTCTCTGACAATCGGCAGCGGGCAGCGGCGTTTCCTTCCATCTTGGAAGAGGAAACATTTGCCTATGAGTTGAGCCGCCGGATGCTGGGAATAATCACCAATTCAAGCGATACGCTGGGCTTAACCGATCTGGGGTGTGCTCTAGCAGAACAAGCCGAGGATGGATCGCAGGCCTTTTTTCTGCCGGCGTCGCGGGGAGAGCGCGACCGCGATCAACAGGCGAACCGCAACCTATGGATTTCTGAGGTTTTCGGCTATTTCACGCTGCCCGACCCTCGACGCGAATCGATCGAGGACCTCGGATTGGTGGAGGTGGAATACAGGCTGGACGCCCAGGAGCGGCAGCAAGCCACCGACCTGTTCGGCCGCTACGCTTTTGCGGCCGACGATGCCATCGCCGCCCTGCAAACGCTGCTGGCAACCATGCGCCGTAGGAAGGCAGTTTCGCTGCCGGCGGGCGTTGACGCTGATGCGGCGGCATTCGGACGGCTGTGCGGCAAAGTCACCTATTCGCGCCTGCCGACGGACGAGAAGAATTGGAGGCACAGTTGGATTCCGGCGGGAAACCGAAGTAACGCGGTGATTGACTACCTCGCGCGCCTGCTTAGAGTTGATCGGAAAGTTGCCTCGGACCTTGCGGAGAAGATTTGGTGCATAACCGAGCGCCGACTAATTGGGGACAATCGCGGCGGCTTCACCCTTGACCACGAGCTACTGCGGCTGCAAAGGGCGACGCGGCGTTTCGCTTGTGGGCGCTGCGGCGCTGTCACCGCTTTTTCCGCACGCAGCTGTTGCCCACGGCTTGGTTGCGTTGGGGAACTCGCGGCCAGGCCCTTTGATTCCAAGGACAATATCATCGCGCGCTGGATCACCGGGGTCGACGAGCCAATGTTTCAGGAACTGCGGGCGGAGGAGCACACGGCCCAGGTAAAAAAGGAGCTGGCCAAAATCATCGAGGACCGCTTTCGCGCAGATCAGGGAACAAACCTCATCAGCAGCACAACGACCTTTGAGATGGGCATTAACATCGGCAGCCTGCAAAAGGTACTGCTTCGCAACGCTCCGCCGTCCAGCGCGAATTACGTTCAGCGCGTCGGTCGGGCCGGCCGGGGTGCGGACAAAAATGCAATATGTGTCACCATGTGCGGGCGATCACGTTACGATACCGATATGTGGAGCGACCCGCAACGGCTAATGACAGGCGCGGTACGCACGCCGACGATATTCCTTGATAACGAGATCATCTCCCAGCGCCATTTCAACGCGGTCGCGTTCGCAAAGTTTCTGCGTGAACAGGTACCGGGGGCAGGTATTTCTAATGGAACGGGACAAAGGATTCCTCTCGAGGCGTTCCTTGGGCCGGGCGCTCGGAAATCGGTCCCAAAGAGTTATCTCGCCCTCGACGCGCCCGCGGAGGCGTCCCTTAACTTCCAAGAATGGCTGGAGAAGTCTGATCCCGCCGGCCTGTTCAATACCAAAATTTGCAGACACGATTTCGAGGAACGATTAGGACTTGAGGGCGCTAAGAAGGCCGCGCAGAAAAAATACTTGGACGCAATCAGTGGCGCAGAACAGGAATTGGGTGCCATGGCCAGCGCGCGAGAACGCGCGCACAAGGGCGGCATGGATTCGCAGGCCAAAGACCTCGGAGACGGAATTAAGGGCCTTCTCGGCACGGATGTGATCAATTTCTTGGCTGAGGGCGGATTCCTCCCCCGTTACGCATTTCCGCTGGACGTGGTGAGATTAGAGACCAACGAAACGCGTTGGTCCAAAGACAGCGATGTTGAATTAGCCCGTAGCCGGGCTATTGCCATTTCCGAGTATGCACCCGGCGCACAGGTAATTGCCCGCAAGTCGGTTTACACCAGCGCGGGTCTCTACATATTGGGCGAGCGTGATGCCCCGAGGCGGCGATGGTACTCGGAATGCCACGGCTGCGGCCAGATACGGACAGGGCCGCTTCAAGATGAAATCGCCGGCACACTATGCGATGTCTGCAGTCGCTTGATCACGAGACAGTGTACGCATTCATTTGTCGTGCCGGGGGCGTTCAGCATAAAGTATGAGAGGAAATCCAAACGCCGACCGCAGTACTATCGGGCCGATACGCAGGTACGCCAGAAACAGCGAAATACCCATTTTATTGACCAGATCCCAGATGCGGACTTCAGCGACAACGGCCGCTTTCGTCTCGCGCTCAAGGAGCGCGGAAGGCTGTTCCAGTATAACCGTGGCCCGAAGGGTGACGGGTTTGCGCTGTGCCCAAAATGTGGCTTCAGCGAGACGGAATTCAACGGGTCTTCGCGAGCCCGGCCACACGCGCGGCTGCGGCCCATGGGAGGGCCGGAGAAATGCGACGGCACCTTATGGAGCGGCGTGGCGTACGGCCACGAGTTTGAAAGCTTTTGCCTCGCCATCCGCCCGGACCAGTCGCCTAGCTCTCCGGAATCGCTCGCATTTGCCTTGCAGCGGGGCCTTTGCAAAATGCTTGAGGTCGAAATGCAGGAAATTGGCCTGTCGCTGCGAAAAAGACAAAATGACCGAATCGAAATCATACTTTACGACCAAACCCCCGGGGGTGCCGGCTTTGTCCGCGATGCGAGGGACAACTTCGATCAAGTCGTCAAAAATGCCATTCTGATCTGCCAAGAATGTCGTTGTGAAACGGCCTGTTACGACTGCCTGAAAGATTACGCCAACCAATCGTTCCATAATAGGCTAAACCGCAAAACTGTTCTTTCGTTTTTGGAGTTGGGCCCGGGGCCTACCGCCGGCGCTTCAGCGATCCGGTGACCCCCGCGCGACCGGCCTGCAACATTGCCCCACGGCGACGAACGTAACGCGGCCGGCATCGTGGCTGCGGGCACCCCGCGCCCCGCGAAGGGGACTCGGTGCTCGCAGGCCTGCAATCGATATACAATAGCGGCTGCGAGAAAACGTCCGATTTCTTTGACCCCATAGCAACCGATACGCGTAGTAAGAAGCTGAGGGCAATTTTGCCCAAACCGTTACCGGATCCATTCGGGCCGATCCGGTGGGGGTCACGCGACGGCCCGGGACACAAATCTCAGGAGATTCCGCATGAAGAACACCTTTTCCCTTTTCGCGGCTGTCGTCATTGCGGGCGGCTTGTCCATCGCTTTGCCGGGGCATGCATCGGCATTGCCGGCGACATCCGGCCCAGGCATCAGCAGCGGCTTTATCATGATGTCGCACAGCAAGGGCAAATGCCATAGCTGGGGCAAGGCATGCAAGGGACATCACGGATCTAAGTCGTCAAAGTAGTTTATTGGGCAATGTTTTCGGTGGACGCTCGGCCCGCAGATGTGGCCGCGTCCACCGACTTTGTCCGCCCCGCCCCGCAGACGATGCGCTGTCGATCAATCGGCAACGTGTGGAAAAGCGCGGCAAATGGGTATTGACGTGCCTTTCTATACCAAGACCCATTGCCCGCCAAACACCAAGTTCAGTTCGCCCTGCATCAGGGTGGCCAGACGCTGCTTATTCCGGCTAAGCCGATCACGATTCCGGCGGGCAGCTTTGGCTGGTGGCCGGTAAATCTCGATTGCGCCGGCGTGATGATTCGCTATGCCACGGTGGAACCACTTTGCCATGTTCAACATGGTTCCACGCGCATTTATATTTTTGGCGCTATCCGCGGCATCCCGCCGCAGATGGCCATTGCCCGCCCGTCGCACTGGACGCTGAGCGTGGCCGGCGGCGCGGTTACGCATCTGGGGGGAGGCTTGGCAATTTATCGGCTGCCAACCGGGCCCGGTGCGGCCATCCATGCGGTTGCGCCCACCGGTCAGCATGTAATATTTATTATTCTCACCCCGTCAGAGGCGCAGCATCTGTGGAAGCTACGTATCGGTTCCGTGCGGCGCGCAGTGCTCAGCCCCGACGCACTGGTGCCGAGCCTACACCACCTGGAATTGCTGCGGGATAATGGCGGCCCGGTTTCGATTGCCCTGCTACCAGCGCCGACGCATTTTGCCTTTAACGGTCGCACGGCGCATGGGCAGCCCGATGGCGCCTTCACCCGTTATGTTGACATCATCCATGCCCCCGCCGTTGCCCCCATAACCTGCACACAAATTCAGCGGGCCAATTTGTCGCTGGCGGCAAAAATGTATCCCATGATCCACAGCAATTGGAATACAGCAGCGGTACCGCGGTGGCGTGTCACCATCCCTAAGGAGGATAAGTCGCTGCCGTTGCTGGTGAAAATTTATTATGTGGGCAACGTGCTGCGGGTTTATGCGGGCGGAAAACTGTTGGTGGATGATTTCTATAATGGTAAGCCGTTGGATTTTCCGCTGGGTCGAGTTGCGCCAGGATTTCGCAGTCGCATCGAATTGCGTATGCTGCCGCTGTTCCGATCTTCCCCCATCACGCTGCCGCCCCGAGCGACGCCAAATTTCCGCACGCACCGGGATTATGCGGTGATTAAGCGCATCGAGCCGCTTCTGGAATGCCATGTGACTTGCACGGCAACGGGTACGCAATAGCGGCGGGGAACGCAGCACGTCGGAACCGAAATCTGATTTGGAAGGCGGGCCGCTGAAGGCGCCGGCAAGCGCTGGCCCGTGTGGGATCATGACTGCGGCGGACCGAAATCACCCTACCCGCGAAGGGCGGCGTTTGGTCTTTTCCCATCGGAACGCTACAGTTGATCTGTGGGTTATGCAATCCAAAGCTTTCGGTCTTAAGGAGTCATGAAATGGCCAGGAAATCGCCAACGGGTTTGGAAGCCAGCGACGTGCCTTCACGCGAACAAATGATCGCCCTGCTCAATGACGATTTGGCGCGTGAATATCAGGCAATAATCGCCTACGTGGTTTACAGCCAGCTGATCAAAGGCGCTGCGTACATGAATATCGCAGCGGAGCTCGAAAAACATGCCAGCGAAGAATTGGAACATGCCATTAAGATCGCGCGACAGATCGACTTTCTCGGGGGCGTTCCCACAACGGTGCAAAAGCCGGTGAAAGTATCGCAAAAGTCGGAAGACTTGCTGCGATTTGATCTTGAGAACGAAGTGATCACCATTGAGAATTACCGCCAGCGCATCCGGCAGGCGGAAGCGATGGGAGAGTTTGCATTAAGCGAGACGCTGCGCGACATCATCCTTGAAGAGCAGGATCATGCCATCGCGCTGGCGGAGGCCCTGGGGATTGATGTTCCGCTGCCGGCGACGTTGAAGAAGTAAATGCAGAAAGCAAGACGCGGGCAATTTCGGCCAGCGGGGCAGCATTGCGGACGCTCTTTCACGAGCTAACGCGTTTGTCGCGCCAGAAAACATTCTTCGAACAAATAATTACGAGCCGATGGCGCCGGCCCGGCGCGGCCAGCAGGCTGGCCGGCTTAACCCACGGCGGCCGCGCGTTTTCCGCCAGGGCCGCCGGCTAAATGACGCGAACGCGCGGGGGCACCCCCGCCGTCTCTGCGTCTCCCCTTCTCTAGATC
>JAJZGD010000050.1:0-11902 GCA_021804985.1 Planctomycetota bacterium
CCGCCCCTTACCTTGTCCGCCCCGTATTGTGCCGCCGTCCATCTTCCCGCGCCAGATATTCCCGCCGATCAGGCACCCAAGGCGGCAAAATTCGCACACTGATCCAACCAAAGCTTTGGATACCCGGCAGCTGCCCTCTAATGAAGCGGCGGCTTTACCAAGCGGGTGAGTTCCGGCGTCGCCCAAACGATGCCATCGGATCGCGGACAAAATGCAATCTACCTGACCGGAATAATTTTCCTTACTAAGCTTTTGGTAAGCGGTATCTCAACCCCGTCCCACTTTGTGTAAAAGTAGGTCTTGCCGACGCGATACGTTTTGGCACGCACGCGGCTGCCATCCTTCATCTGAAAAATATATCCCTTCACCGGCCCGGCAACGGGCGCCGGAATGCCGGCCCCCTGAAGAAAATTGGGCCTGCGACCGCAACACAGAATTTTTAGCGTGAGTACCTTGCAGGAACTGATCCGCCGCGAGGGGATATTCAACGCTAATACCGTTGCCAAATAGGGGCCGATCGGACTCGCCGTTAATCCCAGGTATTCCGGAAGGGCCGCCTCGCGAACGGATACGCCCCCCGGCAGCGCCAACGCCGGTGTTTGGCGATCCACCTGAGAGGTCGCGACACCGACGACAATTCCATAAACCGCACCCGAGCGCGGAGGCGTACCCCCCGCGCACGACACCAGATCCACGCGATCCGGCATGGAAAAATAGGCCCGTGAAAGCGACCGCAAATCCCGTCTTTGTACGCGGCGGCTCAGATCATCAATGGCCGATCGATCGTGATGCTCCGCATGGGCGATCGGCGGGGGCACCTGCCATTCGCCTGCATATGGCGCCGCTGCTTCTTGCAGGCCCATCTGGTAATGATGCTCGGCCATTTGCCTCGCACGGGCCGCCCTGCGGATGGCCTGAAAATGCTTTTCAATTTGCCTGCGCAAAGAAAGCCGCTCCAGCCGATCCCGGCGCGTCACGCTGGTTTGCTTATCACCGGTGCCGGCAACATAGGGGTCGCCCGCATGACGCCTGATCAGCACCATTCGCACGCGCATCCCAACGAGCTTGCCTGGATCCGCATGGTAGCGGGCCAACTGTGCCGCCAGCGAAAGTACCGAATAGGGCGGAACGGGTTTAAGTGCCGCCTTTTTCAACGCGGGCCATTTATGCTGCGCAATGGCATCGGCGAAGTGCCGAAATGGAGAATCAACACCTGCCGGGTGGCTTGCAAACCAACCTCCAGATGGCGAAGTCGCGTCGCCCTGCGGTGCGGCAGCCGCCCGCCCGCCGAACGGGCCCAGCCCCGATGTTATCACGCCGGATCGCCCACCCCCCCACTGCGTCCCGCCAGTCGGATTCACCCCGGCTTGCGATTGGTCTGCCCTGCCCGTAAACAGGGCACCCGGCGGTGAACGCCAGGTTTTCGCTACCAAAAGCCCAGGTGACTGCGCTGCGGGGCCTATCGGTGCAGGGTGATTAAGCTGCTGCTCGGCCACGCGCAGTTTTCGCATGTCACTTACCACTGCGGCGGGATTACCAGCCTTCATATCCTTGCGCACCAGCAACTTAAGCTGCATTACTTTCGCACGCTCGGCCGCCACAAGGGCCTTAATGTATTGCGCCCGGGCGCGCTGCGAAAGCGAAATCGCCGCCATTACGCGGGCGTCGCGCTGCTTTTCAAAAGCCCGCAGGGAAGCGGGCAGGCCAGGGGGAAGGCCAAAAGGGCTGGCTGTGCTTTGAAAATAGGGCGGGAAAGGGGGCTCCGATTTTTCAGCTTTCAATCGGCCCCGCACGACACTTAAAAGATTCTGCGCGCTGACCACCGCCTTGGCGTCCCCGCGCTTCATCGCCATATCCGTGGCCTTGTTCAGGGCGGCAATTTCCGCCTGTTCTGCGGAGAGGACGCCGTTCCACGCCTTATCCATGCGCACACGAAACTGGCCGAGGGGCGTTAATTTCACCGCCGAGCCGGCGGATGGTGCCTTGGCGTCGGGGGCCGCCAATGCGGATGCGGCAGGCGGCATAGCCAGTGCGGCCGATGCGGCCATTAAGGCCAGAAATGGGAACCATACATTGGCGCGATAAATGCCCACTGCCATTAACTTTCCCTTTCCATCACGAGCCGCTCGCCAACGGCATGGATTGTGTTTATTGCCTTTGTGACCCCCACGCGGCAAAACTCGTCCCTGTGGCGGAAATAATACCGCAGGCGACAACTCATCGCAATTTAAAATTATTTTTTATCGAAGCGCAGAGGCTATTTTCCGACGCGCCCCATCATCGCAGCGGGGTAGCGCTCGCCAGCCGTAGCCCCCTGCGGGGCTGCTGCATCGATCCGGGCGACATCATTGGCGCTGAGTGTAATGCCTAAAGCCCCCAGATTTTCATGCAGATATTTCGATCTGCGGGTGCCGGGTATCGGAATAATATCCGTGCCCCGCGAAAGCACCCACGCCAACGCAAGCTGACTCGGGGTGCACTGCTTTTCCCGCGCAATTTCTTCCACGCGCTCCACAAGTTCCAGATTTTTAAGCATGTTTTCGCCCTGAAACCGAGGATGATTATGCCGATTGTCACCGGGCGCCAAATCTTCAGACTTCTTAATGCGCCCGGTTAAAAAACCTCGGCCCAACGGGCTATACGCCACAAAAGTAATGCCGAGCTCACCACAAAGCTCCAGTATGCCATCCTCGGGATCGCGCGTCCAAAGCGAATACTCACTTTGCAGAGCTGCTATCGGGTGAACT
The DNA here is from genome assembly GCA_021804985.1 of Planctomycetota bacterium. Lineage (GTDB taxonomy): Bacteria > Planctomycetota > Phycisphaerae > WQYP01 > WQYP01 > JAJZGD01. Next base: position 2,748 of record JAJZGD010000050.1, read on the forward strand.
TTCACGGCGCGACGAATGGTTTGAGCACCGGCTTCCGAAAGGCCGAGATATTTCACCTTTCCAATCTTTACCAGGTCCGCCATAGCGCCGACGGTATCTTCAATAGGCGTCGCAGTATCGACGCGATGCTGGTAATACAGGTCGATGTGATCGATGCCGAGGCGGCGCAAGCTTGCGTCGCATGCCTGTTTGACATACTCCGGTGTACCCCGAACACCCAGAAATTCACCCTTGGGGCCGCGAACGTTGCCAAACTTGGTGGCCAGAAAAACTTTCTCCCGCCGATCCTTTATCGCCTTGCCCAAAAGTGTTTCATTATGCCCCATGCCATACATGTCGGCGGTGTCAAGAAAGTTACCGCCCGCCGCCAAATATTCATGAATCAGGGCGATGGACTGGGCATCATCTGTCGGGCCGTAGAATTCGCTCATGCCCATACATCCGAGGCCAATGGCCGAAACACGGGGCCCATTGTTTCCCAAAGATCGCGTTTGCATGATTACACTCCGCATAAACGTGTTCAGATTATTCTATGCTTGTAAGGATGCCTTAGGAATGCGCTGCGGCATTCAGCGGGCAGGGGGCCGGATCAATGCTGAAACCCATTACGATTTTGATAGCCGGGATTGCCCGGGTAACCGCCCCCCTGGTTCTGGTAATTGTTGGGAGCACCATTCCGATATTGGCGCTGCTGCTGCTGATATTGGGGCGGCCCACCGCCCTGCTGCTGCCGGTATTGAGGTCCCCCGCCGGGAGGACGGGGTAAATCGCGACGATGGGGCCGCGGTCCGTGCCAGGGGCGCCAACCCGCTTGCGGACGGCCCGGAAAATAATGCCAATGGGCCTGGGGTCCGCGGTAATAGTAGGCCCGACGGCGGGCGTCAAAATAATATTGCGCGCCAGCGATGGGTGGACCCGGCGCAGGCAGGTATGCGACCGGCCCGCTGTAAAAAGAAGCACCGACCGGAGGTGAGCCGGGCAAATAGCGCCACCCCGCCCCCGGATAATAGCAGTAATAGGCGCGGTATCCAGAGGCATAATAATACTGGTAAGGATAGGGCGATGAGGCGGCGACGCCCCCGCCGGAATAATAGGGCCAACCGCCAACCCCGCATCCCCCAACAAACACGGCGGCAAGCGTGGCAGCGGTTAACAAAATTAAACGGGACGCCGCACAAGTGGTCATCGCCGCACTCCTAAATTGAAATGTACCGTCAACTTATTATGACGTTACGAGCCGGTCCGAGCAATGGCCAGGATTGGGCCGGCGATACTCGATGCTCGATACTCGGACTGGCTGCCGGCGTTTGAGCGGATACTTGTCAACGACGTATGACGCCGCCCCCCCCGCCGATCGCATCAGGCATCCGCGATGTTCTCCTTAAACTCGTCAGGAATTATCGGGGTGGCGAGCGCCAGCGGCAGTATTTGGCCTCCGCGCGGTTGGATATGCCAGAGGCGGCGAACCATGAAATCTCGCACCTGCCGCCAAGTGTACTGCCAGTGATACCCCGCGGCGCCGTGATGGCCGGGCGGAACGAACACAAATTCAAGATCCTTATTTGCCTTCTGCATGGCGTTGATCACCTGCATGGTGCAACAGGGATCAACATTATGATCCATGCCGCCCGCGATGAGCAGCAGCGAGCCTGAGAGTTTGTGGGCGTTGGTTACATTGGATTGGGCGGCGTACCAGGGGCCAATTGGCCACCCCATCCACTGCTCATTCCACCAAATTTTATCCACGCGGTTGTCATGGCAACCACTGTTGGCCGATGCCACTTTGTAAAATTCGCCAAAGGCCAGGAGCGCGCGCAGGGCACTTTGCCCTCCGGCAGACGTGCCATAAATTCCCACGCGCGAAAGGTCCATTTGGGGGCAAGCGCGTTTCTGCGCAGCTTTGATCCATGGGATGCGATCGGGAAAACCTGAATCCCCGAGATTTTTCCAGCACACATCGTGAAAGGGCTTGGATCGGTACGAGGTACCCATACCATCGATCTGCACCACAATAAACCCAATTTCAGCCATTGTCTGCGGCCAGTGGAACGGCTTAAACGCCTTGGGAACAAATGCCGCTTGCGGCCCCGCATAGATGTATTCAATCAGAGGATATTGGCGACGGGGATCAAAATGGGTGGGGCGATAAATCACGCCGTAGATGTCGGTCTTGCCATCACGTCCCTTGGCTACAAAGGGTTGCGGAAGCGGCAGTCCGGTTTTCCGCCATTGTGTTATGTCTGCGGTTTCCAGGTGGCACACAAAGGTGCCTCGGTCGGCGCGGCGCAGTTCCACCACGGGCGCAGCATCGACCCGCGACCAGGTATCGACCAGATATTGGCGATCGGGCGAAAACACGACGCTGTGGGTGCCGTTCGCTTTGGTCAGGCGGGTAAGGTGTGAACCATCAAAATTAACGCGGCAATAGTGGACGAAATACGGGTCCTGCTGCGAAAAGATACCGCCGGCGCGAAACCATATCTGCCGTTTGACCGGGTCCACCCACTCCACACCACGGACAACCCAATCGCCTTGGGTGATCTGATTTTTTAATCGGCCGGTATATAAATCAAACAAATACAGATGATTCCAACCGTCGCGTTCAGACATCCAGATCACTTCGCCGGTGGCGGGCAGATAAAAAGTAAACTGTTTGCCTGAGTAATCGAAGAATTTGGGAGAGTGGTCATCATGGCATAGCTCTTCGACGATGGTGCGCGTTTTTCCGGTGGTGGCATTTACCTCCAGCACCCGCATCACCTGATGCCCACGCTGATTATAAAGATAGCTGAATGATTGTGAGTGCGCGTTCCAGCGCACTTCCGTGATGCTCCAGGGATTCGGAGCGGTGTCGATCGGGACGGGAATTTCCCGCGCCGGAGACACATGAAACAGATGCGGCCGGGTGATGTTCACGCGATCGCCCGGCTTACGATAGAAAAAGGAAACTAAGGTTGCCTGATTTTGCGGCACGGCATAATCCAATTCCTTTACCTGCCGATCAAAGCCGGGCTGCGTGCGCAGCACGATGAATTTCGCCGAATCCGGAGACCAGAACACACGCGGGTCAAAGTGATGCTCGGGCGTACCGTCGGAAGTGAGGCGAATCTCACGACTGGAATGCCGGTCTTTCAGAAACACGTTGAACTCTCGCACCGCTACATGCCACCGGCCATTCGGCGAATCGGGAGATTCGCTGGACCAGCGGTTGGGGTCGGTCGGCGGAAAGGCTGCTTTGGCAAGTGGCTGCGGCCATGCGGCGCCATGCCCTGCGACGGCGTAATTTTTCAGATCGCAGCTAAAACCGCGCTCGCCGAGATTGAAGGTCATTTTCTCAGGGGACAGGGAAATAATATTGATGGCGGGATTTTGTTGATTCAGATTGCCCCCGCCAACTTTCTTCAGGCCTTCAGCCAGCCGCGCTTCATCAAACGCCCGGCGACGTTGACCGGTCGCCATGTCGACGATCATATATTCCCGGCTGCCGCCCTTGCGCTCGATTGCATACCAAAATTGGTGCGTTTGCGCAAGCCATTGCGGCTGGACGTTCTGGTTGAATATTGTTCCGTCCGTCACGGCCCACAAGTCAACGGCGCGCTCATAGGCTGCAAGTGTGGCAATGCCAAGCGATTTGGTTTCAGCGCGTGAAAGAGGCGCGACGGATGCGGGCGCCGTCGCCGGCTGCACGGGCGCTGCCGCTGAACGTGAATTTGCCGCCGCATCGCGCGGGGTTGCTGCGCCGGCCGCTACCGCCATGGAACCCGCAACGGCCGCACCGAGAAATCCGCGCCGTGAAAGACCCGGGCGTGAAGCACCATGATCCGGTGCCTGTTCCGGCGCATGTTCTGGTGCATGTTCGCCGGGTGTGATATTTTGATCCGGACACCGGGGCGGCACGGCTTTAGCGGGCTTATTCATATCCATCTCCATATGCACACATGTATTATTGAGCACGCGAACCGATAGCGGCAGCCGCGGGCTAACGTAGCGTCGCTTCGCGGCCGAAGCCCGGTTCTTCACCCCGGCAAGCGTGCCGCAAACCAAGGCATAACTACAGCTTTGGCAGTTGTTTATACGCCAAACTTTGCGGGGCGGCTCATTTTTACACCTTTTTGATATGCGAACGGATAGAAATAGTCCAGCACCTGATTTTGTGCCGCGGCATTACAGTCAGATGCGGTTGAAAGGAGATGGCCATGGTGTGGCTGCTATTTGGGCTTGGGGTGCTTTTTTTTGTCTTGTGCTTCGGCATGATCTGGCTTTGTGATCGGATTTCGAGGATATCGCGATGACACTTTGGGATTGGACTCTTCTGATCATCACGTGCGGGTTGCTGGTCTATCTGACGATTGTCCTTTTGTGGGCGGAGAAATTCTGATGTTCAACGACGGCTGGATACAACTGGCGATGGTGCTCGCGGCGGTTCTGCTGCTCGCTAAACCACTGGGCAGCTATATGGCACGCGTTTTTACCCTGCAAAAAATCCCGGTCATGGACCGGGTACTCGGCCCGGTGGAAAATTTAATCTATCGGATATCGGGTATATCCAAAGGCGATCAGCAGGGATGGATGGTTTTTACGGCGTCGCTGCTGATGTTCAATCTGCTGGGATTTGCTTTTTTGTACGCCTTGCAGTTGGTGCAGCATTCATTATGGCTAAACCCGGCAGGGCTGCCCCATGTGCCATCCGCTCTGGCATTTAATACGGCCGCCAGTTTTATTACCAATACGAACTGGCAGAATTATGCCGGCGAAACCACGATGAGCCTGCTCACACAGATGCTGGGGATGACGGTTCAGAACTTTCTGTGCGTGGCGACGGGTCTGGCGGTGCTGGCCGCATTTTTGCGGGCATTGGCAGCCAAGGGTACGGGAGCCATTGGTTCGTTCTGGGTCGATACCGTGCGCTCCACGTTGTACATCCTGCTGCCGCTTTCGATTGTGATGGGGCTGGCGCTGGCTTCACAGGGCGTGGTGCAAACGCTGCGGGCGACGGCGAACGTTCACACGCTTCAACAGCCCACTGGGGCTGCGGCAACCCAGCCGGCGGCTGGCATACAGACCATCGCTATGGGGCCGGTCGCTTCACAAGAATCGATCAAAGAACTTGGCACGAATGGCGGCGGCTTTTTTAATGTCAACTCGGCCCATCCATTTGAAAATCCCAATGCCCTGACCGACTTTCTTGAAATGGTGGCAATGCTGCTGATACCCGGTGCATCGTGCATCACCTTTGGCGAAATGGTGGGTGATACCCGACAGGGAATCGCGATTTTAGCAACCATGACGATCATCCTGGCAATCTGCGCATTGCTTTGCATTCATTTTGAGCAGCAGGCAAATCCGATGCTACCAGCAAACGTGGCCCAGGCGCATACGGCGCTGATGTCCGGAGGCAATATGGAGGGGAAGGAAGTACGCTTCGGCCCGGCCAATTCGGCAATATGGACGGTGGAAGCAACGGCCACTTCAACCGGGGCGGTCAATTCCATGATCGATTCTTACAGTCCATTTGGCGGCCTGATACCAATGTGGCTGATGAAAACCGGCGAGGTCATCTATGGCGGCGTCGGAACCGGGCTTACCGGAATGCTGATTACGGTGATGGTTGCGGTATTTATCGCCGGGCTGATGGTGGGCCGCACCCCGGAATACCTGGGCAAAAAGATTGGCGCCTATGAAATTAAAATGGTTTCGCTGGCGATCCTGATTCCGCCCGCGCTCACGCTGGTGGGCACCGCGATTGCGTCGGTTACGCCGGCGGCCGTTGCCAGCGTGTCGAATCCTGGGCCACACGGCTTTTCAGAAATTCTCTATGCGATGACCAGCCAGGCGAATAATAACGGCAGCGCATTTGCGGGGCTTAATGGCAATACCAACTTTTACAACATCATCGGCGGTCTGCTGATGCTGGCGGGCCGGTATTGGTCCATGGTGGCCACGCTTGCCCTCGCGGGGGCGCTGGCCAAGCGTAAGCCGGCACCGCCAAGTGTTGGAACCTTTCCCACGCACACGCCCTTGTTTGTGGCGATTCTGGCAGGAACCATTGTGCTTATCAGCGGCTTAATATTTTTGCCCGCCCTGGCGCTCGGGCCGATTGCCGAGGGGCTTTCCAAGGTTGTGCATTAAAGCCCCCGCGCAAAATGCATCGGTGTGACATCGACAGGGTATTTGGAGGTTTAAAAATCATGGCAGGAAAAGAGGTGGCGAAGGCCACGCGATTATTTGACCGGAAGATTTTGGTTCGGGCCAGCATCGACTCATTGACCAAACTCACGCCACTGAATCAGCTGCGCAATCCGGTGATGTTTGTGGTCTACATCGGCAGCATCGTGACCACGGGCGTGAGCGTATACGATCTGCTGGCGCGCGGGCAGGTCAATGGGCCGCAGGTGTGGATCGCGGTATGGCTTTGGATCACCGTCATATTTGCCAACTTTGCCGAGGCGGTGGCCGAAGGACGCGGCAAGGCACAGGCGGATACGCTGCGAAAGGCGCGAAAGGATACCCCGGCCCGCAAGCTCGCATCACCGGAACGTGCGGCACAATCCGAGATGGTGTCGTCTGCCGGGCTTAAACACGGAGACTGGGTATTGGTGGAAGCGGGAGAGCCGATTCCGTCGGATGGCACCGTGGTTGATGGTGTCGCATCCGTGGATGAATCGGCCATCACGGGAGAATCGGCACCTGTCATTCGGGAAAGCGGCGGCGACCGCTCGAGTGTGACGGGGGGAACCATGGTTCTCTCAGATTGGCTGGTGGTTGAAATAACCTCCAAGCCGGGCGAGGCCTTTTTGGATCGCATGATTGCAATGGTGGAGGGTGCACGTCGCGGTAAAACGCCCAATGAAATTGCGCTGGGCATTCTGCTGGCCGGTTTCACGATTATCTGCTTGCTCGCCGTGGCCACCCTTTCTCCGTTCTCCGTCTTTGCGATACAGGCCGCCGGGCATGGAAAGCCGGTGGATATCACATCGCTGGTAGCGCTGCTGGTGTGCCTGATACCGACCACAATTGGCGGTTTGCTCAGCGCCATCGGGATTGCGGGAATGGATCGGATGGTGCAGGCCAATATCATCGCCACGTCGGGGCGGGCGGTTGAAGCGGCCGGCGACGTGGATGTGTTGATGCTGGATAAAACCGGCACCATTACCATGGGCAATCGGCAGGCGGTGGCGTTTCATGCGGCGCCCGGCGTCAGCGGCGAAGATGCGGCGGATGCGGCGCAACTTTCTTCATTGGCGGATGAAACACCCGAAGGGCGCAGCGTGGTCGTGCTGGCCAAAGGGAAATACGGAATCCGGCAGCGGGACATGCAGAATCTGGGCGCAAAATTTGTGCCATTTTCCGCCCAAACCCGAATGAGCGGCGTCGACATCGGCGATCGGCAGATACGCAAGGGGGCGGCCTCTGCGATGGAAGAATTTGTCAATGGGCATGGGGGAAAGATGCCGCCGGAAACGATGCAATGCGTGGAGGATATAGCGCGGCGCGGGGGCACACCGCTGGTGGTTGCCGAAGGGGGTGCGGTCAAGGGGGTTATTGAGCTTAAGGATGTGGTCAAGCGGGGTATTAAAGAGCGTTTTGCGGATCTGCGCCGCATGGGCATCAAAACCATCATGATCACCGGCGACAACGCCCTGACCGCCGCCGCGATTGCCGCCGAAGCGGGTGTAGACGATTTTTGCGCCCAGGCAACGCCTGAAACAAAATTGAAACTGATCCGCCAATATCAGGATAGCGGCCAACTCGTTGCGATGACGGGCGACGGCAGCAACGATGCACCGGCGCTGGCTCAGGCCGATGTGGCCGTGGCCATGAATACCGGAACGCAGGCCGCGAAAGAAGCGGCCAATATGGTGGATCTGGATTCAAACCCCACCAAACTTATTGAAGTGGTCGAGACGGGCAAGCAGTTGCTGATGACGCGTGGAGCGCTGACAACATTTTCGGTCGCCAACGATGTGGCTAAATATTTTGCCATCATTCCGGTGATTTTTGCAACCACTTACCCCCAGCTCAATGCACTCAATGTCATGCATCTTCACCGTCACACGGCCATTGTCTCCGCGGTTATTTTCAACGCGATTGTTATTGTATTTTTGATACCCGTGGCATTAAAGGGGGTTCGCTACCGCCCCCGCCCCGCGGCGGTTTTGCTGCGCGACAATTTGTTGCTGTATGGGCTTGGCGGCCTGATCACGCCATTTGTCGGCATCAAGCTTTTAGACATGCTGATCAACGGCGTGATGTCGGGCGTGCATTTTTAGCCGGTACGCTCAATCGCCCATCCCCTCCGGACGCCGGGGAATACAGCGGGCATCGGCGGTTGGCCCCGCCGACCCAACACCGGCGCGGCCCCGTCGGCGCAACATGGGCCACGCTAAAAGGATGATCAAAAGCTTTGAGAGGATTTACGCCAATGTGGAACGCAATTTTAAGACCATGCCTCGTATGTTTTGTAATCCTCGCGGTGCTGACCGGCATTGCCTACCCCATGCTGATGACCGGCGCCGCACAGCTACTTTTCCCCCATCAGGCCAACGGCAGCCTGATCACGTCCGACGGCAAACCGGCGGCCCATGCATCGCAGGCCGCAGGCTCAGCCCTGATTGGACAATCATTTGCAGGCAAAGGATATTTCTGGTCGCGGCTGTCGGCCACATCGCCGGCGTACAATGCCGATGGTTCAAGCGGATCTAATTTTGGGCCAACGAGCCCCAATTTACTCTCCGAGGTAACCGGTGCGGTCGGGGCGCTGGAGCTGGCCGATCCGAAAAATAAAAAACCGATCCCGATCGATTTGGTGACAAGTTCAGCCAGCGGCCTGGATCCGGACATATCCCCGGCCTCCGCGTATTATCAAGTAGGCCGGGTGGCCCGAGCGCGGCACCTTTCCCGCGGTGCCGTCAAGGCATTGGTGGCCCAATGTGTTCGGGGTCGATGGTTGGGCGTTTTCGGGGCCGCGCACGTTAATGTGCTGCGTCTTAACATGCGGCTCAATAAGCTCTCCGCGATGAGGCATTAAAGGGTATCATCAAACAAGGGTGCCCCAAAGATGAGCGGTGACGACCGACCCGATTCCGACACACTACTGGATTTTGTGCGCCGGCAGGAGCAGGCCGAACATCGCGGCCGCCTGAAGATTTTTTTTG
>JAJZGD010000050.1:11912-17323 GCA_021804985.1 Planctomycetota bacterium
CGGAAAAACCTACGCCATGCTGGGCGAGGCGCAGCGGCGCGCGATGGAAGGCGTGCGGGTGCTGGTCGGCTATGCCGAGCCCCATATCCGGCCTGAAACCGAGGCGCTGCTGCTCGGACTCGATATTCTCCCCTACCTCATGGTGGATTACCGGGGCACTCGCCTTAAGGAATTCGATCTCGACGCGGCACTTAAGCTTAAACCCGAATTAATACTTATTGACGAGTTGGCCCACACCAACGCCCCGGGCATGCGACACGCCAAACGTTGGCAGGATGTGGCCGAGCTGCTCGCGGCAGACATTGATGTCTATGCCACACTAAATGTTCAGCATCTCGAATCCGTCAATGATTTGGTAGAGCAGGCCACCGGGGTTCGCGTGCAGGAAACGCTGCCCGATTCCGTCTTTGAGCAGGCGGACGAAGTGCAATTGGTGGATGTGGCGCCTGAACAGCTTCTGGAGCGACTGCGCGAAGGGAAAATATATCGTGGTTCGCGCGCCGAAGCGGCACTGGAAAATTTCTTTTCCATCGGCAATCTGCTTTCCCTGCGCGAACTCGCAATGCGCCGCACGGCCGAGCGCATCGATCGCGATCTCGACAGTTTGCGGGTTGTAAACCGTCAAAAAGGAGAAGGGACCGTATCAGAAAAAATTCTCGTGTGCGTGGGGCCTAGCCCATCATCCGGAAATCTGGTGCGCGCGGCAGCCCGCATGGCGCGCGCGATGAAAGTGGATTGGATCGCAGCGTTCGTCGAAACGCCCACCATGGCGCATGAAAATTCTGCAACCCGCAGGCAAGCCGAAGCCCACCTGAAAATGGCCGAACAATTGGGGGGCAAAACGGTCATCCTCTCCGGTTTCAACGCCGCGCGCGAAATTGTCGCATACGCCAAAAGCCGCAATGTCGCACGTATCATTGCCGGCAAACCGGCGACCCACGGCTGGCGCCGATGGCTGCTGCCGTCGTTGGTAAGCGGGCTGATTCGCGGCAGCGATACGATAAGCCTGTCTCTGGTCAAAGTAGATTTCGCCGCACCCAACTTCAAAACTGAAAAGCCGCCGCGTAATAAATCAACGACGGGGATTTTTGCGGCCGTGCTGGTAGTCGCAGCCATTACGGCGGTGGGGATTTTCCTTTACCACGTGCTGGGAATATCCAACATCAACGTACTGATGCTGTATCTTCTCGGCGTCATTTGGCTCTCAGCACGCTTTGGCAAGGCCGCAGGAGCCACCGCCTGTCTTTTGGGCGTGGCCGCCTTTGATTTTACGGTGGTGCCCCCCTACTACTCGTTTGCCGTATCCGACACGCAGTACATTCTCACATTCGCGGCGATGCTTACAGTCGGCCTGACAATCAGCACGGTCACCACTCGCCTGAAAGAGCAGGAAAAACTGGCGCGGATGCGGCAGACGCGTGCCACCGATTTGCTTGAGATGAGCAGCGCCATCTCCGGCAGTCAGGATTTACCCACCTTAGCCCAGGCCGTGCTTATGCAGATCGAATCGCATTTCAAGGCCCAGAGCGTGCTGTTTTTGCCAGACCAATCGGGAAAGCCCGTGATCCTTGACAAAAGCCCAAACCTGCAGCCGGACGATAAGGAATGTGCCGTTGCAGCATGGGTGTTGCGTAATGGCAAGCCGGCGGGCGTGACGACCGATACGCTTCCCTCGGCGCGGGGCATTTATCTGCCGCTCAATGGGGTTCGCCACGTGATTGGCGTACTTGGCATTTTTCCACCGCAGCCAGCCGATATGGCGGCCTCGCAGCATATGGCCACCCTCGATGCATTTTCCGTGCAATTGGCGGTGGCGCTGGAGCGGATCACGCTTGCGGCCGAATCACAGAAGGCCTGGGCACAGGCACAAAATCAGGCCATGCGCAACACACTGCTCTCTGCGGTTTCGCATGATCTCCGCACGCCACTTGCCGCCATTACCGGGGCCGCGACCAGCATGGTGCAAGGCGATGCCGCGTTGTCGCCGGCGCAGATTCGGGAACTCGCCCAGATGATCGCCGACGAATCCAATCGCATGGAAAAATTGATCCGCAAACTTCTGGAAATGACGCGGCTGGAGGCGGGCCGCATCGAATTGCGACGTGAGCTGTTTCCGTTAGAAGAAGTGATTGAGTCCGCCCGCGCCCAGATGGCCCCGCAACACCAAAACCGCTTCCATGTTTCGACAATGGGTGAGCTTCCGCCATTTGTCGGCGATCCGGAGTTGCTCGGACAGGTGATGACCAATCTTTTCGAAAATGCCATCGAGCATTCCGGAAGCGACCAACCGGTAGAAGTGCGCCTTTTCCGCGGGCAGTCCACGCTGATCATCACGGTTCGAGATCATGGCACGGGCGTTAAGGAAGAGGACCGGCCCCATCTTTTTGAGAAATTTTTTCGATCGCATCAAGGCGTGCCTGGCGGAGGTTTAGGGCTTGGCCTCGCCATCTGCCGCGCCATTGTGGAACTGCACGGCGGCGCCATCTCCGTTCGAAATCATCCCGATGGCGGCGCCGAATTTCGGCTCGAATTGCCCCTCGCCCAGAAAGCCCCCGGCCAACCCGCCCAGCGCGATGGTGCAAACAGCGCCCCCGCCCACGAGGCCGGATAGCCTGCCTGCAAGCTTTGGAGCCCTTCATGACACAAGCGCTGCGGATTCTGGTGGTGGAAGACGACCCGGCCATCCGCAAATTTCTGCGCATCGCCCTCGGGGCACAAGGCTACGATTACGTCGAGGCCGCCACGGCCGCTCAAGCCCTCGGGCATTTTGATGGCCCGTTGCCGGAGGTGATCATTCTCGACCTTGGCTTGCCGGACGGCGACGGCATGGATTTGCTTCGTTATTGGCGGCGAATATCCACCCGACCGGTCATTATCATTTCTGCCCGCGGTCAGGAAAGGGGTAAGGTGGAGGCCCTTGATGCCGGCGCCGATGACTATCTCACCAAACCCTTCGGCACCGGTGAGTTACTCGCACGCATGCGAGCGGTACTGCGGCGCCATACCGCGGCCACGCCGGAACGCCATGAAATGGCCACCGGAAATCTGCGCATGAACGTGGAGCGGCGGGAAGTCACCATCGCCGGCGCCGCCATCAGCCTGACACCGCTGGAATTCAAACTGCTTGAAGTTCTGATGACCAATCGGGGCAAGGTACTCACGCACCGATATTTGCTGCGGGCGGTTTGGGGCCCGGGCTACGCCAGCGAAACTCATTATGTACGCGTATACATGAATAGCCTGCGCCGAAAGCTGCATGCCGACGCATCGTCACCGGGATATATCACGACGGAAGTTGGCGTGGGGTATCGGCTGCGGGATGATCCGGAAACATAGTTGCAGGCGCGCGCATTGCAATCCACAAACGCCAGCCTCGGCGGAATGGGCTACATTTTCCCCTTACCGGCACTCCCTTTGGCCTTCATTTGCCACCCGCCGCCCAAAGCTTGATACAGGCTCACCAAGTCCGTTGATATGGTCAGCTGGCTTTGGATCAAAGCAGCTTCGCTGGTGAAAAGCGACTGCTGCGCCGTAAGCACATTGAGAAAATCGGTCAAACCATTGCGGTAAAGCTGAAGCGATATTCGAACGGCCTTTTGGTTTCGATTAACCGCCCGCGCCAGCGCCTGATAATGCGCCTGTTCACGTGTGTAGGCCACCAACGCCGAATCCACATCGGCGAGCGCCTGAAGCACCGTTTGCCGATAGTTGTATAGGGCCTGGAATGCAATCGCCTTTTGCTGATTAATATTGGCGCGCACCTGGCCCCAATTCAAAATCGACCAGGAAACACCCGGGCCGATGCCGTACGCGATGCTCGCGGTATTGAACCACTGTTCTGCGGTGGCCGCCGAATAACCGAGATTGGCGCTGATGGTGAACTTGGGATAAAGATTCCCTTCCGCCACGCCTACATTGGCAACGGTGGCGGCATATTGCTCTAACGCCACGCGGATATCCGGCCGCCGCAGCAGCAGTTCACCGGGCAAACCGATCGGTACCGAGGGTGGAACCGGTGGAATGGGCTCGGGCGATGCGAGCAGCTTATCAAGGCTGCCCGGGGGCACGGAAAGCAGCACGGCGAGGGCGTAGCCCAGCTGTTTCTCCTGCGTTTCCAGTACGGGCAACTCGCTGGCAGTGGTGGCGGCCTGGGCCTCCGCCTGCGCGACACTTAATTCCGTGGCAATTCCCCCGCCCACCTGCTCTTTAAGCAGCGACACGGTATTGGTCTGGGTTTGAAGATTGCTTTGCGTGATTTGTATCTGGCTTTGCACCCCGCGAAGTGTGATGTAATCCGTGGCGACCTCAGAGAGCAGGGTAATGAGAATAACTCTGCGGCTATCTACCGCGGCGCGCAAATTGGCATTGGCCGCCTGAACGCCGCGGCGTATTTGGCCAAAAAAATCCAGCTCCCATGTGCCATCCAAACCTGCCTGATAATTGGTTCCCTCAGATGGCCCCCTCGAGGTGCCGTTTGGTGATAGATTTTTGCTGCCGCGGCTGTGGCTGTACGACCCGACGGCACTGACGAACGGCCCAAGGTTGGCCGCCGTTTGATTGCGGATCTCGCGAGCCTGAATGATTTGCTCGCGGGCCTGCGCGAGCGTCAGATTCTGCCGCACCGCAAGTATCACAAGGTGATTCAGGATGGGATCATGAAAATTTCGCCACCATTTGGCCAAATGGGCGGGGCGGGCGGGGATAACCAGCGAGATCACCGGATTGGGCTTTTGCTTCAAGCCCGGTTTTGATTGCCGGCTCCCTGCCCCGGCGCTCCCGTAGCCGCTGGCCGAAGGTCGTGTCGCGGTGGGGCTAAAACGCAGTGGGACGTTCTGCTTCGGCGTGTGAAAATTCGGACCGACCTCGCAGCCAGCGAGCAGCATGGCACCAATCGCTGCGACGGGCATCAACCAGAACCGACAAAGGGGGAGAACCGGGGCAAAAGCTTTGCATTTATTCATATCGCAATGCCTCAATGGGATCTAAACGCGATGCCTTCCATGCCGGGTAATAGCCAAAGACCACACCGACGAAAGCGGAAACGAGAAAGGAGGCGACAACGGCAGGCACTGAAAGCTGCGTCGGCCAATGCAGCACGGAATGCACCATGGTGGAGAGAAGCTCTCCAAAGAAAATGCCCAGCGCGCCGCCGAAAAGGCAAAGCACAATCGCTTCCAGGATGAACTGGCTAAGGATATCCACCGGCTTGGCGCCGAGGGCCATCCGGAGGCCGATTTCACGCGTGCGCTCGGTGACGGAAACCAGCATGATATTCATAATGCCCACGCCGCCGACCATGAGCGAAATCAGCGCCACGCCCGTTAGCAGGTCCGTCATGAGCGATGAGGTTTTCCCCAGCGCATGAGATATTTCCGCCAGATCGCGAACATTGAAGTCGTCCGGCTGCCCCG
>JAJZGD010000051.1:0-4125 GCA_021804985.1 Planctomycetota bacterium
GCTTTTCGGCGCCCCGTCGTGCTGCCCGCAGGCAGCCTCTGTGCCTCTGCGCCTCTGTGTGAGACAACCGTCGTTTCAGTTAATTTAATGAATCATGCCCTTGGCATGATGTAATTTGTCTATATCTCACGCAGAGCAGGGGAGACGCAGAGACGACTCGGGGCGCGCCCAACCCGCGCGTTGACCCCGCCCGCGCATCGGCGTCATTTAGTCGGCGGCATAGTGCCGCCGTGGGTCGTCGTCGCCCCCGCGCGAGATCGGTACCGCCCTCGCTATTACGATCCGAGCGGTTCATCCTCTCGGAATGACCGCAAGAGGTATTTCCGATGGAATAACGCGGTGGGCTTTTAGCCGGCCCACCTGATTTACCGCGGGCGGCGGCCGATTCAGTGCCAAGGTCGCATCAGATGCCGAGCTTTTTGCGATAGTATTCGATGGTGCGCAACAACCCCTCACGCCGCAGGATGGTTGGTTCCCAACCCAGCAGCGCTTTTGCCAGCGTGATATCGGGACAGCGCTGGCGCGGGTCGTCCGGCGGCAGCACGGTATGGCGAATTTCACTTTGCGATCCGCACAATTCACGGATCTCATGGGCCAATTCCAGCACGCTTACCTCATCGGGATTGCCAATATTCACTGGCATGTGATACGCGGGTGATTCCATCAGAAGCAAGAATCCACGTATTTCGTCATCTACATAGCACAGTGATCGCGTCTGCGACCCGTCGCCCTGAACCGTCATGGGCTCCCCCTTCAGGGCCTGCTTGATAAATGCCACCACCACGCGGCCGTCATCGAGCGCCAATCGCGGGCCATACGTGTTGAATATGCGCACGATGCGCGTATCCACGCTGCGCTCCCGGTGATAAACCATGGCCGCCGCTTCCATAAAGCGTTTGCTTTCGTCGTACATGCTGCGCATGCCGACCGGATTAACGTTTCCCCAGTAAGTTTCCTTCTGCGGATGTTCCAGCGGGTCGCCATAGCATTCGCTGGTCGATGCCACAAAAATGCGTGCACCGCATTTTTCCGCGAGTTCCAAAAGATCAATCGTGGCGATCGCATTGACTTTCAGCGTGATAACCTGCTGTTTCACATATCCTACCGGGCTTGCCGGGCTGGCCAGATGCCAGATGCGATCGAACGTTTCATCGCGAACGGCTTGCGGTAACCCGCGGGCCAGATCTGCGGTCACGAGTTTAAAGCGTGGATGGCCTTCAATATGGCTTACATTTTCCCTCGCACCGGTTATCAGTGAATCCACACCCGTGACGTGATGCCCCATCTCCAGCAGCCGCTCGGTAAGGTGTGATCCCAAAAAGCCGGCAGCGCCGGTTACGAGCACGCGCTGGGTACTTCCCCCCGCAATTTGAATTTCTGCCATAACGTCCTTCTTTAAATCCGGCCCACGGCTTGGTGCCGTTCTTCACGATGGTCGCTGCCCGTGTGCGCTGGTCTTCCCCGAATGGCCGCTTTTCCGGGGCGGTCGGCCATTCTACAGGCCCGATTCCCCGGCTGCACGGCAGTGCGGGCGTGTGAGAATGCTAGCCATAAATGGGAAACCGCAGCGATGGTCTTCCGTTACGACAATAGCTCGGCATCATCGGCAGCATCGGCATCGGGGGGATAGATGGCCGCATAAACGTTTTTATGCGCCAAGCGCCAAAGTAAAATCGGTCGGATAACCAGGATGGCTGAAAGATAGATGCATGCGATGCCCAAGGTCATTACCAGGCCGAGGCTCGCGATTCCGCGGTCGCGTCCGAGTGCCAGAAATCCAAAGGCGCTGCAGGTGACAAATGCGCACATGAAAAGCGCTCGTTCGCTGACATCCCAAAATCGCCAAATGCGGCGCGGGTTGTGTAACGTTTCGCGATAGCGATGGGTCATAAATACACCGTACTCGTGACCGGCGCCGATTAAAATGGGCATCGCAAAAAAATTGGCAAAATTCCAGTTCAGGCCCAACACACCCATGACGCACGCCAGCATGGGCAGGCCAAGCAGCAACACGCTCACCGTTAGAATTGTCTGGCGCACCTTGCGTAAATCCAGAAACACAATGGCCACCACCAAAATCAATGCCAGAATCGTGCACTCGGTAAAGGCCCCGCGAATCGATTTCGTCGAATCATAAAGTTGCGGGGCAATTCCCGTCAGAACAATGTCAGAGGGAACCAGGCCGCCGCGATGGCCGGCGGTGCGGCTGCTGCCGGAACCGCGCAATGCCCGTACGAAATCGCGCAGATTTTCATTGATCCACAAATTCCATCGCGGATAGATATACAACGCCCACACGCCGGAATCACTGATGAAATGACGGCGGAGGTTTGGTGGCAGCTGCGCAGCGTCAATGGGCGGTGGCAGCAGCGTGCCCGCCAAATGGTGCAGTGCAGCCAGCCACAGGGCTTGCCAAGCCGTCAGGCGGCGGGCAATCTTTGCACCCGCACCTGCGGGGACCGACAGCGAATGGGCCAGGCGTTGCAGGGCGATGGCCGCCGGTGTGTCGTGTCGGGCGTTGCCAGTTTGCACCGCGAGATCATGCGCCGCTGCGCCAATTGCGGGTATTTCCCCCGCAATCAGCGGGGGGGGCAGTGTCCACTTTATGCCGGAAAAATATTTCCGCCCGGCGGCCAGCGTCTGTTGGTTGGCCATCGCATCAAAAAAGCTGCTCGTCGATTTGATCTGCGAGCCCGGATGGATGGATGCCAAAAGATGCGTTCGCAGCGCCGCGAGTTTTGCCGGATGCTTGCTCAGCGTAACGGCAAACCATGATGGCATATCTTTAATCAGCTTTACCGATTCGAGCCCCGGCGCTTGCAGATTCAGCAGGTTCGGATCAAACCGCACGCGCAGCGCATAAGGTGAAAGGGCGGCCAGCGCCACCAGCCAAAGGCCCAGGCCGAAAAATTTATACCGGTTCGCCTTGGGCGGGGGTTTATGCAGGGTATAGCGCCGAGAGGCCAGCACCGGTTTGAAGCGGGGGGGCCAGATCGTCAGCAACGCCGGCAAAATCGTAAAACCCGCCGCGAGTGAAAACAGCAGCCCGCCGCCGGCGATGATCCCCAATTCCGCATCGCCGGTAAAGTGTGTAAACACCGCCACCAAAAAAGCGGCCGAGGCCCCGCAGCAGGCCGTGGCAACCGCCGGCCCGGTGTAGCGAAATACCCGCATCCATACGGCGGCGGGGCGGGGATAGCGGCGCACCTCACGCCGATAGCGGACCAGAATTTGAATGATGTAATCCATGCCGATGCCGATCAACGCGATCACAAAAACCGTCGACAGCAGATTCAGCTGGCCCACAAAAATGGTGGCATATCCAAACGTCCATGCTATCGCGATCGCCAGCGATAAGCCTGCCGCCAGCGCCAG
The DNA here is from genome assembly GCA_021804985.1 of Planctomycetota bacterium. Taxonomy (GTDB): domain Bacteria; phylum Planctomycetota; class Phycisphaerae; order WQYP01; family WQYP01; genus JAJZGD01. The sequence goes on from JAJZGD010000051.1 coordinate 3,376, forward strand.
CCAGATTGAACGCAGCATCACCATCAGGCCTGCGAGCACGACCACCATCGCCAGGGCTTCGGCAATGTTCGTATCATGCGTGGTGATGCGCATTTCGTCGGCGGCCAGCACCGGGCGCCCCGTGAGTCCGAAAGTGAACTGAGATGTAAAAGGTTTTCCGGCCGCTATCACGGCGGCTCGAATTTTATCCAATGGCCGCGATACCGCCGCCAATGAATCGTAGGTAAAACGCGGAAAAACATTAATCACCAGCAGATGGCGGCTGACGTTATTGGGTGTGTGGAAATAATAATAACCCTGGTCGCGCGGTGAACCGCCGGTCTTCATGGAAAATATGCTTTGTATGGCGGCTGCGACCTTCGGATCACCGCGTGGAACGCTCGCTGCGATGTCCAGCGAATTGGCCAACCGCTCTAAAAACCCACGAGATGCCGCGGAACCGGCCGGAAAGTGTTGCAGCAGTGTCAGGATGCGGTTTTTGCCGAAGAGGACCGTTTTGACATCCGACGATCCCGAAAATAATTCGGCGAGGCGCCCCACCAGCGGCTGCGCCGCCTCGGCCTGCTTCACCGTGGCCGCCGGTGCGAAGCAGATGGCTCGCCGGCCGAGTTGCCGCACGGGGATATGCGAATCGACCGATCGTACATACGCCGTGAGTTTGGTCAGCCGTGCACTGATCGCGCGAGCGGCGGCGATCCAGCGGGCTGGTGGTGGCGGATGATCCGGATGCCGCGGCTGAATGACAACATA
>JAJZGD010000051.1:4135-17227 GCA_021804985.1 Planctomycetota bacterium
ATGTACTGCAGGTAGCGGTGGAAAAAAGGAACCTGCGGCGAAAAGAGTTTATTTTGATCGGTTGAAATTCGCAGGAACAGCACGGCGAGAATGATGCTTATTGCCGCCGCCGCCATTCCCAATCCCAGCACCCAGCGGGGATGCCGGATTACCATGAGAACGAAGGCGAGCATTTTCCGCTGGATCAGATGCATGGGTTTTCCAATGGAGCTCGGCCCAATTTAGACGCACGTCCCTCCCGCATCACCCCACACGCACGACATTTTTTGCCAGGCCCATCACGGTATCCCATGCGGCGCCGGGTATCCGCTGGGTGTCGGCCAGCGTATCTTCCATCGCGGCCAGGAACCAATCCACATCCGCACGCGTTACCACCAGCGGCGGCAGAAATTTAATAACTTCCGTATGATAGCCCGCCACTTGCGTCAGTATGCGGTGCTTCTGCAGCAGCGGTACCACAATCATTTGCCCGAATACGCCGAAATTCAGTTTGTGCAAGGCGTCCCACGCCAGGCGCAGCTTAAGCGTACCGCTTGGACGGCCGAAATCAATTCCAAACATCAACCCCTTACCGCGAACCGCGGTCACAAAGGGGCAGCTTTTGCCGATTTGTGTCAGGCGGTCGATGGCATAGGCGCCAAGTTCGGCGGCGTTCTCCACCAGGTGTTCATCTTCAATCACCTGAATGCTCGCCATCGCGGCGGCCATGGCCAGATCGTTTTGTCCGAAGGTATTGGAGTGCACCACGCAGCGTTCCATCGAATTAAACACGGTCTCCATGATGCGCGATTTGCAGATAATCGCCCCCACCGGAACAAACCCGCCGGAGAGCCCCTTAGCGACGCAAACCATGTCCGGTTCCACCCCGTCCCAATGCTGAAAACCAAACCATTTGCCGGTGCGTCCCATGCCTGTTTGCACTTCATCCACGATCAGCAGACTGCCGGCGTTACGACACAGGCGCTGGGCCTCGAGCAGATATCCGTCGGCCACCACTTCGCAGGTCTTGCCCTGGATCGGTTCAAGAATGAACGCGGCGACATCTTTGGCGGCCAGTGCCCGTTCCAGTGCCGGCAAATCATTAAAAGGAATTTCGATGGTGCCGGGAGAAAGCTCCCCAAACCGCTCGCGAAAAAATTCTGCCCCATTGACCGACAGCGACCCGGTGGTCAGGCCGTGAAAACCGTTGTGGCAATAGACAATCTTTTGCCGGGCGGTGCAGCAGCGGGCAAATTTGATGGCGCCTTCAACCGACTCCGTTCCGCTGTTGGTGAAAAACACCCGCCAGAGCCCCTCCGGCATATGCTCAACAAGCGCCTTGGCCACGAGCCCGCTCAGGATGCTGCAATCCATGCGAACCAGATTGGGGCTTTGCGCGTCGAGCATTTCCTTGAGAACCGTTCGCAGCCGCGGGTGGTTGCGGCCCAGCATGAAAACGCCCCATCCGGTGAGCAGGTCGAGATATTGGTTCCCCTGCGCGTCCCATAGGTAGGCGCCTTCTCCACGCGTGTAATTCTTATCAAAGCCGATCGCCTTGAGCATGCGCACAAACGCCGGATTGATGTACTCCTGATGAAGCGCGTATTGCGATCCGCGGTGCGCCTCAATAAGGTCAATGAAACTTCCGGTATTTTCCTGTGACATATCCAGTCTTCCATTTCAGCGGCGCAGCACACAACCCCAGGCGCAAGCCCAAACGGGATATTATAGCGCCCGCGCCGGAAATGTAGCATATGGGTTCGCAAAGCCAAACCCCAATTCGCGTGGCCAGAGTAATATCCCACTTTTGTGCCGTGCAACGCTGCGATTGGAAGCGTGCAGGTCCCGACCCATCGCATCGGGGCAGCGAGCGACGTTACGGGGCGGTGGCGGCCGCTTTGGAGAAAGTTTGCATGCCGGCCATTGAGTCGGTTCAGCTTGGCTGCCCGGCGTGCCTTTGGCCGGCATGGGGTGGAAGCAGATTGATGGTGCATTTCAGAAGTTCATTTTGCCGCAGCAGTTCAACCGGAATATCGTACGGTCTGCGACGCGCGGATTGGATGATTTTATGAAGTTGGGTAATCGGAAGCCCATCGATTGAAAGAATAAAATCGCCCCGGCGTATGCCTGCCCGCGCCGCCGGCGAATTTGGAAAAACAGCCTGCACGAGCGCCGCGGGGCGTCCACGGAGTTCCGGAAAGGTGTGCCGCAATGCCGACTTCGGTGATACTAACCGGTACTTGATACCAAAGCGTGGCCCTGAAGAGAATCCGGATTGAATAAAAGTTCGCAGCAGGCTGTATTTGCCGCCCGCCACCAGCGAGGCTCGCAGGGTTGAAATTGCGGTAAGCCGGCCCCGCAGATCGATATAAAAGCGGGGAACGCTTACGATCTGAAAAAAGCGATGAATCCGCTGCCGTGCTGAGCGATTGGCAGATCTACGCCATGGTGTCCGCGATGTCTCGCTGCACAAATGTTCCCAATGAATTCCCGGGGCGCCGCCATCAAATGCCAGGGTCAACGCGGCTTGCCGCGGCAAACGTCGGCTCAATTTAATACCCGGTACATCAGCCCCTCGCGGCAACTCAAGCTCCGTCATCGCCCGCATGAAATCGGTGCCCAATACGGTTGCCTGATACGTCCGCCCGCCGGGAGCTGTCACCGCAACCTTCGCGCCGCGCGCCCACACACCGAGCAGCGACAGCACAAGCACGTGCCCATGGCGGCCCGTGACCATCCCGTAGACGCGGTTTTTAAGCCCACTGTGAAATGCCATAATCCGCAAATGCACCGCCTGAAGGATCGGCATCAGCGGCGGCTTGCCGAAGGCATGGAGTTTGATCAGGAAGCGCTGCAGAAGAAACAGTTCCGCGATCGGCCGCCGCCGCAGATTTTTGAGCCATTTTTCCGCATCCGCGCTGCTGCGGCTGCTGCGTGACTGGCCATTTTCGCCCGTCGGCGGCTGCGAAACATCCGGTACGATGGTGATGGTTGGCCCGCGATGCCCGTAATGATTGGCCCGCATCGGCCGAAAGTGATGGGCGAGCACCCAATGCTTTTCCCATGCAAGAAACCGCGAACGCAAGCGCGGCGGCAGCATTTCTGTGGGGTCCCGACTGATATGCACTTCCACCAGCGATTTTGAAACATACGAATACATCTCGCTGGTTTCGTGAGCGAGCAACTCGGCGGCGGGCATACGCGGGGGCAAAACGCGGCGGGGGGATTCAGTATGCGTTCGCATACCATGATCCAGCGGCCGGTGCCCATTGGCCATGGCAAATTTCGGCGCCAGCGCCAAGGCCGCACCCACCGCCGCTATTCCCATCACCCAAGCCGAATGCTTCATTGCAAAAACTGTCCCCGTTGACGGATCAGAAAATACCTTCGCTGGCCACTTGTACCCTTGGCGTGGCGATCGCTGGCGTGGCCTTTTGCTCAAGGCGGTAGGCGTTGACAAAGTCTTCCGCCTTCTTGAACGTTGTAAACGTTTGTGCCACCCGACTCCCATCATTCATCGTGATTTTCACAGTATAGCCGACGATCGGTCGGACCGTTTGCACCGGCGCCAGCGGTCGTGCTCGCCCGACCATAAAGCCGCCCGCCGCCGTGAGCACCAACACCGCAGCGGCTGCGGATATACGCAGGAACCGGATCAGTCTAATCTGTCCGTCGGCCGCCGATGTATGCATTTCGGCGAGGCACGCTGCGGCCGCCGACTTTGCATCTTCATCTGTTGGCAGTTCCAAGCGCCAGGCCAATTGCCGCAGTTGCCGCTGCGTTCGCGTGTGCTCAAGCCGGGCTTGCGCCGCCGGGTCCGCAGCCAAAAGCTGCTCCAATTCAGACTTCTGCTCCGCCGGCAGGTCGCCATCGAGATAGGCTTCAATCATTTCCGAAGTTGGCATTTTCATAAATCACCTGATTTCATTCCGAAATATCACGCTCGGATTTCATTTCCGGCTTTCATTAAGTTCAACGCACGTCCGGGCAGTTCGTTTATGCCCGGTAACCATACCACCCGCTTCGCCTTTTACATCTCCTGCATATGTTCGCGAAGCAGTTCTCCGAGCCGAAGCCTGCCACGGTGCAGCCAGGTCTTTACCTGCGATTCGGTTGCACCCATAACGTCAGCAATCTCCCGATAACCGAGTTCCTGCTGCTCACGCAGAACCATCGCCTCGCGCCAATTGTGCGGCAGCGCCGCCATATGCTTGCGAACCAGCTCAATGACTTCGCGCGTCATCGGTACCGTAGCCGGGTCATTGTTTTCACCCATGCTTTCCAAGGTCGCCGGATCCGCATCGAGCGATTTCCCCAGTTTTCGCCGGCGGCAACTGATCACATTGCGTGCCACCGACTTGGCCATTAGCGACCATCCGCCATCCGACCAATCGTACCGATCACGGTGGCGAAAGAGTTTCAAAAGGGCATCTTGCACGAGGTCTTCAGCCTGTTTGGCGTCCCGCGCCTGATTGCCAAGCATGGAACGAGCCAAGCCGATCAGACGGCTCATGTTGGCGGTGACCGCGGACTCAAATTGTGTCGTAGCCGCCGTCGGCTCAAGCATGATGCCATCCGAAACTCTAATGGTTCTAACGCTTAAAACCGACCTCGGTTGCGGAAATCAGCGCCAAATTATGCCTTATTTTGGCAAAACCACAGTTGTGGATTATCCGCTGCCCGAACAATTAACGCCATCGGCACCAACACCTGCAAATTCGCGATGTCGAATATTATGGCGCCGCAGGGTTATTTTCGTTCAGTAAAGACCGTTCGCCACATCCAGCTCATCGACAAAGCTTATGTGTCCGATATAACCGCTGGAATGATGATTTATATATTGCCAAAATTCCATTTGAAAGCTGCCCCTTTAAAAGTTATATTTACTCGTGTGGTTACCCCCGAGAGAGCAAGAGGCCAGACCCCGGGGAGTTCATTCCATAATCTCGTGAAGTTTGGAAGGCTGGCATGACGTTGCTGCTTGCGGACACATCTTTTGTAAGCATCATTGAACCGTACATGCCGGTATTCTTTGTCTCCTTTGTCGTCACCCTTTTGCTCACACCCCTCATGCGGTACCTCGCCTTGCGCTACGGCGTCGTCGATGAGCCCGACGGTTATCGCAAAATCCACGCCCGCCCCGTTGCCTATTTGGGTGGCGTTGCCACTTTTTTGGGCTGGCTCGCGGGAATTCTGGTTTCCGCCATCATTCGCCCCCCGAGTACGGATCCGTCGCTGCTGACGGTCGCACAGGTGCCCCCGGGCGTGATATTTGGTGCCGGCACGGTCATGCTCTTCGGCCTTTTTGACGATGTTTATGGGCTCGCCCCCCGCCTGAAACTTCTCGGCCAATTCCTCGGCGCTGTCATCCTGTATTTTCTCAGCGTCAATCGCCTCGGCTTTTTCGGCCCGCGAATCGATTTGGCAAATATGATCGTTTTCCCCCTTGAGCGCCACCATTTAATCGCACCGCTCCAAACGATTGCCCCGCAGACCTATATGACGATCGCGAGCATGTTCAGCGCGGTCGCCACCGTCGTCATCATTATGGGAACCTGCAATGCACTGAACCTGCTCGATGGTATGGACGGCCTTTGCAGCGGTGTTACCAGTATTATGTCCGTCGGTTACCTGTTGCTTTCCGTTTATCTCGCCGCCCATGGCTTGGCTACCGCCAGCATTACCTCGCTGAACCCCGCACGCATCACCATTAGTTTGGCACTCTTGGGGTCCGTCCTCGGCTTTCTGCCCTTTAATTTCAATCCCGCCAGTATTTTCATGGGCGATACCGGCAGCATGTTTCTCGGCTTCGTTTGCGGCGCCATGATTCTGCTATTCGGCAACGATGGCATTTTCCGCTGGTTTCTCGCATCGGTGGTTATTTTCGGATTGCCGCTCCTTGATACCCTGCTCGCGATTGTGCGAAGAAAACTCAATGGACGCCCGATTTTTTCGCCCGACGCCGGGCACTTTCATCACTTCCTCCTTCGCCGTGGACTAACGGTAAAAAAGGCGGCACTCCTTAGCTATCTGATTGCCATTGTGTTCGTCAGCTTCGCTTTCGTCATCGTGATTATTCCCACCACCATGGCACTTGCCATGTACATGGTGCTCTTCGCGTGGCTGGTCGTGGTGGCATTTAAAATTGGGATGGTCTCATGGAGCCCCAAATCGGGGCGCGCCATGGAGACGCCCTCTTCACCGCAGGCCCTGAGCGTAATTAACTCGCCCCCGTTGGCCTCGGCTCCGGGTGAACCTCCCGTGCTGCCGCCATCGCCGCCGGATGCCCCGCAGGATGATCACGGTGTAAAGCCGGTCCCCCAGATTGTTTGAAGTGCCAGGCCGCACCCGCAATTATTCCCGCCGTGTTGCCCGATCCATCTGCCGCCGCGCATCGCGATCTTTGATATCCTGTCGTTTGTCAAACTGTGTTTTGCCTCTTGCCACGGCGAGTTTTACCTTGGCAAAGCCGTGCTTAAAGTAAATTTCCAGTGGAACCAGTGTAAGGCCCGGCTGCTTGGCGATCTGCTGCGAGAGCCGCCGAATTTCCCGTCGATGCAAAAGCAAATTTCGCCAGCGCGTCGGATCATGATTCATGCGATTGGCCTGCTCGTATTCTTCAATATGGCACCCCACAAGCACTACCTGCCGCCCCCGTATCAGCGCAAACGAGCCTGCAAGCTGCGCCCGTCCATGGCGAAGCGACTTTACTTCGCTCCCCAGCAGCGACATCCCCGCCTCCACCGTATCAATAACTTCATAATCGAAACGGGCCCGCCGGTTATCGATTCGGGGTGATAGCTTATCGGCATCATGCTTACTGCCGTCGGAGTTTTTGGCTTTCTTAACCATGCCCTTGATTATATTCCGATTCCGACTGCTCCACATCTGGCATATTCCGGCCGCGTCGGGCACGCGGGCCAACCCCATCGGGGCGCCAAGAACACAAGCCACGACCCGCGGCTTTGATTTACAATAACGAAGCCCGCATAATCTGTTTTCTTTCATCGCCGATTATGGCATCCGGGAGACTTCAATGAGCGAAAACGCCTCTTGGCTTCTGAAACCTCGCAATCTCGTTGGGCTGCTGATAACCGTTCTCATCGTTCTCTATCTGATTGGCGTCGGCCGGAATAAGCTCCAAAAGGGCGGCGCACCGGCAACAGCAGGCAGCTCCACCGCGACCGTCGGCGCCCATCCTTCTGCCAGGCACGTGCTGAGTCAAAACAACCTCCGCACGCTGCCGGTCATCCAAACGTTGATTGCCTCCAAACCGTTTAAACTGTGGCTTGCATCCTCGAAGGCACAGCAGGAGGCCGGCCTGATGCACGTTTCTTTTTTGCCAGCCGATCGCGGCATGCTCTTTACGTTTCAACCCTCGGCCAAAAAAGCATTCTGGATGAAAAATACCCCCCTGCCGCTGGATGTGATTTTTTTAGCATCGAACAAGGTCGTCCGCATTTACACCATGGCGCCGATGAATGACACCCGGATTTATTCCAGCGGGGTACCGGTGAACGCCGCCATTGAACTCAATGCGGGCACCTGTGCTAAACTGGGGCTTAAGCCGGGTGATATTATCACCCTGCCGGTGGGCGCCAGCTGATGCGCCCGCCGCGGAGATGGTCTCCGCTGCATGACAAAACCTATCCCTCACGGAGCTTTCGTGGCGTTACCCTCGGCACCAAAATCCATCGGTGAAATTCAGCATCGCTGCTATAAATTTCTCAAAACGCCATTGGGCTGGCTGGTCATCGCTATTGTGGTCTCTCTGCTGCTCATCGCGATTTGCGCCGCGCTGGTTGCCTGGACGCCCGGATGGTACAACCCGCTGCCATCCAATTCAAAGCGGGTATTTAATTTGGCCGACAGCGCCGAACGCGAGCTGATGCGTCTGCGTAACGAGGTTGGTAACCCGGGCCGCCATCAGGTCGTCTGGTCTATCACGCAAGACCAGATCAACTCGCTTCTCGCGGTGCGTTACCCAACTTCCTCAGCGCCCGCGCCGAAGTCCGGGCTTGCCGGCCCATTTATCATGTTGAGCCGTGGTCGAATTACCCTTGCCATTCGCGATTATCGGCTGCCATTCCATTCGGTCGCCAGCGTCTGCGTCCGGATCCATACCAGCCGGGGCGCCGCAAGCAAAAAAAACTCACCGCCCGATGCCCGAATTCAGCTTGACTCCGTTCACATCGGCTTGATTCCGATACCGCGTTCCAACGTGCTCGGCGCCTTGCATCAACGATTGACACAATTCGGCCCCCTGATTCGCAGCACGCTGGCCCGCTATGCCGGCAGTCGCTATGCCCGTGCTCAAACCCCGCGCATTCTCAAATACATTCAAAATGCCATGCGCGGCAAACCGTTCCCCCTCACCCTTCAGGCCGGCGGGCGCACCCTTGAACTCGCCCGCATTTCTATTCGTGGCGCCTACGGCACGGCGGCCGGTGTAGAAAAGCCCGCGCGCATCAAGCTTACCCTGGATCAAATAGCGCCATGAGCCGAGGCGAAATACAAAAATATATCCATGCCGTGCTTGATCGCGCCGGATCGCAGCCGCGCCATCGGTTCGGCCAGAACTTCATGGTTGAGCCGGCATCACTTCGTGCAGTCATCGAGGCGGGCCAACTTACCTCGGAAGATTTTGTTCTCGAAATTGGATCCGGACCAGGAAACCTGACTCGCCTCATTGCGGCGGTGGCCCGCTCCGTCCTGGCCGTGGATATTGACCGACTGCTTCTTCCCGCCGCTCAGGCGCAATTATCCGATATGACAAATATCACCTGGCTTTGCGAAGATGCGTTGGAAACCAAACATCGGCTTTCGCCAGCCCTGCTTTCACAGATCACGGCGCTCCGGCAAGATCGGCCGGTCAAATTGCTGGCCAATCTTCCGTATAACATCGCAAGTCCGCTGATCGTGATTTTGTTGTCCCATTTCTGGCGGCAAATACACAGTTTGCCCGACGGCTTTGACATTCCACGCATGGCATTTACCGTGCAGCTTGAAGTTGCCCATCGCATGGCCGCCCGGATCAACACCGCCGCCTACGGCGGTCTGACGGTGATGATTGCATCCATCGCCGCAGTCAAAATCATTCGCCCGCTGGGCCCGGGCCATTTTTGGCCGGCGCCAAAGGTAGATTCGGCCTTGGTCGAAATCATCCCTGATCCGGCCTTGGCCGCGCAAATCACCGATTTTGCGTTTCTCGAATTGCTCGTGGCTCGCCTGTTCTCACACCGGCGTCAGCGTGTGCTCAATGCCCTTCGCCATAGCTTTAATATTCCACCGGAGATTCTCATGGCGGATTTGGTCGCGGCCGATGTGCCGCCGGATAAACGCCCGGGCGAACTCGCACCGTCTGAATTTTGCCGGCTCGCCACCCGGCTTCAACCGCGGGTAAACTAGTTTTCAATCGCTGCACTTTGTTTTTTAGGGATGTTCACCGGTATGACGGATGTGGTTTATTTGAACGGTTCGATCATCGATGCCGAATTCGCCTCCATCGCCATCAATGATGCCGGTTTTTTACACGGCGCGGGTCTTTTCGAAACCATGCGTGCTCACCATGGTCGCCCGTTTCAACTGCCGGCCCACATACGCCGAATCAATACGAGCGCCCGCGAGATAGGCCTGAATCTGCACCTCGATGAAAACCTTATGGCCGAGGCCATTGCCGAGCTGCTCGATGCCCGACAACTGACCGATGCCCGCCTGCGGCTGACCCTATCAACGGGCGCCGGCTCAACCGACCTGCCGGCAGAGCCGTTGCCAACCGTGCTGATTACGGCGGGAGAGTGGAAGGCCTATCCGGAGCAACTTTATCAAACCGGCATGCAGGTGGTGATTTCCGAATTGTTTCAAAATCCCCGTTCCGTTACTTGCGGGCATAAAACCATCAGCTATCTGGATCGGATAACGTCACTTCAAAAGGCGCGCGCCGCCCGTGCCGGTGAATCCCTCTGGTTTACCGAGGTGGATAAGCAACTCGCCGAAGGGGCCATCAGCAACGTGTTTCTTGTATCGACCGATGGCACCATCCGAACCCCGCCCCTCAGGTGGGATAAATTCCCTCAGTTTCGTCTGATTTTGCCTGGCATTGCCCGCGGCATTATTCTTGATCTCGCCCAATCGCTGGCGCTTACCGTGGTTGAAACGCCGCTGAATATCCGGGATGTTCTCGATGCCCGCGAAGTTTTTCTGACCAACATTATTATGGGTGTGATGCCCGTCTGCCATGTTGAGCAGCACGTCATCGGCAGCGGAACGCCGGGCGAAATATCCAGCGCGCTACGCAGCCGGTTTAATTCCATCGCGGAGGCGCCGGATGAAAAAGCGTAATCCCGCGCAGCACCAGATGCAGCGACCGCTGCCGCGGCGCCTCCCGCGCCCGGCTTTACGCTCCGCCGCCGTGCCGCAGCTCAGTGATGTTGTCGCGCGGCTTGAAAGCATCGCCCCAATCGCCGCCGCCGAGCCGTGGGATAAAGTTGGGCTGCTTTGCGCACCGAACCCGCGGGCCAAAATAAAAACCATCGCCATCGCCTTGGATCTGACGCATGATATTTACACGCGGTGCCAAAAAAAGAGAACGGATCTGCTTGTCTGCTATCATCCGCCGCTCTTCAAGCCCGTCGAAAAGCTTTGCCCGCGCGGGCGTGCACCGGCCGATCTCGCCATGCGGCTCTTTGCCCTCGGTACTGCGATTTACTCGCCGCATACCGCCCTTGATGTGGCCGCCGGTGGAACCAACGATGCCTTGGCCAGCGCTCTCAAGCTTCGCGTAACCGGTTCACTTACCCATCAAGCCGCGAAAGAGCCGCAAATCAAACTTGTCACATTCGTCCCGGCCGAGGCATTGGATCGCGTGGCAGCGGCCGTTTTTGCCGCGGGCGCCGGGCATATCGGTCAAAACAGTCGCTACACCTGCTGCAGCTTTCGCACACCGGGCACAGGCACGTTTCGCGGCGATGCCGAAAGCAATCCGGCGGTTGGGCGGAAGGAAATGCTTGAAACCGTGCCGGAAATTCGCTTCGAAACGGTACTGCCCAAAACGCGGTCCGCCGCCGTCGTTGAAGCCCTGCGCCAAAGCCATCCTTATGAAGAGCCCGCGTATGATCTGCTCGAATTGGCCAATGCCGCCGTGCACCCCGGCCTCGGCCGGATCGCCGTTCCCGAGAGGGTTGAAACGCTGGCCGACTTCGCGGCCCGCATAAAACAATTACTTCCCAATCAGTGGTTTCTGCTTTCAGGATTGCCAAAGACAAAAATTCGGCGATGCGCCATTGTTGCCGGCAGCGCGGGAACCCACACGCTCCAAGCGCACTCAACCCATCCGTTTGACCTGCTGATCACCGGCGAACTCAAGCATCATGATCTGCTCGCCTATCACGCCGCCGGTATTGCGGTCATGTTATTGGGGCACGGCAATTCCGAAGCGCCGGTTCTCTCGGTGCTCGGAGTGGCGCTGCGCCAAGCGTTTCCTGCTCTGCGCGTTGATGTGCTATTACCGCAACCGCTTTTGCAGCTTTCGCATTGATTTATTGGGCTGCATGGCTGCGTGTCCGCATGGCCGCCACCGTTGCCACGCCCGTCACGGTTGCCATCATGGCCCCGATATTTGTGCTTACGCGCACCACAACGCCGCCGCTCATTTCCACGTCACACTGCCAGCGCTCAGCGTATGCTCACTCGAATCACCCACCACCAGATGATACACGCCAGCCGGAACCGTCCACCGATCCAGCCGGGTGTCAAAGCAGGCAAAGGCACGCCAGCGCAGCGGCATCGTCACGATTTTGCTTTGCCCCGGCCGAAGATTGACGCGCGAAAAGCCCGCAAGCTTTTGCACACACCGTACCAGTTTGCCCTCCGGTGGCTTCACATACAACTGCACAACATCGGCGCCGGCTCGATGCCCGGTGTTACTCACTTCCACCAGCACCAGGGCCTGCCGGTTCATGCCGTGCCCGATCACTTTTGTTCCCAGACTCTTGACGGCAAAAGTGGTGTAAGACAGCCCAAAGCCAAAGCAATACTGCGGCTTGATGTGGTATTTATTGAACCATCGATAGCCGACAAAAATGCCCTCGGAAAAATGCACGGTCGGGTGTTTGCCCAGAATATCGTGCCCGGGGAAATGCCCCCAGGCGGGCTCCTGTTTCACGCTTTTGCTGAAGGTGACGGGCAGGTGTCCACAGGGATTCAGCCGGCCAAAAATGATATCTGCAATGGCGGTGTTCCCGTTCTCACCGGGGTACCACGCATCAATTAACGCATCGACATGGCTTAGCCACGGTTTGACCCCAATGGGGCCGCCCGCATCAACTACAACAACGGTATGCGCATTGAGCTTGCCCACCGCACGCAGATATGCCCCCTGATCGCTCGGCAGATTAAAACTCCGATCCAGATCTTCATGTTCAATACGCGGGCCAAAACCCATGGCTGCCACGACAAAAGTTGCCTTGGCGATGAGCTTCTTCTCGGCCGGCGTAAGCAGCGGACGCTTAATCCGGAGCACGCCGAGCTTCATCACGCCTGCCGAAATCGTCTTCGCGGGTGCCACCGGCTGCGCAAGAACCACAATTTTGATGTGGTAAACCCGCCCGGCAATCAGGTGATAGCTGTTCAGAAATGGTTCCACCGGCCGCGGCCGCCATTGTTCAACGGTGTTGTATTTATTGATATAAAGGTTGGCCTGAGTGGTGCAAAAGAATTTCAGCATGTAATTACCGGTGACGCGTGGGCGGATGTCCGTCTTAAATGTGCCACTGAAGCCGCCGGGCGATTTTAGCGCTGCGGGGCCGCCGGCGGGCCAATGCAACGACACACCGTTCATGCTGCCCTTTATGGTACCTCCGTGGCCATTGATAGCGGAGAGTTGGTAGCTGCAACCGTTTTCGGTGGGGCTGCGATACAGCACTTTGGTCTGCCACGCGCTTGCACGGTGGTCCAGATATGGAATGTCTACCACGCGGGCCGACCGGCCCACGGCCGTTCGAATCGCGTCGAGCATACTCACCGGCCCGCTGATGGGAATCACATAGGAACTACCCCCGCCACCGGTTTGTGCGGGAGTGGCCATCGGCCCGACCACCACCACCAGAGATCGGA
>JAJZGD010000229.1 GCA_021804985.1 Planctomycetota bacterium
GGTTCGCGACCGATGGATTGAGCGTATAGCCCGCGACCATCACGGGGGTATTTTCCGTCGACGCCGGAACCGTCGCGGGCAACTGGGGGTAGGCAATATTGTCGGGATTGCCAAGGTGCACAATCGGGCCCTGGAAATAATCCCCCACCGGATCACTATACGTTCCGGAACCGTTTAACGACTGATTGATCGGAGCCGACGAACCATTGAGGTTCTCGCTGACCCCATGGCCGCTGTATTCCGCGCCCAGTGGGTTGCCAAACTGATCTACCACCTGGACGGGCAAATTGTGCGTCGCCACCGCGCAGAGCTGCTGCGCGATTCATTGGCGGCCCCTGGCAGCCGCTGAGGCACATAAGGCAAAGCAGACCTACAACGGCCGCCAGCGGTTCGTTAACGTATTTCAATATCAGGCTATGCATTTTCGCCCCGCATCGCTTCACCGTGGGGCTTTGCCCAAGCGCCGTCCCCAAGCTGCAGGACGCGGCGGCGGGTATCCGCCCGAGCGTAGCGAGAACCATTGTACCTGGGGCGGGGCATCGCGGTCGTGCCATTAATGCGCCCCCGCGCCTGGCCGTTCGCGGTAGGTCGCCAGCCGAAAATCGCGGCATCGCATCGGGCCGCCGGCTAAATGACGCGAGCTCGCGGGGCGGCGCCCCGTCGTCGTCGTTCTCTGCGTCTCCCCTTCTCTGCGTGAGATATTAAATAATTACATCATGCCGGAGGCATGATTCCATATTTTTGCCTTTGGCAAAAATCGCTCTCCCGCTCACCCGGAACGACCGATGTCTCACACAAAGGCGCAGAGGCTGCCCGCGGGCAGCACGCCGCCGACGGGGCGCGGCCAGCAGGCTGGCCGGCTTAGGGCGCGAGGAATGCGCCGCGGTTAGCGGGCTTTGGAGTCCCATCCGCGCGCATGATGATGCCAATGTGGCACAGACATTCTTGTCTGTGTTTGTGGCACGGTGGGGCACAGGCAGGAATGCCTGTGTCACCTTGGGGGGTTTGATTGGGCACAATGAGCGCAGCGTGCAGCCGCGCCGCACACGAGGAACCGTTTCCACACTCCGCCGCCGGCAAACAACACGACCCGCGGCGGCCGCGGTTTTCCGCCGGGGCCGCCGGCTAAATGATGCGAACGCCGTTGGGCGCGCCCCGCGTCGTCTCTGCGTCTCCCCTTCTCTGCGTGAGATATTAAATAATTACATCATGCCGGAGCATGATTCCATATTTTTGCCCTTGGCAAAGATCGCTCTACTTTCTACTTTCTACTCTCTCGGCCGCCGTCTCCCCTTCTCTGCGTGAGATATTAAAATAATTGCATCATGCCGCCGCATGATTCCTGAGAAATACTCTCTGCATTCATTCCGAGCGGATAAACCGCTGGGCTGGGCTTGTTTTGCGGCCGCGCATGAGGTGAATCAAATGTCGCCCACGGTGCAATTGTCGGCCGGCAGCTAACCGGTTAAATTTCGTTTGGCCGGTGGCGTGCGGCGCACCACCGGCACCTATGCGGAGCGGTCATCGTGATTCTTGAAACCATCCTGCAGCAAACCAGACAACACGCCTCGCAAACCGCCATCGTTGATGACCGCGGCTCGATAACATTCGGCCAATTGCGGGCCGCAAGCAGCATCATGGTTGGCCACATGAATCGATGCCGCGGCAACACGCAGCGCATCGGCTTGATGATCCCACAATCTGCCGGATGCGCTATCGCATTTTTGGCCGCACGCCGATCCAACCGCGTTCCCGTCATGCTTAATTTTCTTCTGCGGCCTAATGAACTCATTGACATCTGCCGTGACGCCCAATTGGAAACGGTCTTGAGCATCACGCATTTTAAAGATCACAACACAGCGCTTGAAAAGGCGGGCTTCGAGGTTGTTTTGATGGATGAGCTATCCTTCCGCCGCATCCCTTGGCCGCGTTCAACGCCGTCGCGCAGCCCGAATGACACCGCCACGATCCTATACACCAGTGGCACCAGCGCGAGCCCCAAGGGCGTCATGCTGACAAATGCCAACTTGGATTCCAATGCCCATACCGCGATCGCCCATGCCCGCTTCAACCAGCAAATGACGTTTCTCGGCGTACTACCCATGTTCCATGCGCTCGGGCTGATGGCAACCAGCCTGATTCCTTTGAGCCTTGGCTGCAAGGTTGTATACGTGGCACGCTTTAACCCGGCAGCCGTGATCACGGCAATACAAAAGCATCACATACAGGTTCTCGTCGCGGTGCCCACCATGTATGCGATTCTGGCCAATTCCCGTTTGGCCACTCGCGAGGCGCTGGCGAGCGTGCAATACGCGATCAGTGGGGGCGAGCCGCTGCCGGTATCGCTCATTGATGAATTTCAGCAGCGATTCGGTATCCCGCTGCTCGAAGGTTTTGGCCTGACGGAAACTTCGCCCATGGTTTCGTTCAATGTGCCGTGGGCCTGTCGGCATGGGAGTGTTGGCAAGCCGCTGGAAAACGTCGAACTGCGGTTCGTCGACGACGACGGCGGGGATGTGCCACCGGATGTCGACGGAGAACTTTGGATTCGCGGCCCCAATGTCATGAAAGGCTATTTCAACCGTCCGGACGAGACCGCCGAAGTGCTTACCGCCGACGGCTGGCTGAAAACCGGTGATGTTGCCCGGCAGGATAGCGACGGGTTTCTGCATATCACCGGCCGAAAGAAAGATCTGATTATTATGGGCGGCGAGAAAATCGTACCGGCGCAGATTGAAGATGTTTTGCGAAAGTTTCCGGGTGTGCTGCTCGCGGCGGTTATCGGTGTGAAAGATGCGCAGCGCGGCGAGGTACCGGTGGCGTTTATTCAGTGGTCGCCGGACGTAAATATTAAACCGTCGCCCCATGATATTCGCACATTTGTATGCCAATCTCTGGCGGCGTACAAAGCCCCCCGCGAATTTTATTACGTGGATGAAATTCCCCGCACACCCACCGGCAAAATTTCCAAGCGGCACCTGCAAATCCCCAACAGCGTCGGGTGAATAGCGTCGGCGGCCGCACCGGCTGCTTCCACCTGTTGGCCACACAGCTTGGCGGCCCCGCTTTGGCGCCTCCGCTGCGGCGGCATCACCCGCGGGGATTCGTCATGGCCGCAGGTGCCACTCGCGCCACGCCTGCTTCCGTTATGATAAACTTTCTTTGGGCGGCTTCGGTGGCAATATTCTCAGCCGCCGTCCCGTGCTTAAACGGAAGGGGTCTTTATGGCATCGAATACAAATTCAGCATTCACACTGGCCGAGCGTGCGGGAAAAACCACCGTCAGTTCCGGCAGCACCTGGGAACCGAAGATCGGCTACAGCCGGGCCGTCAAAAAAGGGAATATGATTTTTGTCAGTGGGTGTGTGGGCATACGCGAGGACAAAACATTTGCCCCGGATGTCGCCGAACAAACGGCGCGCTCGCTTGAGATAATTACCGCGGCGCTGGCAGCGCTGGGCGCCACTCCCGCCGATGTGGTCATGACGCGCATGTATATGACGGATATTTCCGAATGGGAAAAGGCCGCCATGGCACACGGCCGGATTTTTGGCGATATCCGTCCGGCGACCGTCATGGTGGAGGTTTCAAGCCTTATCGATGATGCCGCCCTGATTGAAATTGAAGCGACCGCCGTGGTCGGCTGAACCAGCGGCCGGTGGTGGTACTGCGGCGAGTCTTTGCCGGGATGAATGGATGAAATATGCGCTGCTGCTCGCCACCGTGCTGCTTCTCACCGGCTGTGCGGCCGAGCGAATGGCATCATCGCGCTGGCCCGCGGGCCTGAGCGCCCGGGCGATCGATCGAGTGGGGCAGCTTAAATTAAATCTGCGGCCATGGCGGGCCGGCCCCGGCGTGGTGATTACCAGCCGCCACTATCAGATATTCACCACGGTGCGAAACCCCATCGAGCAGCAACTGATTCTTCTGGTTCTTGAAACGGAATATGCCCAATTCAAAAAGCTGGTGCCCGAAGCTGCACCGAAACTGCCCCTGTATGGATTTATTTTTGCACACCGCCGCCAATGGGCCCGCTTCCGCT
>JAJZGD010000052.1 GCA_021804985.1 Planctomycetota bacterium
CATCCCAATCCCGGCCATTACTCGGACAGGCTCCTAAAGAAAGGCGGGCCCAATGCACTTGGAGAACCTTATCCGCTGGAATGCCATCGCCGGCCGGTGTTCATGATGCTCGGCCCCGGACCAGGCGCGGTGAGTCCATCGAGTGTCGACCGCGTGCTCGGGCGGCCAGATGCCTCATAAGGTTCAATGGCGAGCCCTCCAAAAAAGGGGAATGGCTTTCCCCAGACGCTTCCACCGCGCAAGCGTTCGCACCGTGCTGGTGCTGCAAGCCACGCCGTGTCGCCAGTGGAGTGGACGCCTTGTAAACAATCTTTTCGCCACTGATAATTCGTGCAATGGAGGTGACACGCCGGCATGAAACTCTTTCCCGTCTGCGGTGGTGAATGCCCACCCGAGCCGGTGAAATGGGATCCGATATGTCGCGGCTGTGTGT
Source organism: Planctomycetota bacterium (assembly GCA_021804985.1). Classification (GTDB taxonomy): domain Bacteria; phylum Planctomycetota; class Phycisphaerae; order WQYP01; family WQYP01; genus JAJZGD01. The sequence continues at coordinate 434 of JAJZGD010000052.1, forward strand.
GTTACGAGTAATCAACGCATCAAGAGTTGATTAAGCAGGGACGGTCGCGGAGACCACACCCCCGCTGTGGGAAGGAAAATACCGCGACGCCCGCCACATGGGTCAGAAATAAGGCTTTTGCAGGGGCTGGTGGATGGCGGTACCGGACTGCCCGAAAATATTTCACATCGTTCACGTTGACCGGCTCGCATCAATTGTCGACGATGGATTTTTAAGGTGCGATGAAATGATCGCTCAATCCCCCAAAGCCGGTACGACGATCGGTATGGGGCAAATCAAGCGGCGCCGGCTGGAAACGCGGCTCCCGAGCCATCCGGGGTTGTCGGTTGGCCAGTGTGTGCCTTTTTATTTTTGTCCGCGCTCGGTCATGCTTTACGTTATCCACCGCGGCAATGCTGATGGCTTGGATTACATTGGGGGGCAGGGGCCGATTGTGCACCTGGTGGCTGATCTGAAGGCGTCTGTGAAATGGGCCTCTTGCAATAGTTGTCGCTGGGCGTTTACAACATCAAATGCTGGATCAAAATATTTTGCGGATCACTCCGACCTGGCATTGCTTAATGAGATTAACTGGGAGGCTGTTCGCTCCACCATTTGGAGTGGCAATGGTGTTGCACCATCGATTAAGGAGGGCAAACAGGCGGAGTTCCTGGTGGAGGGGCGTTTTCCGTGGAACCTGGTTGAACGCATTGGAGTGTATTCACGAGAAACGTATAATCAGGCGGCCGACGTGCTGAATTCGCGGAGCCTTCACCCGCCGATACATATCATGCCGGAATGGTATTATTGAGGAGGATGATGCGATGGCAATTAAATACAAAAGTGGCGACATTCTGGGTGAAGACGCGGAAGCCCTTGTTAACACTGTCAATTGCGTCGGTGTGATGGGGCGGGGAATCGCCCTTCAGTTCAAAAATGCATTTCCAGACAACTTTGAAGCGTATGCCGCGGCCTGCAAGCGCAGGGATGTAACTCCGGGGCGGATGCTGGTGTTCCCCACCGGTCGCCTGACGAATCCACATTTGATCATCAATTTTCCCACGAAGCGGCACTGGCGCGGCGGGAGCCGGATGGCGGATATTGAATCCGGGCTTAGTTCGCTGGTCCAGGTGATCGAGCAATACAAGATTCATTCCATTGCAATTCCAGCTTTGGGCAGCGGTCTTGGAGGATTGGATTGGTCGGAAGTCAAACCGCGTATTAGCGCGGCAATGGAACCGCTCGCTGACGTGCGCATCATCGTCTATGAACCCGTCGGTGCACCCCTGCCTGCCAATATGATCCGCAATCGCCGCGCGCCGGCTATGACGGCGGGAAGGGCCGCGCTGGTGGGACTGGTCAGCCGTTATCTGGACGCCCTGCTCGATCCGTGTGTAACCCTTTTGGAAGTGCACAAACTGATGTATTTCATGCAGGAGGCCGGCGAGCCTCTACGACTTAAGTACACGCAGGCTGCCTATGGTCCATACGCCGAAAACCTGCGCCACGTAATGGCCGCCATTGAGGGCCATTTAATCTCGGGCTATGTCGATGGCGGTGATTCACCCGACAAGGAGATATGCCTATTACCGCACGCAGTTGAGAATGCTGCTAAATTTCTGCAAATGCATGCCCAGACGCGTGCCCGACTTGAGCGGGTGGCTGCGCTTGTGGGCGGTTTTGAGTCGCCGTTCGGATTGGAATTATTATCCAGCGTGCACTGGATCATAAAACATATGCCCGTGCGATCGTCGGCTGAGGTCGCCAACGCCATGTACGCATGGAATGAGCACAAACAACAATTCACACCGCGTCAGATTGATCTGGCCGCCGATGTGCTCACTGCCAATGGATGGGCGCAGGGTTTTAGCCCGGCGCCAGCGCCCGCCAATGGTCGGCTTGGAGAGAAATAAAGGCACTCTTGGATTTATCTGGAAATGGCGCGGCACCCAATGGCCATTGCACGGTAGTAGCGCCATCCGGACAGCTTGCGAACGGATAGCCCAATCTTCGCACTTCGGCCCGAAAAATAGTCTTGGCGCTCAAGCAAACCGGAAGCTGCACAACAGTCGCTTAGATCGCTGCAAGGCGCTTCGATCGCATGATCCTTCGACGCAGGTGCTGGCCACGCCACACTATGACACTGCGAATCATTACTGCCGGCACGCCAATCCGGGCGAGCATCCCGCCAGCGCGATATGCTAAAAAGCGGAGAGAGCATTTTTGTTTCTTCGGCTTTATGATTCAGGGCATGGCTCGGTATTTTGACCTTTCCAATTCCACCTTCCGCTCGCAGGCCTTGGCCATGCTGATGTTGGTGCTGTTAATGCTGGCGCTTCTTGCGGCCCGCGCCACCATGGCGCACCGACTCTCGCTGCGCGGCCCCTGGTATCAAAAGCTGCTGCCGGCCGGCGCTGTCCCCGATGCGGTGCCCATCGCCCCGCACCTTCATGCATCCGAAACCAGCTTTCGCATCGGCGCCAGCAAGGATGCGGCGGAACTTACCTTCTGCCGCATAACGGAGAAAACCAGTGCGGAGCCGCGGCACCCGGGCAAGCCCAGTGCCGCCGAAAAATTCATCCAGCAGCTTTTCCCTAAAGGGTCTTCCTGGCACCAGCCGCTGCTTTATACCGATAATTTTCCCGGTACGCCGGTGCTCATCGGGCAGGGGTATCGATACGCGCACGGCGCATCACCGGCAATCGGCCATCCGGCACCGGTGGCGTTTCGTTTTCTCGCCATGCGCGCCGGGCCCGATCGGCAAGTGGACGTTGCAGTTTTTGGCGCTAATCGACCGCCTTCGGCACGGGATGACGAATTTTTTGCGGCCCTGATTACAGCGCTGGGTAGAGGTAATCGCTGAATCTGGCGAATGCGTGTCCACGGACAGGCTCCTGGCGGCCCGGGGCCAGCAAGGCGGAACTCAAACGGAGGACATAACTGCGTGTTTGAAAAACCGTGCATATTTTTTATCGCCTCTCGTCTGAAGGGCCTTCGGTGGCTTTGCCTATCGACCGCCATTTATGGCTGCGTCTTACGGCCCGGCGCCCTATCGGCAGCGACTGCGGATTCCGGCGGGCGGCTCGCTCCGGCATGGCGAGATGATGCCGACGGATTTATCCTGCGGTCGCCGCGAAATTCGACCGTTTTTTCCCATAAAGGCAATGACATTGTAAGTTTCACCTATGCTCCGCTTCGCTGGGGCTTGATCGTTCATCAGAGTTTGTTTGCCAAACCGGTATCGCTGCATGCGCTGATTAAGGCGTCGCTGGCGGCGGATCGCAAGGCGTTCAAGCACATTAAGGTGCTCGCACAAAAACCCGTGATCATTTCCGGGCATAAGGCGATGAAATTTATCATTCGGTTTCAGGCGATATCCGACAAGCACCCGCTGAAAATCATGCGACAGCAGGTGTTGGTGGAAAAAAGCCCCACGCAGGTTTTTCTGCTGACGTTCTTCAGCCCCGGCGATCTGCGCACCGGTGCGCGGGCCATGTTTTCCCGCGTGATCAAATCGTTCCGCCTCATTCATACAAATGCCATCGCCAAAATGCGCTTTGCCGCAGTTGCCAGAGCGCGCCAATGGCTGAAAACGATTTCGGCCGGCAAGTTGCTCAAAGTAATTCATCCGGGCACCCGGCTTTTTCAGATCAAGGCCTATGGACGCCCCATTGGATATGTGGCTGTCCAGGTTTATCGAGGGCGGCGTGATGGCCTGTACGGGCTTTTATGCTCCACCAACAGCCGGGTATTTCTCCGCAATGGTGTCGATGTTTTTCACAAGGTGACCGCTTTTTGGGCATTTTCGCATCAGGTGCGGGAAAATGGCCCCCCGACGCATGTCTCGCAATGGTCCAATTCGGTTGAAACGATGGTACCCTTTAACAATCCGGTTGTGGCCCAACTGCATTCGCAGCGAATCGTAGTCGATCCCAGGACGCGGCGCCCCAAGCTCGTGCAACTTCATCTCCCCTACCCTAATTACGACTGCAACTGGACGACCGAAATTGGTGAGGCCACCAGCGCCTTTTTTCCGGTTCTCAACGCCCGCGGCAAGCCGACTTCGGCATATGTGTACCGCACGCGCGTGCATGTGCTGCGTACCCTAAGCCACATCACCGCCGGCGTGCCCGACCATCCGATCCGTTTTCAACTCCGATCCGAGATGCCGCCGTTTATGCCGCCAATATTAAAATTGCTCTGGCCACGCCTCGTGCCGCTGAATTCCGCCAAGCCGCTGGGCATGGTCGCATTCAACAACATGGCGCTGCGGCCGGCAATGCGGATCCTTTCGGTTGAGTCTAAGGCCACCCTTCGAATAAATGGCAAAATCCGGCAGGCCTATCTGGTTACGGATTTGATGGACCCCTATGAATCCAAAATGTGGGTCGATGCCCGGGGTAGATTGCTTAAATACATCGCGGGCGATGGTTCCATCTGGACACCCACAACGGCCGCTAAAATGAGCCGGCGCTGGCATAAACGGCTGGAGGAATTATCCGCACCGCTCGTGCGTTAAACTCAAGAGCGTTGGCAGATCCTGACGGCGGACAGGCTCCCAACCGCCGAGCACGCGGAGTAGAATCCGCGGTAGAATGATCGTCGCTTTTCGGGCGAAAATGCCGCCAGCGCCTTTTTTGTGAGGATGGTTCTTGAAGCTCGGCCGCAGCATATTCTGGATCGTCGTGCTGGCCACCGCCGCCACGCTGAGCATCAACCTGACCGAGCAATATCTCTCCCGAAACGAGCGGATCGCCCAACTGCAAAAAGAGAAGGCCGAACTTCAGGCGGTGATTAAGCGATTAACCGGCCGCACGCGCGAAGCGCAGCTGATCGTAGACGGCCAAGTTATCAACGGCCGTGGCAAGGTTATGCAGACGACGCTGCTTTGGCGTGAATTCACTTACGATAGCGATGGCCGCCCGGTACCACTGCCGCTGAAAAAAATTACCATTCCCGGCGATGAACCATATATCGGGGGCTTTGTTTTGAAGTTCTCAGATTCGTTTGTGGAAGATGGCGACGATCTGCGGGGAAAATCGATCGGCTTTTTTACCAATATATTTTCCAGCACTCAGGCACCAATTCATGGAACGTCATTGCTGAGCCGAACCGGCGTACCACGCATACTCGAACCGCGTTTTGGGCCGCCCAATCCGTTTGCGCAAACGCTTTGGCATAAAATCTATGCCTTGATGCGCTCCCGCCATCAGGCCCGGTCCCTTGGTTTGCAGGTGGTGGAACGGCAGTACGTCGCCAAACCCGTGCGGCCCGGAGTGCTTTATAGCATCTACCTGCAAAATGATGGCGGTTTTGAATTTACCCAGGAGCCAGGCCGCTCCACCCTGATCAATCGCCTGCTTCGCCAAGCCTCGGCAGAGCACACAAAGCTCACTACTTTACCGTGATGCCCAGGTGGAAAGGGCAATCCTTTGACGCGCGTACCCTTTAGGTTTGGCCGCCCTGAAATTAGCGCCTTGATCCTCGGCGCCGTCGGCACCTTTATCGCCTTGGCCTGCGGACTTTTTGCATTCCAATCGGCGTACTTGCGCATTGCGATCCTTCATCACCCGGATTTGCGGAGCGCTTTTGTCGTACTCAGTACAGGCTGCGGGGGCTTATTTTTATTGGCAACGTGGCTCTGGCACCGCTCCGATGGCGTCACGCCTCTGGTTTTTATCCTGATCGCGGGGGGGGCTTTTCGCATCCTGCTGCTTGGGGCCACGCCGGTTTTATCTACCGATGTATATCGATATATTTGGGAAGGCGCTGCCGATATTCACGGGGTCAGCCCATGGAACGTTTCGCCCGATGATGCCATCATGCAGGCACAGGGGCGGCGGCCGGCAACGCTCCCTCAATCTCTGCTGCGAGCGGTGCGACGCCACCCGGCCATCATGCGGCGCATCAACCATCCGCGCCTCCCTACGATCTATCCGCCAGTGGCTCAACTGGGTTTTTCCGTGGCGGCCATGTTGCAGCCCTTTAGTCTTCTGTCGCTCAAACTGGTGACCCTTCTGGCCGATGGGCTTACCGCACTGCTGCTGCTGCGACTTATGAAAAGAATGATGATTCCGCGGTGCGCCATCATCATTTACTGGTGGAATCCGATACTGCTTAATGCTTTCTATAACGAAGTTCATATGGATGTGTTTGTACTTCCGTTGCTCGTTGCCATTCTGCTTTGCGTCGATCGCCCCGCGTGGCTCGGCGCGTGGCTGGCCCTGGCCGTGGCCGCCAAATTCTGGCCGCTTTTATTTTTGCCGCTGCTGCTGGCGCGGTTCAGCCGTCGCAATGCCCTGATCTGTCTTTCGATTTTTGTGCCGGTAGTCCTTATAGCCTTGTCGCCGATGCTTCTATCCCATGATATGGGGATGAAATCTCTTTTGTTGTACTCCAATCTATGGCATGATAACGACGGCTTCTTTGGTTTGGTACGGGCAGGGGTGGGCGCTGCGGGCGGTTGGCTGGGAATGCAGGCCAATGCTGTTCGGCTGGTCGCACGACTTTTGGCAGCCAGCGCATTGGGCGCGGTTTTGGCGACCCTGCTTTGCTCTCGCCTGAAAACATTGCAAGTACACAAGCAAATGTTGATCGTCGTGGCGGCTTTGTTTTTGTTTTCGCCAACGGAGTTTCCATGGTATTACACCTGGCTGATACCTCTGCTGGCGCTTTGGCCGGTGGCGGCGCTGCTTTTGTACAGCGCGACGCTCGGCCTGTATCACTGGCACTCGCTTTGGCCGCCGGTGGTTTGGCTGGAGCATCTGCCGGTATGGTTGGTGCTGTTCTGGCAATTGTCGCGACAATTTATTCCGCGGTGGCGCAAACGCACGCAGCCCGCGATGTCAGGAGATTAAGTGCCTTCGGAAGGGAATATTAAAAGCCCCCCCTGCGGATGGCCCGGCAGCGGTCAACCGCCCGACGCAGCCCTCGGCTTTGCGCTCCCGCCCGACTGCCGCATATCCGTGATCATTCCGGCACTTAACGAGGAAAGTTCCATCGGCCGGGTGATTGCCGAGATTCCCCCCTGGGTGACTGAAGTAATTGTCGCCGACAACGGTTCAACCGACTCGACTGCGCAGGTGGCACGGGCTGCCGGCGCGCGTGTGGCCATTGCCAGGGAAAAGGGTTACGGCAGTGCATGCCTCGCGGGCATTGCCATGGCAGAACATTCAACGATCTTCGTTTTTCTCGATGGTGATTACAGCGATTATCCGGCACAGATGGGGCGGTTAATCAAACCCATTGCCGATGGCTCCCAGGATATGGTCCTCGGTTCGCGCGTGATTGGGCAGCGGCAATTCGGGGCCATGTTACCGCAGCAGCGCCTTGGCGGTGCATTGGCGACCTTCCTGATACGCCTGATCTGGCGGCACCGATTTACGGACTTAGGCCCCTTTCGTGCCATCGATCGTCGTGCGCTGACGCATCTGGCGATGGACGATAAAAACTTCGGCTGGACAATCCAAATGCAGATAAGGGCGATACGCGCCGGTATGCGGGTGTGGGAAGTGCCTGTGGACTATCGCAAGCGCATTGGCAAATCAAAGATTTCCGGCACTCTTTGGGGCGTGCTCCGGGCGGGTTATAAAATCATCCTCACCATTTTTCGCGAGGCCGCGCGCCCATCGCCAAGTGAATACCGACCGGATGCAAAGGCCAGGAGCCTGTCCGAGTAAACGCCGGCAGCTATTGACCGCCCTGGCTGTAAAGATCAGAATGGCTCCGTTGACAAGTTGACTAATGCCGGCAATTTGATACCGTCAAGGGTTACCGGGTGGATCGGCGGGCGTATGCCGCAGCAAGGATGAGGATCGGTTAATATACAATCGGGTTGACGCTATGATTAGCGGTGGAATTGGACCCATCAATTTTATTCGTTTCGGAATTTATTATGGCAAAATCGGAACCCGTTGTCATCGCTGAAGGCCCCGGTAAGGGAAAGGCCTATTTTGACCGGGCAAAAACCGTAGCTGAAACAAGCAACTATGACTACGCCATCGATATGTACATTGAAGGCCTGATGCGTGAACCGGAAAATCTCGCCGAGCACAAGGCCCTTCGCGACGTTTCGCTGCGCCGAAAAGTGGGCGGGGGTAAACCCCCTGGCGGCTTCTTCGGTGCCAAGCCCTACTTTGCAGGCAAAACTCCCAAGGAACTCATGCTCAATGCGGAACTGCATCTTGCCAAAGACCCCGGCAACATCGCCCAAATGTTGACCATGATGAAAAATGCGGCGATCTGCGGCTACCGCGATATTGTGCTCTGGTTCGGGCCCATCGTTCTCCAGGCCAACGGTACCAACCGCATGCCCAACCCCAAGTATTATCTGGAGATGGCCGACTATTTCGAGCAAATTGGCGAATTTTCCAAGGCCGGTGAGGCCGTTCAAATGGCGTATGCAATGACGCCAACCGATGTGGAACTTGATCAGCGCATCAAGGACTTGGGCACGCGAGAAACGCTAAAACGCGGCGGCTATGAAAACGTGCCCGACTTCAAGGAATCGCTGGCGAATAAGGAAAACACCAAGGAATTGCTGCAGAGAGAATCCCTGAATAAAACCGAAGAGTTCCGCATCAAAATGGTGGAAGACGCTCGCGAGGCATGGGAGCAGAATCCGCTCGATGCCCAGAACATCGCCAAACTGGTTAAGGCGCTGCTGGATGTCGAATCGGACGATTGCGACAAGCAGGCCATTGACGTGCTGCAAGAGGCTTATAAAGCCACGCGAACCTACCGATATAAGATGCTCATTGGCGATGTACACATTCGGAAGTACCGGCGTGATCTCCGTATTTTGGCCGAAGCGGTCAAAACCCATCCGGAAGACAAGGAATTGCATCAGCAATTGCTGGAACTCGAAGCCGAAAAACTAAATTTTGAGCTCAACGAATATGCGGAGCGAACGCAGAATTTTCCGTCCGATGCCAACATCGCCTACGAATACGGCCTGCGACTCTATCGCGGCCATCATCCCGAAGCGGCCATCGCCGCGCTTCAGCAGGCACAGGCCAGCCCCAAACACCGGGCCGATGCGCTCCAGTTACTGGGGCGGGCATTTCTCGATCAAGGCATGCACCTCGAAGCCAGCGAAACCCTGCAGCGAGCCATCGAAAGCTATGAACTTGCCTCCACGGGCGACAATCGCAGTAAGGAAATGCATTACTGGCTGGCGCGGGCGTACGAAATAACCAATCAAGGCCCGGAAGCCGAAAAAGTGTACAGCCGTATTACCCAGTGGGACTTCAATTACCGCGATGCCCGCCAACGGCTCGGAGAGCTTCGTAAACAGCGGACTGGCGTTAGCAGTTAGGCGCCTGTTACGGCCCACAAATCCCCGACAAATATTTACGGCAAGCGCGACGCAAGCCGATCGCCCAGGAGCCTGTCCCCGTAGTGACCACGTTGCGGCGGCGTGATTTATTGATTCTCATCAGGCAGCAGCGACGACAGCGTACCTGACGCGGATGGTATGCGGTGGAGCGACGCGGCAGAGGATGGGCCAAATGGCACGCCGCAGCACGCCAGCTCGTATGCGCCTAATTTCTGTCCTATTTTTTATGTTTATATAATGGGACATCTCTAATACCGATTCGCGGATCCGCTGGCCGAGGCTCGTGCGAATCTGTCCCACGCCGGGGTAATAATCGTCCCGGCTCGTGCGGCCACGCGGCTTTCGGATGGACGCCGTATCCGCGGCTCAGCGCCGTTCGAATTCGTCTGCGAGGGGAAGGGCCGACCCGGGGCCCGCCTCGCCGTGGAAACCGAGACGCTGGATCAGAGCTGACTGATTCAGGGTATGGCTGCATGGCCCACACATGTAGTCGCCATCGGCGTTTTTTGTTCGCCACTCGCTGGCGACATCCCGACGGCAATAGCTACACTCTTTCAGTGGTTTGACATGACGTGTAAGGTGTTGGATTAAACTCTTTGAACTCTTCATGACTTCTCTCCGTTCTCTCGAATTCCTCCGACAAGAGAATAATACGATCCGACTCGATCAATGTTAAGACAATTCCGCTGATTTCCTGATATGAGACACGCATTGCACGTCTGGTAAAAATATTAACACCCCAGGCCATACGCAGCGCCCGCTCATCTACGCGCCGAGCCACGCTGCGGGTAGTATTACGGGACTCGGATTTGGTCCCGGAGCTGAAAGCCTTATGACGTCCCACGAGATTCGCCAGGATTTTCTCAACTTCTTCGTTCAGCGGCACGGCCATACGTTTGTGCCGTCAAGCCCGGTCGTTCCTCACGAAGACCCCACGCTGCTTTTCACCAATGCCGGAATGAATCAGTTTAAGCCCTATTTTCTCGGCGTTGCGAGCGCGCCAATTTCCCGGGCGGTTAATTCGCAAAAATGCATTCGCGCCGGTGGCAAGCACAATGACCTTGATGATGTCGGTCGGTCGCGCCGTCATCACACATTTTTCGAAATGCTCGGCAATTGGAGCTTCGGCGACTACTTCAAGGCCGGGGCGATCGAGATGGCCTGGGAACTTTTGACCAAGCGATGGAAGCTCGACCCGCAAAGGCTGCATGTCACGGTGTATGGCGGAAACCCGGCGGATGGTGTGCCGGCGGATGATGAGGCGGCTGATCTTTGGCGGAAAATTGCCGGCCTGCCGGACGATCATATTCATCGGTTTGTGGACGAAAATTTCTGGGAAATGGGGGAAACCGGACCTTGCGGACCCTGTACGGAAATATTTATTGATCGCACGGAAAAAGGTGACGGCGGACCGGCAGTGAATGGTTCAGACCCGCGCGTGATGGAAATATGGAATTTGGTTTTTATTCAATACAACCGCGGCCCGGGTCGCCGCCTTACCCCCCTGCCGGCGCAACATGTCGATACCGGAATGGGGCTGGAGCGAATTTGCCAGGTGCTGCAAGGCAAAGAGGATAATTATTCAACGGATCTTTTCACCCCCCTTTTCAAAGCCATCTCTGAGCTCTCAGGCACGCATTATGGCGGGGCCTTTCCGGAAAGCGATCAGGGCGGCAGATCGGAAGATGATACGGCCGGGCTTTCGAGGGACATTGCCTATCGTGTCATCGCCGATCATGTGCGCTGCCTGACCTTTGCGCTTACCGACGGGGCGATTCCCAGCAATGAAGGCCGCGGCTATGTGCTGCGGCGAATCTTGCGCCGCGCCGTTCGATTTGGGCGCCAATACCTTGGCCTGCGCGAGGCGTTTTTACATCAACTCAGCGGCGTGGTTGTTACCTCAATGGCGGACGCGTTTCCGGAACTCAGCGCCCGACCCGGGCAGGTGGCGGCCATCATTCGCGATGAGGAAGAGGGCTTCAGCCGCACGTTGGATCGGGGATTGGAACTTTTCGCCGCAGCCGCAGCCGACGCGGCTGGCGCTACCGGCGACCGCCGCACGATATCGGCCGAAGCGGCCTTTAAATTGCACGATACGTATGGCTTTCCCATCGACTTAACCGAAGTTATCGCGCGTGAGCAGCATCTGGCCGTGGATGTCGTCGGCTATAACCGGCTGATGGACGAAGCGAGAGAAAAGGCCCGGCGCGGTGGAAAAGTTTCCCAGCAGCAGATTGGCGAAATTCCCCCTGACGTTTTGAAAAGTCTTGAAGTGCTCAATATCCACCGGACGGATGACCAGCATAAATACATCGAAAAACCGATTCGGGCCGCCATTCGCGCCATCTGGGATGGAAAGACGCTTTTAGACAAAGCCGTCTATGGCGAAACCGGCGACCTCGCGATCATTACCGATAAAACCAATTTTTACCCCCAAATGGGCGGCCAGATCGGGGACTCGGGCTCCATCGAATGCGATGCGGCTAATCGATTCGTCGTACGCGAAACGCAAATTATCAGCGGCTGGGTTCTTCATATCGGCACCATAACGCATGGCAAAATCTGCGTCGGCAATGCCGCCACCCTGGAAGTGGACAATCGAAGGAAGGCCATTGAGCACAACCACACCGCCACGCACCTGACCAACTGGGCGCTGCGCGCAGTTCTCGGCGGGCATGTGGAGCAAAAGGGTTCGCTGGTGGATCACGAGAAATTCCGCTTTGACTTCAGCCAACCTCAACCGGTAAGTGCGGAGGAGTTAGAGCGGATTGAAAATCTGGTTCGGCAGCAGATCACACGGGATTTACCCGTTCATACACTGGTTGTTGATCTGGAGAAAGCCAGAAATATCCATGGGCTTCGCGCGATCTTCGGCGAAAAATATCCGCCGCAGGTTCGGGTGGTAAGCATCGGTGCGCCCGTTGAAAATCTTGTCGATAATCCGTCCGACGCGCAATGGCTGCAATTTTCCATTGAATTTTGCGGTGGCACCCATGTCGCTCGTACGTCCGCCCTAAATGATGCGGTCATATTCGCGGAAGAATCAGTGAGCAAGGGAATCCGGCGACTTGCGGGCGTTACCGGCGCCTTGGCCAAACAGGCGAGACAACAAGGCGATGTTATTGAGAGCCTGATGCAACAATCCAATCAAGAGGCCATCAAAAACCCAGAGGCGCTTCAGGCAGCGCTGCAAACTGCCCTGAAAGAGCCTTTGGTGCCCCTTGTGATTCGGCGCAAAGCCAATGAGGCATTGAGCCGGCTCGGAGATCTAAAGAAGCAAAAAAGCCGCCAGATCGCCGCCCATCACGCCGCGATGACTCAAGAGCAAATCGATGGCATTCTGCAAAAGGCAATTGTGATCGGCGATGCCACGCTCATCGTCAGCCATTTAGGCGATGGCGATGGCCAAATGCTGCGCGACGCCGGAGAAACGCTGCGCAAGGCGGCCACGACGCCTGCCGTTGCCATCCTCTTGGCAGCTCAAAGCCACGATTTGGATAAGGACGGGAACCCCCTGCCGCCCAAAATTAATTTCATAGCGATGGTCTCTGAGAATCTCACCGGGCGTTTGCCCGCCGGGGACTGGGTCAAGCAGGTTGCCAAGCTAGCCGATGGCGCCGGGGGTGGTCGGCCGCAAATGGCCATGGCTGGCGGTAAGAACGTTGCGGCGGCGGACATCGCCTTATCGCACGGCCGCGAAATTGCGCAGCGTTCAATCGGCTGATTTTCGATTTAATACAAAGCCCATGGTATCGCCACGCGCTTGCAACCGCACACCGAATACCTCGCCGAGAACTTTATCGCAGAGCACCTCCGCCGGCTTTCCCCGCGCTGCGATACGCCCCTGATGCAGCGCAACAACGTTGTCAGCACACTGCGCGGCAATATTTAAATCATGGGTAATCAGCACCAGGCAGCACCCCTGCTTTTTAATCGCTTCAAGTAAGTCCATCAGTTCGAGCTGATGCTGCAAATCAAGTGATGCCGTAGGCTCATCGAGTATCACGACCGGCGTATCCTGCGCCAGCATGCGTGCAATGCCGACTCGCTGCTGCTCGCCCATGGATAATTCGGTTATCAGGCGATTGGCCAGATGAGATACCCCTGCGAGCCGCATCGCCTCCTCAATGGCGGCTTCATCGGCTGCGGGCAGGCGCCGGCCGTCGGTTGCGCCGGTCCCGTGGTAACGACCCATGGCTACCAATTCCATCACGGTAAAGTCGAATGAGCAAAGCGACCGCTGGGGCACCAGCGAAATCCAACGAGCGCGCTGGCGGTGCGGCATCGTTGCCAACGGCGCATGCATAACTTCTATTCGGCCGCCGGTGGGCGTATGCAGGCCCACCATCAGCCCGGCGAGCGTGGATTTGCCGCTGCCGTTGGGCCCAATTACGCACGTGAGTTCGCCCGGGCGAAAGGAAAGTGTGATATCGCAAAGGACCGGTGCCGTCGCGTACGCGAACTGCACATCCTGCAAAGCGATCGCAATGCCGCCGGGCGATGAATCGGAATGCGCCTTTGAATCAGCCATATTAACGCCAACCCGTCGTATTTCGCATCATATAAAGAAACAGCGGGCCGCCAATCAGTGCGGTGATGACCCCCACCGGCACCGGATGATTCAGCCACGTTGCTGAAATGCGGGCGAGCAGATCGGCAAGCACCAGAAGCGTCGCACCGATCAGCGGGGCGATAACCAGCAGCCTTCGATGGTCCGGCCCCACCAGGCGACGCGAAATGTGAGGGCAAATAAGCCCGACAAAACCGATTGGGCCGGCAATCGCCACGGATATGGCTGTGAGGGCACTGGAAAGCAAAAAATTAATAAGTCGCGTTTTCTGCATCGACACGCCGAGCGATGCTGCCTCAATATCTGACAATGAAGCAATATTAAGTGTTCGCGCCATGAACAGACCGCCGCCCCATGCCCCGGCCAAGCCGAGCGCCCCCACCAGCAGCAACCACGCCGGAGTAATTTCGCTTATGTATCCAAATAGATAGAAATACACATGATTTTGCTGATACGCGGGCAGAAAACTGTTGATCAGAATCATCAGCGCCCCGGTAATCGTGCTGATGATAACCCCCGCCAAGATCATGCGCACCGGATCCATCGAACCGGTTCGGGTTCGGCGCCCCAACCAAAAGCAGCACGCCGCGGCACCGGCAGCGCCCAGAAACGCCGGTGCGGTGTGCCCCATGCCCAAAACATCTGATTCCCAAGGCAACAGATGCACCGCCTGAGATTCCAGCCCGATTAAAAATATCCACACCATAATAGCCAGCGAAGCCCCACCCGATAGCCCGAGCACATAGGGATCCGCCAAAGGGTTCCGCAATAAATTTTGAAGAAGAATCCCGGACAAACTCAGCGACGCCCCGACAATTGCGGCCGCCGCCAGCCGCACCAGCCGCAAGTGGAGTATCTGCCCCGTCGGAAAGCCCAGCGTCAGTACCACGCCATGGTCGAACGATGGCCCTGTGCAGAGGCTAAGCAGCATGGCCAAAAGCATCGCGATGGAAACCAAAACCGCAGCATATCTCATGGCAACCGCCGAGCCGGCAGGTGTGCCGGGGTCGTCTGGGTGTCGGCCATCTTCGGCTGCGGGTTAAGCATTTGATGAATACGCCGGATTTTTCGCACCACCCCAAGCGTAAGCAGGTCGGCGTCGGGCCAGGGGATGCGGCAAAGCCGGCCCGGAAAGTGCGCCTGGAGCCAGCGATAGGGGCCGTGAAACACTTTGCCTGGGTGCCAGATAAGAATCTTTTCCGGATTTAGCTCCAGCAATTGCCCGTGTGATATCCGCGGGAATCCTGCCCCAAGCGTGTTGCCGAGATTTTGCCCCCCCGCCAGCTGCACTTCATCATTCATAAAGTTATCGCCCCCCACAATCCGCAGCGGATTGGCGGAGATGCAGTAAACCACGGTCACCGGCGGATGTACAGCGAACGCGTGCTGCGCGTGCTTTACCCCGCGGGCGAGCCGCGCAACGGCGAGCGCAGCGCTGGTTGAGCACCCCGCCGCCGCTCCCAATTCGCGCGTGGTTTGCGCAAGATCAGCAATGGAATTCAATCGAATATCAATGATGCGACAGCGCAATTTTTGCGTCAGATGCCGAATGCTCTGCGGAATCAGCGATGGCTGTATCTGCAATACCAGCGCGGTGGGATGCAGGTCAATCATCAATTCCGTATTCAGACGCAGATAATTGCCGATCACCGGCAGTTTGCGATATTGCCCGTGCAGCAAAGGTTCATCATAAGACGAGACCGCCGCGATCGCATGGCCCGCACCGATCTGCAATAGTATCTGTGTGGCAGCCGGCACTGTGCTTACAATGCGGCGCGGCCGCCGGCCGGCTTTCGTCACCGCGCTCGCACCACTTTTGTGGCAGCCCGCCAAAGCCATAAGCAGCGAGGCCGCGATAAGCGGTAAAATACAAAGCCATCGGCGGCGGTTCTTCTGTGCCATCAGCGGTATGGTAAGTGGTAGGGGAAATCATCTCAATTTGGACGGCGCTTACACCGCCGGAGGTTGCTGCGCGCGGCCATAGCAATGGGGCCTGCAGATTTTTACGTGCGGTTTTGGTTGAATTCTGCTGCGGCCGTTCCCAGCGGATCAGCGGGCTGCCACAGGTCGGCAACATCGGAACGCAATGTTGGTTTGCCACGGGCATCGGCAATGCGCAGCCACCGGCCGAACTGGGGGTGTGATGGAGACGACCGGGTTCGAACCGGTAACCTCTGCCTTGCAAAGGCAGCGCTCTACCAGTTGAGCTACGCCCCCCAATAGGCTGACCGTCTAAATCCTAAGTTTTTTCGGCTTGGTTGACAAGCCGGATGGCCATTTTTGGCGCGCGCGGCCAGGGCAAACGCATACTCGGATAAAGTAGAGATCAGGCGTAGCAAGTAATCGAGGTTGCAGCCGGCCAACCTGCGTTGGTTCCGAATACGTGCCGTGATCGTTTTCTCGTGTTTAAGCCGATTCGATGACATATGAATCATGCACGAACGACCGCTGCCTTTGAGTTGGCCGCAAATTGTCCGTCTGCGGCGTCACAGCGGCGTAATGGGTCTACCGTACCCGGCTTTCGCACTACTTTTGGCAGCTGGGCGGCTTGTGGCCCATCGGCCAATCAATCCCTGTTCGTAGGCTTGACATAGCACTAATTCAGCGGTGCAAAAAGGGCACGCAGTTCATCCAGTTCACCTGATTTGAGCGGGCTTTGGCCGCT
>JAJZGD010000053.1 GCA_021804985.1 Planctomycetota bacterium
GCCGGAACCCTCCACGCATCGGCTTTCTACGCCATCCGCCGCCAGAACATTACTGGTTTCCTGCCCGGCATCGTTGACGGCTGCCTCGACTTGCGGGATTGCCTCCGCCAGGGCCGCGGCCGAGCCGGGTTGCGCGTTGTTTGACGGCTACGTGCTGCCCGCGGGCAGCCTCTGTGCCGCTGCGCCTTTGTGTGAGACAACCGTCGTTTCAGTCAATTTAAGGAATCATGCTGCGGCATGATGAAATTTGCTTTTATCTCACGCAGAGAAGGGGAGACGCAGAGGCGACGACGGTCCCGGTGGCACAGCGCCCGCGTGCGACGGGCCAAACTTCGCCGGCCAGCCTGCTGGCCGCGCGCCGGCGTGCTGCCCGCAGGCAGCCTCTGTGCCTCTGCGCCTCTGCGTGAGACATCGGTCGTTCCGGGTGGGCGGGAGAGCGATTGTTGCCAAAGGCAAAAATATGGAATCATGCGGCGGCATGATGTAATTAATTAATATCTCACGCAGAGCAGGGGAGACGCAGAGACGGGACGGGGGGAGATGGCGGCGACCCGCGCCAGCAGGCTGGCCGGCTTAACGACGCCGACAAGCAGGCGAGACGCCTGCGGTCTCCGGCGCTGCGTCGGCGGCGTGCTGCCCGCGGGCAGCCTCTGTGCCTCTGCGCCAGGTACGCCATCGTCGCCGCTGCTTGATGGGCGCCAAAAATCACGCCGTCGCAACCCGGCGATTACTCGGACAGGCGGCCCAGGCCGGCGGCTGGGTAAAGAGTTCCAGCAATCCCAGTTTACTCAGGATCGCATTGAGCTCTTTGGGAACGCGGGTGACCTTGATTTTCAGGCTCTGCCCATCCACCTCCAGACGCCCGAGCCGGATGGTCTGTAATTGCCGGAGCAAATTATGCACCTCGATCGTCTCGCCTTTCAGCCGCCATTGGGTCCTGAGCTTGGCGCTGAGCCAATGGGCCAGAAAGCAGATGCGCACGTGATTGCGCACCCGATCGGGGCGGTGATCAGGCATTATACTTTTGCGCTTCCCCCGGCTGGCATTCAGGCGCTCGGCCTGTCTTGATCCCGATTCTGAGGGCTTGGCATCGCCCATTGGCACCGAGGCCGCTTGCGATTAAATTGCCCCTATGACATTGCTGCAAGAAATCATGAATCACAACACGGTATTTGTCCGCGAGCGTCAGTATGAGCCGTTCCAAACTGATCTCATGCCCAATAAGAAGCTGCTGATTCTCACCTGCATGGACTCGCGTCTCGTCGAGCTGTTGCCGCGTGCGATGGATTTGAGAAATGGGGATGTCAAAATCCTTAAAAACGCCGGTGCACTCGTTACGCATCCGTTTGGTTCCGTCATGCGCAGCATATTGGTCGCAGTTTTTAATCTCGGTGTTTGTGAAATCGCCGTGGTCGGCCACCATGGCTGTGGAATGACCGGCCTGAGTTGCACCGGAATACTTGACAAGGCGATGGCACGCGGGGTTTCACCGGCCACGCTGACCACATTAAGAAATTCCGGGATCGACTTTGAACAATGGCTCCGCGGCTTTGACAAGGTGGAAGATGGCGTCTTGCAAAGCGTGGAGATGATTCGCCGCCATCCGCTGTTGCCCAGCGGCATTCCTGTCCACGGCTTGATCATCAGCCCGGAGACGGGCAAACTCGATTTGCTCTGCGATGGCTACGTGCAGATTCAAGAGGCCGCCACCGTTTAGCGGCCGGGTTCGGCGCCGATTGATCTTCTTCGGGCATCAACCGGCGGCCAAATGAAGCCGGGAAATGGTTGGGGGCCGGCGCGTGGGGTTTTAAATTCGGCGGCCGCCGACGGTTAAAATGGGTTTGTAAAACATCACATCGCCGGGCAGTATCTGCGCCCAGGTGCATTGCGCCGTTGAATCTCGCCAGATGGTGACGGTGGCGGTGACGATGCCAGTGGAATCGCGCACGTGAATGACGCGCGGCCGGCCGATGGCCAAATGCTTTGCGAGTTTCTGCGGCAATTGAACCAGTATGCAGGGGCGGCCCATTTTGCTGCGCCAGCGGGTGACCAAGCCTTTGTCATTGCTCACCGTGGTTACGGAGATGCCGGTGAGTTCAAAGCCGCGATACCGTGGGATAATTGCATGAAACGGAAGTTTCAGAAGTGCAAGGCCCGCCCGGGCAGTTTTTAACGCCAGCGGCGAGCTGGGGTTGAGGGGGCCATGTTGCAGGCGCGCAAGTTCGGCGGCTGCACTTTCACGGCGCTGCCACTGGTTGTGCCGCACGATAAGCAGCGCCGCCAGAATGCCGAGCAAAATGATCACGGCTGCGGTGCTGAGCACCAGCCACGGCGCGGTGAGGCGTCGAGGGGGCTTAAGTTTTGCAGTGGGGGGAGTGGCGATCGCCATTAGTCCGGCTGTCATGTCAGCAGGCGGATGCGTTGGGTTTTGGAGGCGGCGCACAACTTCATCGTGCTGGGTGAATATTTTTTCGGCGTACGCTTTTAATTCCGGATCCGCCGATTGCAAAAGGTTTTCAACCTTCATCCGCACGGGATCATTCTTAGCCAGTGGTGCAACAAGTTCAATAAGTTTTTGGAGGCGCTTTCGATTCATCGGCCACCTCGCGGCATTTGCCCACCGGAGTCGGCGCTGCGGTCGGGGGCGTCCACAGCGCGTGGAGTTTTATTTTCCGCCAGGATGGATTGTAACGCCGCCCGAGCCCGGGAAATACGCGACAACACCGTGCCCACGGGAATGCCGAGTTCCTTTGCGGCCTGCTCGCAGGTCATTCCTTCCATCGCCACCATCAGGAAGGGCTCACGCAGCTTCCGATCCAGGGCCTTGAGTACCACTTGGACGGCATCATGCTCGTCCACATCACGGTGATCGTCATGATGATCGGCAATGGCATTCACATCCATCGGCTCGGGGTGGCCACGCCTCTCCATGGAGCGCCAAAAGGCTCTGCGCGCGATGGTGTACAACCACGACCGGCCGCGAGATGGATCTCGCAAGCTGGCTATCGATTGCCACGCATGCAGATAGGTTTGCTGCACAATGTCTTGAGCTTCCACGTGGTTGCCTGAAAGCCGATACGCATAGGCGTAGACATCGCGCCAATGCAGATTCACCAGCTGCTGGTAGAGCCGTTGGTGGTCATCGGATAACACGTCATCGCCCTGCGTTAAATTGTCCGGTGCGGCCAGTATTCTACATGATTTGCGGCCGACGTGTGCGGCGCGTCACCATGAACAGCGCTGCGGCTCCGATGGCCAATAATCCCATAGATGCAGGTTCGGGCGTGGGGGTAACAACGATCATGTCACTGGGCGTGGTGAAGGGCGCAGCGTTATACACGAAAGATGTTCCGACCGGGGTGCCGGGGAACCAGTGTGAGCTTTGGGAGTAGACGAGTGACGGTGCATCGGCGGTAATAAAGCTGAAATCCAGCGAATTGCCGGAGGCAATGGACATCGTGCTGCTGTCAAATTGAATTGAAGCGCCGCTGCCACCGCCGGCCGGAAGAATGTTCGTCGCCCAACCTGATGGTGCGGAGGCTGAGACCGGGGTTGAGAAGAGGTAATCTTGTCCGGGCGTCCAGGCAAACCAGAGGAAATCAATGCTTTGGCTGCCGGTGTTGGTGAGGTCGATGGTGTAGTTGTAGTCGCCGGTGTTGGCGCCGGTGGCAATTGGGGAGCCTGAAATGGTGCCGGTTGCCGCTACATTCGCGAACGCGGCGGGGGACATCGCTAAGGCGAGCAATCCGGCGGCGAGCGAGGCTAAGGCGTGGCGTTGATTCATCATGGTTTACCCTCATGTAAAGATTGGATTCAGGAAGGAAAGGACGCTTGCCACAGTGGCCGGTGCGCTCCATTCCGTAAGTAGTGGCAAAATGGGACTGGATTATTCCGGGATTTTCAATTTTCGTGTTTTGGCGAGACCGCAATCATGGGAAAAGCTTTCAGGAGAGCGCTCGGGTGGTGGGGGTGGGGGGGCCGGGTGGCTTGCAGGCACTTTTGATAATCAAAAATTAGCGGGGGGAGGATTCGAACCTCCGACCTCCGGGTTATGAGCCCGACGAGCTACCAGGCTGCTCTACCCCGCGATCAATATCGCGTCCTTCTGCTCTCTTGCTCGCTTGGTGGCCAGCTCGGCACCCATACCGGCGCCCAAATTGGCACCCCGTCGGGTACGCGAATGCGCCATGCTCGAGCTGCTCCCGATTGCATCGGGGCTTTTTTGCGCTCCGATCAGATTCTTCATTATCAACTTTTAACCCCTCGCAGTCAAATGCTTGTCGGGGTATATTACTGAGCGTTATTTTGACAATCCCGGTATTTCATATGAGGGTTTATTATGAAGCGAGCCGTGTTCATTATCATCGCCGGGCTACTAATCTCCGGCTGTTCAAAATCGGGATCGCAGAACGCATCCTCAACATCTTCGACCGCCCCGGCCGGCGGCAGTTCGGGCGGCAGCGCGGCGGCTGGCGCGATGGTTGGCCCAGCAGTCGCAACGGCCAAGTCGGCCGTGGCGGGTATTATTTCTGCGCTTCAGTCCGGCAGCGCATCGGCCGTAAAATCGGTATTCGCCACGCAATCGCCCATGCAGAAGAGCCTTGTTGCTGCGGAGGCCAAGCTGGTTTCGCTAAAAAACACGGTGGAACGCAGCATAAGATTCAACGCGCCGGCGCCCGTGATCAACGGTTTGGTAAGCAAGATTGCACCAACCGGCGGCATTCTTCCCACCGTTGAGAACCTGAACAATTCGTCGGTTGTGGTAAACGGTGCAACGGCCGTGGTGAATCAGGGTAAGAATTTATCGAAACTTTTTTTATCCAAGGTCGGGGCCAATTGGAAGATTGACCTGCAAAAGACAATCTCCGCCGTGTATCCGG
Source organism: Planctomycetota bacterium (assembly GCA_021804985.1). Taxonomy (GTDB): domain Bacteria; phylum Planctomycetota; class Phycisphaerae; order WQYP01; family WQYP01; genus JAJZGD01. Next base: position 4,881 of record JAJZGD010000053.1, read on the forward strand.
ATGCGTCCACCGCTGAGGCAAAACTTAAGGGGCTTACAGCGAGCCTTGGTAAGGCCACCGATTTCTTGCAACAGGTGCAAACTGGTGTGGCGAATGGGTCGATCAAATCGTTATCGGATATTGAAATGCTGGCGGCGAAATTTGAGGGTGGCAGCATACCGGGAGTGGCCAACGTAACGAACCTGATGAATAAATTTTAAACCGCCGGGTTCGGCTGCGAATATCGGGACAGACTCTGCGGACGTGCTATTTGATGGCAACATAGGCGGCGAAGACGGCCGTTTTGTGCAGGATTTCGGTGGTTTGAAAGCCCGTCTGGCGGAGCATATTAAGTTGGAAATTCAGCGAGGTCGGCGAATCTTCCTTTTCGATATAGGTAAACACGGCATCTCGGTAATCCGTACCCTTCTGGGCTGAAAGATATTGGCCAAAGCTTTGCTGCATGATGGTTTGCACGGCGGGTGTATCGTGCGTGATCATATCCCACACCCAAAAAGTTCCGCCGGGTTTGAGCGCGCGGTAAATCATTTGGAAGACGGATCGCCATTCCTGCTCGGCGCGCAGATGATGCAGAACGGCGGCCGCCACGATGACATCAAATGATTCTGGTGTGGCGGTGTAATCGCGGATATCGGTTTGCAGGCACGTTACGCGGCCTGTGGTGGCTGCGCCGACGCGCTGGCGCGCCCGCTGCAACATGGGCAAACTCAGATCCATCAGCGTGCAATCGAGATTGGGAAGCATCTGAAGAATTTTCAGGGTGAAGTTTCCAGCGCCGCACCCGATGTCAAACATGGCGCGGGCGGCGGGGTTCGTGGCGGGAACCAATTGGCGGATGAGATCGAGTACCAGCGGCGCATCCATGGTTGCGGACTGCCCGGTTTCCAAATTGGAAAAGCGTTCGACATCCTGATCAAACCGGTGGCGAATTTCATCGACGGTAGCTTTGCCCGTATTCATTTCCGCATTATATATTGGCAGCCGATCTCCCGTAACCGGACTCGGGGGCGGACAATAAGTGCGGGGGCAGCCGGACGGCGGGGGAATTTAAAGTGCCGATTTCATGGAATGATCAGTTTTTCGCCCACGCGCAAATCCCGGGCATTGGCAATGTGGTTCGCCTTTTTGACGGCCGTAATATTTCGCAGGGATGGTGAACCCATTTCACGAAGTGCGATGCGGTAAAGCGTGTCGCCCGGCTTTACGATACAGGTGTGCGTGGGGGTGGCCGAGGCGCCAGCGGCCGGCGGTGCTGCTGGGGCGCTGGTTGCGACCGCCATCAGTTGCGGCATGCTAAGGGCCGTGCTAGCCCCGGGAATATGGAGTTTCTCGCCGACGCGCAACATGCTTCTCGCGCTGTGCAATTTTCCGGGATTAGCGCGGACAATGCGCTCAATGGCGAGCGGGCCGCTGTCGCGATAAAAGTGCCAGGCGATGCGGCTGAGTGTGTCGGCTGCGCGCACGCGGTAGGTTGCGGCTCCGGATGGCGAGGTCTGAGTTTGTTCAATCGTCTGTACTTCAGCCACTGGCGCAAAGTGTGGCCGAACGCTTGGGGGCAGCGTAACGACCGGGCTTGAGGTGTAGCCGGGCATGCTCAGGACGGGGGTGGGGGTGCCGCTTGTGGCGATGGGCGTGGCGGATGCATACGCGTTTGGTGCGTTGGCAGGGGCGGCAGCGATGGCTGGTGCGTTGGCTGGCATGGGAACCTGCTGGAACGACATCGGATGGAGCAGGCGTTGCCTGAGTTGCGATCCAAGGTTTGACATGTTCGCCGGTTGCACCGAGGGCTTGTGGTGGTTGAGATAGCTGGAAAGCAACATCCCGACCATCACAATAATTGCCATGCCTGTGATCAGCCCGACTTTTGTTTCGCGGTTCATCCTTGAACCTCCCATTTAAGTAATCCGCTTCACTGTTGCCGAAGATAAACGCCTATCTTCGGATTCTATTTGCTTTCGCACAGCCGTGCGATTGGTCGCAGCTCGGCAGTGATTGGCTGCTATTGCGGCCCAAATTCAAACGCCCGCAGTTTGGCGCTGCGGGAGCGGGGATTGGCAAGCAGCTCGGCGTGTGCAGGGGTTATGGGCTTTTTCGTCAACGCGCTGCCATAGCCCATCTGCTGCCATGATCGCATCGCTTGCTTAATGACCCGATCCTCGCCGGAATGGAACCCTATTACGACGGCCCGCATGGCAGGCCGGCGAATCTGTAAAATTGCGTCGAGCAGCGAACTCAGGGAGGCCATTTCATGGTTCACCGCCATACGGAGGGCTTGGAAGGTGCGGGTGGCGGCATCGGCGGCCCCGTGAGGTGCCCTGCCAAGTGCATTGCGAACGATTTTGGCCAGTTGGCCAGTGGTTTGAATGGGCTGAATTTTTCGCCCTTCAACCAGCGCCCGGGCGATGCGGCGTGAATGGCGTTCGTCGGCATTTTGGTAGAGGATATCGGCCAATTCTTTTTCGGAAAGATGGTTGACGAGCTGTGCCGCGGTAATTCCGCTCTGATTGTTGAGTCGCATGTCGAGGGGGGCATCGACACTGAAGCTAAGGCCGTAATGCTCTGTGGTTAGCTGATTGGTTGATACGCCCAGGTCTGCGAGCACGGCGTTTACCCCAGTAATGTCCGCTATTTCAAGTATTTCCGCGAGCTGTCCAAAATCTGCATGGAAAAAGCGCCGGCGGCATGGCAACGCATGGAGCCGGGTTTTGGCATATTGAAGATTTTTTTCATCTGTGTCGATACATACCAGAGTGCCGTTGGTGCCGAGGCGTTCTCCGATGGCCTGGGCGTGGCCGCCGCGACCTGCGGTGCAATCGACGATGGTATGGGAAGCCTCGATCTGAAGGAGGTCAAGCGTTTCGGCGAGTAGTACGGGCTGGTGGCCATGATTGGGATTTTCCATTGGCCTGCACTTTGGCTGAGAAGCCGGAGCTGCCGGATACACTCGGCAAGCCCAATTGAGAAAGCTGCAAAAAACGCCCGGTGCGTTACAATATTCAAATTGGCGGAGACACGGCTGGCTTAAAGCGTGCCCCCGCCCGGCCATCCTTGGCTATACACCGCCCCAACCGTGCGGCGGCGCGTCTGGTCGAATACGTCCGATGTGTTCGGCCAAACGGAACTGCAATAAGTTGCCTCCCTGGCAATTGCAGCGTTGAGTTTTAAGGCTGGCTCGGCCACCCTTCCTTAGGTGGCCGGGCCTGCTGTGCCTTAGGAAACCTGCGTTGGCATCCCTGCCAAACCTGCGGTTCCATCCATTGAACCGCCTTTCATCGGGGCTTATCCGATTCATCCTTGAACCAGCATCACCCTTGAGAAATTTGTGGGGCTGCCTGCCCGCTTATGTCATCCCAACTCGCCAACGGTTCGCCGAGCGACTTTTCCTGCATCGTGCGGTCGAACCATAAGAATTCATTCTGGTTCCAGATGGCGATCGACTTATCAATGCCGACCACACTGACCGCTGTGCCCAACATCCGTTCGCCCAGCAGGTTGGGTTGTCGCCCATCGCGATTGATGTAGCGCTCAGGCAGGAGAACCCGGCCGGCATCATCAATCTCCAGGTAGTAAGCTGAACCGAACAACTGATTCAGCTTGTAAACCTCGCCCATGCCGACGTTCAGATTTTTTCTCGACATATCGGCGGCCGACAATTCGCTGTAGACCACTTCGGGCATTAACTCGAGATACCGAATTTTCAGATTCATGCTTTGGTCGCGAGCCAATACGGGGCGGGCGATCAAAACTTTTCCCAACTTCTCCGATTCGATCACTTTGCGGTGGGGTGCTGGTATTAAGAGCCGATTTTTGGGGTCTATCACATGATCGTATCGGCCCAGAAACCACATTAGCACGCCTTCTCACCGGCTATGAAAACCACCTGCTCTTAATGTCGGCGGATTATCATCCACTTCGACACATAATGCAAGCTTATTTTGGGATTTTTCTTCACCGCGACGTTGTGGAGTATACACATAGCGCGCTCGCCCACCAAATATGGGGTGGTTGGCAGGCGGTAACCGCATCATTTTGTGGGTGGGCGATGGTGGGGGAAAAACCATATTGAACGGGGGAAAATTAAATTTGCCGGAGAAAATCATCGTATCGTCGGATCATCTGTTCCTGGGAATATAGTTGGCGGGCGAGTTGCTCCCCATTTTTACTCAGGTCAGCGGAAAGCTCGGCGTTGTGCAGCACACGGTATACGCATTGCATCAGGCTGCCGGGCGTGCCGGGTGCTGCAAGCAGCCCCGTTTTTCCATCGGTGATGATTTCATTGACGGCGGGGGCGTCGTATGCAACCACGGGCGTGCGGCAGGCCATCGATTCAATCACGGTTAAACCGAAACCTTCCACCAGGGATGGCATAACGGTAACGTCAAAGCGTTTCATCCACGCGGCGGGGCGAAAGGTGCGGCCGCAAAAATGGACGTGCGATCGAATGCCATACTGCTTTGCCAGCGATTTAAGTTGTGGTTCTTCTTTGCCGTAGCCGACGAGCGCCAAATGCACGTTTTGCCATGCGGCATAGTCGGCAATGAGGGCCTGTGAAAATTCCAAAATGAGGCGGTCGAGATTTTTTACCCGGTCAAACCGCCCGATATAGCCGACGACTTTTACGCTGGCCTCCCAAGGCAGCTCTTCAGATGGCACGGGCTGTGCGCGGGCCATCTCATGGCAGTCGATGCCGTTGGGAATCACTTGTCCGCGCGCAAAATGGCCATGGGCGGCGATTTTTTCGAGCACGGCACGCGAGGGTGCAATGATCGCATCGGCAGCGCCATTAACTAATCCCTGTGCCCGCCAATGCCACGCTGGCTTATCCTGCAGGGTGTGAATGGATTGCACATAGCGGCAGGGGGGGCCAGCCCGCTTGCACATTGCGGCAAGGATGTTGGCATGCACCAGAACGCTGAAAATAATGTCGGGTTCCAGATGGTTGATGATTCGCACGTAGCGTTTGATGGCGTCAAAATCTCTCACCGACCGGGCGTGCAGGCTGAAGACTTCGGAACCTTCGACGCGAATCCATTTGGCCACCACGCCCGCCGACTTGATGCTCACGACTGTGGGATTCCAATGGCCTGTTTCGCGCAGGCCGCGAGCCAGGGCGCGAACCATCAGCGGGCTTCCACCGAGGTCCAGATCGGTTATGAGAAAAATAATATTTTGGGCCATCCGGGTCGTCCGTTCGGGACTTACCATTGGGCTTCGTCAAACGGCGAAGCGGGCGCCTTGATCTTGGGTTTGGGCAGGTGCCGGATAAGGTCGCCCGCCACGCGGACGAGCTCATCGGAGTCGATCCGCAGATTCATCGGGGCGCCTGCGATGGTGGTGATCCGCCCTTTTTCACTTCCCCCGCCTGCCGCTTCAACGAGACCGCAGTCGTCGGTATAGCCGGCGGCACCGCCGCGGTTGGCGTATGCGTGGCAGATTACCGGGCGCGAAAATATGCACGGGGATTGGATGCCATGGGCTTTGAGCGCCTCGGGGCTGATTCGCTTAGCCCCCATACCGCTCCGCGTGATTAAGGTTGTCATTGGCGTTACGGGGCACGCGGCGCCGAATTTGACGACACCCTCTTCCAGCGCATCAAGCAGCGACTGCGGCACCACCGGACAGGCGGCATCGTGAAGCACGACCCACTGAATCTGAGAATCGAGTTTTTCCAATCCGCGGGCCACGGCGCCGAACCAATCAGGTCCGCCGGTGGCCACCGAAACGCCCTGAAAGCCCAAATTGGGGGCGTATTTCGAACTGATTCGCGACAAATCGTCGGGCAACACGCATAAGATTCGCTGCTCGACTGAATCGCGATTGGCGTAAAGCTCAAGCGTTCGCAAAAATGCTTCGCGCCCATCAACCTTGGCGTAATAGCGCCCGGACGCCGCGACCGCCCACGGCGGATCGGCCATTACCACGAGTACTGCAATATTTGCCATGGCTTAGAGCTCCTTTTTTTCCATGTTATTCGCGGGGGCGCCGGATGCAAATTGTCCAGGAGCCTGTCCGAGTAATGGCCGGGATTGGGATGGGTCTGAAATGTCCCGAATGCGCGGCGCACGGCGGCGACGCAGGCGCGGCGTCAACGCGCGGGGGCCCATGGACGACGACAATGCGCGGCCACGAGGGCAGGCTCCTGGCCAAAAAGTGCATAGCCGATAATTTTTTGCCATCAGCGCTATTGTGTTGACGTATCCCGAGATGCATCTATAGTACGGTGTAAGTCTTTCCCGCCGGGCGTCCCGACGGAGCTTCGGGATCGGCTCACCTGGAGAACAACCACTTCATGCTGCGTTTTCAAGTGTATCGTGACGGTGAAGTGCCGGCGGAATTTGATCTTTCGACCGTCTATCTGGTGGGGGCCGACAGCGTTCCGGTTCGCGGCGAATTTGCGTACGCCGAGGGTGAAATCCGCTGCCGCAAGCGGGCCGCGGGGCCGTCGGCCTTAGTGGCGATGTGGGATGTCAAAGGCTTCGGGCAGGTGATGTTGGAAACGGTGCGGCTGCCGGAACGGCCCGGCGCCTACAACTTGAATCTGGAACTTGCCCGCAGTCGCATGATGCGGCTGGTACAAAAGCGAGAGGATTGGGGCCTTTTCGATATTCCCGATGCGCATCAGGTCAACGAAAAATTCAACGAGGCCCGCAATCTTTTAATTGAAGCATTGGAAAATCTGGACGACCCGCCCCGCGCCAGCATCCTCGCGGACCGTTGTCTTGCGCTGGCGGTGCCGCTCTCGGAACAGACCGCCGCCGTTCATGCGGAGCTTTTGCTGCATCGCCGCATTTCAACCCGCAGCTTTTCCGCGGGCGTTTTTGGATGTCAGATTGACCTGGCATCGACCGATGAAAACAGCCGCCGGCGGCTGATCAGCGCGGCGGATTTTGCAATGGTTCCCATGCCGTGGAAGCTTATCGAACCGACGGAGCAAATGTGCGGATGGCGACCGCTGGATGATTGGGCCGACTTTTTGCGGCGTGCCAAGATGCCCATGGCGGCTGGTCCTTTGGTGCATTTTTCTCAGAATTATATTCCCGACTGGCTGTACATCTGGGAGCATGATTACGAAACGGTTCGCGGGCTGCTTTACGAGCATATTGAACGGGTAGTCACGCGGTACGCCGCAAGTGTAGGGCTGTGGAACGTCATCAGTGGTCTGCATGTCAACAGCCATTTCAGCTTTACGTTTGACCAGATCATGGACCTTACGCGGATGTCGATTAATCTGGTTAAGAAGATTAGTCCGAACGCCAAAACCATGGTGGAAATTGCCCAGCCGTGGGGCGAATACTATGCCCGGAATCAGCGGAGTATCCCCCCGATGATCTACGCGGAGATGGCGACACAAAGCAGCGTTCCGTTTGACGTTTTCGGCCTGCAGCTTTCATTCGGTATTCCGCGCGATGGTTGCTGGCTGCGTGACCTTTTTCAACTTTCCATGATGCTCGATCGCTTTGCGCCGCTGGGCAAACCGTTAATCGTTACGCGGCTCGGTGTGCCGAGCGCATCGAGTGATGCGACGAAAAATGGGGGCAGCTGGCGGCGGGCGTGGAACGATCAGGCGCAGGCGAAGTGGCTTGAGGCGGTCACCAATATTATTTTGAGCAAGCCTTTTGTCGAGGCCATCTGCTGGAACCAACTCACCGACAATGATGCCGCCACCATTCCCGGCAGCGGTCTGTTTAACGTGGACTATTCCGCCAAGCCGGCGTTTCAGATATGGGGCGGGATGCGTCGTGCTGTGATCAATGTTCGGCAAGGCGCAGGAAAATCAGGCGATGGTTCGCGCATTGCAGGGCAGGCCCCGGGCGGCCCGGTGACGCCCGTCGTCCCCGTGACTCCGGCGCCGCGACCCGCATGACGGGCTTTTATCCGTGCCGAAACCACCATCACCACCTGCCGATTTAACGCCCGCAGGCAAACCAGACGGCTCCGGGGGTGGGCGGGCAGATTCAAGCCGATGGCGGTGGGGCCCTGCGATTCCATCGGGTGTGCTCGCATCGGTTGCCATCATTGGCAGCGTGCTTATTGGTTGGCAATTTCTCGCCGTTCATGTTTGGTGGTCTCGCCGGTCGGCTCGCGCCGAGACGCAGCGCACCATTGATCCGAACGTGGCGCCGTGGCCGTCGTTGGTTCGATTGCCGGGCATTGGGCCGGCGCGGGCGACGGATATTATTGAATTCCGAAACAAATATCAGTTGTCTCATCCTCATGAGCCCGCTTTCAAATCGCTTCAATCGCTGCGACAGATCAGGGGTTTTGGCCCCGCCACGCTGCGTCGTCTTGCCCCGTATTTGCGATTTGGCCCGCAGGGGAGTGCGTTTATGCAGCGGTGATCATGGTTGAGCGTGAATAAAAGCCGATTTGCGCTTATAACGTTGTCGTGGAAAAAGTATGAGGTTTTCGTCGGCGTCCCGGTGCTGAGATTTACCCGATCGATGCCGCAGTGCGTAAGTCGCTGATGTTTGTTTTATCTGAGGGCTTCCATGTCCGATATTCAGATTACCTCGGTACCGGGGTTTTTGGCCGGCGCTTTGAATTGCGGCATTAAGGCATCGGGGAAGCCCGATCTGGCGATGCTGGTTTCTGAAAATACCGCCACTGCAGCCGGCGTTTTCACTACCAATAAAATCGTGGGCGCCCCCGTGATTGTGGGGCGGAAAAATATTAAGCGGGGGCGGCTGATCGGTTGCGTGACCAACAGCGGGTGCGCCAACGTATGCACCGGTAAACGTGGTATTGCCGATGCGCTGCGGATGTGCGAGCTAACCTCGGAATGCCTGGCGCAGCGTGGCATCCTTGGAGATGAGAAAAAAATTTTGCCGCTGAGCACGGGGATCATCGGGCACTACCTGCCAATGGAGAATATTTCCGAAGGTATACCGCGGTTGGTGGGCGAGATCGGTGCATCGGCGGAGCATGCCGAGCAGTTTGCCCATGGCATACTGACCACGGACACGCGGCCCAAGCGGGCGGCCGTGCGATTTCATCTGGGAAAAACACCGGTGATGATGGCGGGGGCGTGTAAAGGTTCCGGCATGGTTGCGCCGAATATGGCGACGATGCTGGCGTATATTGTCACGGATGCGGCCATCTCGCGGGCGGTTTTGCACCGAGCGGTGAAAACCGTGGCGGATCAGACTTTTAATTGTGTGAGCATCGACCAGCACACCAGCACCAGCGACACATTTGTGTGTATGGCCAATGGCCGTGCCGGAAATGCGCCACCGCTGCCGGATTCCACGGCGTATAGAGACTTTACGAAAGCCCTTATGGCGGTGGCCGATGACATGGCACAGCAGATAGCGGCCGATGGCGAAGGTGCCACCAAAATGGTGACGATTGAAGTCATCGGCGCCCGCTTTGCCAGCCGCGCTCGCAAGGCGGCCATGGCAATAGCCAATTCTCCCCTGGTTAAAACGGCGATTCATGGGGGTGATCCCAACTGGGGCAGGTTTATCAGCGCTGCGGGCTACAGCGGGTCGGGGCTGAATCCGGATCGAGCGCGGTGCTGGGTTGGCGGCATTGAAGTGTTTCGCCACGGGCGCCCCACGGATGTGCCGCTGGAGCAGATCCGGCAGGTGATGAAGGAGAAACGCCTCACCATTCGCGTTGATCTGGGTGTGAGCAGTCTGGCCAGCGCGAAGGTTTACACCTGCGATCTTTCACGCGAATACATCACCATCAATGCGGACTACCATACCTGACGGCTGGGTGGCACGCGGAGCGCGGCGCGCGGCACGCGGAGCGCTCAGGGCTCGGCACGCGGCGTGCCGCATGGCTTCATGGGCGGCCGCCGATTTGCCTGTCAATCGCGTATAATCCATCGCTTATGACGACGCGACGGCATTTGCTGGATTACGATTTAAAGACACTGGGGGCTATTCTCACCGGATCCGGCATGCCGGGGTTCCGGGCGAAGCAGGTGATGGAGTGGGTGTTTCATCGGCGGGCAAAAAACTTTGATGAGATGTCGAACTTGTCGCTGGATGACCGGGCATGGCTGACTGAAAATTTTGATATATTTACATCCGAACATGTTCGCACGGTGGCCGCAAACGATCGGACGGAAAAAATTCTGCTTCGCTGGCCCGACGGGGGCCTGACCGAAGCCGTCATGATCCCCTCGGACGACGACCATGCCGATGATTACGGCCGTACTGTCGTTTCGCATCGCCGCACCGCGTGCCTTTCAACGCAGGTTGGCTGCCCGGTTGGTTGTGCTTTTTGTGCCAGCGGGCTGGAGGGGCTGGATCGCAATCTAACGCGCGGACAAGTGGTGGAGCAGGCGCTGCGCCTCACCCATGGATTGCCCACCGAGCGGCGGCTTACCAACGTGGTATTTATGGGGATGGGCGAGCCGCTGGCCAACCTGGAGGTCACGGTGGGAACGGTCGAAACACTCATGGCCCCATGGGCATTTCATATCAGCGCCCGCAAAATCACGGTGAGCACGGTGGGCCTGCCGCCGCAGATGCGCCTGCTGGCCAAGCGCGGCATTCCACTGACATTGGCGATTAGCCTTCACGCCCCGGATGATGGCCTGCGGCGATCGATTATTCCATGGGCGAAGGGCATTTCCATCGACATGATCGTCGCTGCCGCCGGCGAATATTTTCAGGCCACGGGTCGTGAGGTGACGCTGGAATATATTATGCTCGATGGGGTAAACACGCGGCTCGACCATGCCGACAAGCTGGCGGAAATCGCCCGGAAAATTCGTGCCAATGTTAATCTGATTTATTACAACGAGGTTGCGCAGCTGCCGTTTTACCGTCCGGAAGGGCCGACTATGTTGGCGTTTCAGCAGCGCCTGCGAAGTCGGGGCGTCAATGTGCACATTCGCAGAAGCCGGGGGCGAGATGCATCCGCCGCGTGCGGGCAATTGGCCCGGCAGGAAATGAAGCTGCCGGTGGTGCAGGCGGCTGCATCGGAGAAATAACAAGTCATGGGCCGCATGCCGCGCGGCGGCGGGCCAAAACGGTGATCCGGCCGGTAGCGGAGACAACTGTGCCGGCGGGGGGCGGTGGCTTTAATAACGCCGAAAGTTCGCTTAGATTGTTCGCCTATGACAGAACCGCTTCAGGCCCCCAAGGGCACACGCGATTTTCTTCCACCGGCTATGGCCGTGCGCCGATACATCGAAGATGCATGGCGCCGCGTGTCGCATCGCTTCGGCTTTCTGGAAGTGGATGGCCCCACCTTTGAAATGCTTGATCTCTATAAGCTTAAATCGGGCGATGAAATCGTTTCGCAGCTTTTTGCATTTACCGATCGGGGCGGGCGTGATTTGGCGCTGCGGCCGGAATTTACACCCACGGTGGCTCGCATGGTGGCTGAAAGCGGCGCCGGGCTGGCCAAGCCGATCAAATGGTTTTCGATTCCGCGGTGCTATCGGGCCGAACAGCCGCAAAAAGGGAGGCTGCGGGAATTTATTCAGTGGAATGTCGATTTTCTCGGTGACGCGTCAAATATTGCGGACCGTGAATGCCTGGCGGTTTGTTCGGCCGCCTTGTTTGAGCTCGGCCTGAGATCTCATGATTTTATTGTGACGTGGAATCATCGGGATTTGATGGCAGAACTGCTTACGAAACTTGGCATTCGCGCGGAAAAGATGCCGGACACTTTTTACGTTCTTGATCGACTGCAAAAACTCTCGGCCGATGCCCAAAAGGCGTTGTTCGATCAAAAGGGTTTTACCGCCGCAGAGCAGGAACTATTTGTGCTTTTTGCCGCCGCGGGCGAAAAAAAATCGCTTCATGCCCCCCTGATGGATCGGATTGATTCCGGTGCCGCGCGCGAAACGTTCAAAAAGCTTATGGACATGCAGCACAATCTTACTCTTCCGGAAATCGAAGGCAGTTTTAGGTGGGATATCAGCCTGGTGCGGGGCCTGGCGTATTACACCGGCTTTGTTTTTGAAGTTGCCGATGCCCAGGGTGAAAACCGCGCGATTGCCGGGGGCGGCCGTTACGACAATCTTATCGAACTTCTTGGCGGCCAGCCGATGCCTGCGGTCGGCTTTGGGATGGGCGATGTGGTATTGGAAATTCTGCTGCGTGAGCGCGGGGTGCTGCCGGCCATGGTCATCCTGC
>JAJZGD010000230.1 GCA_021804985.1 Planctomycetota bacterium
AGTTTGATCGCCGCCGGCCTCCAACACCATCCCGCAAGCGCGGCCCGATCAAAGTAAATGCATTGATCAAGCGAACGATGGCTTTTAATCAGCGCATCAAATGCCGGGCTTATCACCCAATCAATGCGGGCCTTCGGGAACTGAATTTTCAAATCACAAAGCAGCGGCAGGCACGTGGCAACATCGCCCAGCGAACTCGGTTTGACGATCAAAATGCGGGCCGGTTCCTTCATACTTCCGCCGGCACCCTTGCCGCATCCATCTGGCATCCGTTGTAAAGATCGGCGGCATCCGCCACAGATATCTGCGGCCGCCCCGGCCCGTCGGCGGAATAATAAACATCCAGAACGCGATCCCACTCCCTCTGATTTTTAACGGCAATAAAATCCTGCCACACCCGTGCCCCTTCCGGGTGCAGGCGCGAATATTTAATTCCAATTTTGCGCATCTGGCGCGACGCTAAGGCCTCGCCATAAATCTCCACCGCCAGCATGAAATGTTCCAGCAGCGCCGCTCGCTGCTCAAAAATGGTGGGGGCCGGCGGCAGCGGTTTGCCATCGAGAAGCGCCGCAAATTCCGAAAAAATCCACGGATTACCGATCGCACCACGCGCGATCCACACCCCGTCAAGATTGGTTTTTCCCAGCATGCCCATCGCATCGCCGGCACAAAAAACGTCGCCGGATCCTAAAATCGTCATCGCAGGGTGATGCTGCTTCAGCCCCGCCAGAAAATCCCAGTCCGCTCGCCCCGTGTATTTCTGTTCCACCGTGCGGCCATGCACAGCGACGGCCGCGAAATTAAGCTCCGTAGCATGCGAAAATATCTGCTCAAAGCGCTCCGCAGCCAACGCCGACCCATCCAACCCGCGCCGCAACTTCATCGTGATCGGCACCGAAACGGCATCACGTACGGCTTGCATGATCGCTTTGGCCTGCGCCGGATCGCTGAGCAAATACCCCCCGCGACACCGCCCCATAACCTTTTTGACCGGGCACGCGAAATTTAAGTCAACCGTGTCAAAACCATATTCCACCAGCAGCCGGGCGGCAGCCGCCATTTCATCCGCTTCGCTGCCGAGCAGTTGCCCCGCAACCGGATGATCTTCATCGTGCAGGATCAATCCCTTTTCGCGGGCCTTTCCGCCCGCAAGCATGACCCGATCCAGCAAAGCCTCGGTCACGGCGTAAGGGCACCCGCGGCGGCGGGCCGTGACCCGCATCGCCATATCGCTGTAGCCCGCCAAACCGGCCTGAATCGCCGGCAGGGCGAGTTCAAACGGGCCAATTTTCAGGGGCTTTCTCACGCTTATTTTCTTTCCGGGTCACACCAAAGGCGGCCACCCAACCGGCGCCAAACTCTCCCTTAGTTTAATCATTCCGCCCCGACTTTGCCCCTTGGCCTCCAATCGCCTGCCCTTGCGATCGCAATCGACCTTCAGGCCCTTTCTCGCGCCATCCGCCTTCCGCCGCCATCGCCGGCCACCATTCCCAGACGCCGCCCATCGGCAACGAGGCCGAGGCGGTCTCTTTCACGCGTCGCGGCACCGGCATCGGGGGCGGGCCGGGCTTCGGGGGCGCCCATGCCGGGGCGTGCCTTCCCGCGAATTGTGGTGTAAAATCTCCCGTCTTAGGCCACCCTCCAGTGGCACGTTAGAGCACGCTATCGGGTTGATGGGCTGCCGCACGCTTTGGCTCCGCCCAAAATCCACCGGCTGAAAGGACACTATGGGCGTACCTATTTCTCAAATGTGGACCGTGGCTTCCTACGTCTTGGGCCAGCGGCTTCGGGGGCGCAAACGCTATCCCTTGGTTTTAATGCTTGAACCGCTTTTCCGCTGCAATCTGGCCTGCGCAGGTTGTGGAAAAATCCAGTATCCGCCCCACATCCTCAAAATGCAGCTTACGCCTGAGCAGTGCTTTAAAGCTGCTGAAGAGTGCGGCGCTCCGATGGTGAGCATACCGGGCGGCGAACCACTTCTGCATCCGCAAATCAAGGAAATCGTCGCAGGCCTCGTAGCAAGAAAAAAATATATTTACCTGTGCACCAATGCCCTGCTGCTAAGCAAAAAAATCGATCTTTTTACGCCATCCAAATATCTGACCTTCAGTGTGCATCTCGACGGCCAGGAAGAACATCACGATTTTTCCGTCTGCCGAGAGGGCACTTACGAAACCGCCATCGACGGCATCAAGGCAGCACTGAAGCGCGGCTTTCGCGTCACCACCAATACCACACTCTTTGATGGCGCCGACCCCGTGAGCGTGCGAAAATTTTTCGATGAGATGATGACGCTCGGCGTGGAAGGCATGATGCTTTCTCCCGGTTACAGCTATGATAAAGCGCCCGATCAACAACACTTTTTGGCACGCGCCAAAACCCGCAATTTGTTTACCACCATTCTCAGCAACCGCTCCTCACGCTGGCGCTTTAATCAAAGCCCTCTTTTTCTTGAATTCCTCATGGGCAACCGTCATTACACCTGCACGCCGTGGGGTATGCCCACCTACAACATCTATGGATGGCAAAAGCCCTGCTATCTCCTGCAAGATGGCTATGCCGAAACGTTTCAGGAACTAATCGATTCCACCGAATGGCAAAAATATGGCACCGAGTCCGGCAATCCCAAATGCGCCAACTGCATGGTGCACAGCGGATATGAAGCCAGCGCCGTCAATGACACCTTCGGCTCCCTCGGCGGCTTTCTCCGCACCATTAAAGCCACCATCTTTTCAAAAAACTATCCCAACAGCGAAGCGCTCGAGGCGCTAAATCAGCCCATGGTGCCCCTGCATAAAAAACTTGTTCCGGTCAGCGTTAGCGCCGGCGGTAAAGCACCCCAGCCGGAAAATACCGGTGCCGGCGTGTAACGCGAACCGTCCCGGGCCGCCCAACGCATCGGGTCCCGGGCCCTGCACGTTTTGCTGATTACTTCTGCCGCTAGTACCGGCACCCCATAAGGATCATTCCATGAGCGAACCACCAACTGCAATTACTTCCACCGCCCACGCAGCCGTCCCCGATCAACTCGAAGGATGGGTGCCTGATTTGGCTTTGCCCGGCATGCTCGACGCCGTGATGGAATGTGCCTTCAGTTACCGCGGCGATGTCACCATCAAAACCAAGGCCGGCGAATCCCATGAAGGTTATTTGTTTGATCGCGTGCAGGCCGCCAATGCCGCCGATTCCAAATGCCGCATGATCATTAGCAAAGATGGCGCGCGCCGGGTGATTGCATATTCCGAAATTCAATCCGTGGTGTTTTCTGGCAAAGATACGGCTACGGGCAAAAGCTTTCAGACCTGGGTCGAAAAGTATCTGCAAAAAAAGGCTGCGGGAGAAAAAAACATCGGCATCGAACCCGAAGCCCTCGATTAAATATTTGGCCACCAATCCCGGCCATTACCTCGATAGGCCCCAGGCGCTTACCCCGCAATAATACGGGCGTACGTTATCGAGTGGTGGGTAAATAGGATGCCACCCCGGCTGCGGCACTCGGCCGTCCCGAATATCAATCGCCTTCCCATCTTTAAAATTTTCACCTCGCAAATGACATCCTCACCCTTGCAGGAGTTTAAAAATACCGTTTGCATATTGGCGGTTACCATCGGCGTGTCGATGCCGAACTCCGCCACCAGTGCCAGCCAAAAGCTTACGTCCGCCGTCATCATGAACGTCGGCCCCGCCACAATGCCGCCCGGGCGATCCAGCCGGACGTGGTAGGGGATCCGCGTGACACATCTTCCCGCCGCAAGGGATTCAATTTTAAGCCCGTAAAAACTCACGAACGCCATTTCATCGAGCTTGCCCTGCAGTTCATCGATCGTCATCGGCACTCCCATATTTTGCCGCACGGAAGTTTAACCGGATCGCCCGAGTTTGCCGCCGCCGCACCCCTGCGTCATTTAGCCGGCGGCATCGGCGGAAAACGTGCGGCGCCGCCGTGATCCGCACGCAGCAGATCACCCCCGCGCG
>JAJZGD010000231.1:0-2259 GCA_021804985.1 Planctomycetota bacterium
AAGCCGCCGCGGGTGTTGGCAGTGTGGGATGCTGCGAAGCACAGCTTTGGGCCGAACGGAATCCATCTGCGGGAAATGGTGCGCTTGCTGTGCTGCCGTTATGCGTTTTCGCGCGGCGGCGATCGGGCGTTGAGAGGACGGATGCAATGGCGACTGGATATCTGGAGCCACCGGCAGCGGGTGCGCTTCGACCGGATGATGAACAAAGGTTTCTGGGCCCGGCTCAAAGGGTGGAAGGGCTTGAGACAATTCCTGGTCAAGGCGCATGAATGGGAAACCAACACAGGTAAACTGGGACAAGGAGCCTGAAATGCTCTCAAACATCGGCAATGGCAAAAGGCGCGGGGGCGGTGATGGTGCGGGTCGAGCCTGGCGCGGGGCGTGGCCATATGCGGCGCTGGCGTTGGCCGTTGTGGTGCTGGGGCTGACGGCGAGGTTGGCATGGGCGCTCAACTATGCCGGCTACGTTACGGTCATCGCGACGATGGGCCAACTGAACCCCAATCCGATCCGCGCGGGGGATACCGCGACGGCGAGCCTGTCCGCCACGTATGAGCCGCCGGCCAATTTGCCGGCGGAAGCAACTCCATCGGCTCAGTACAGTTGGTCGGTGTCGGTGGCGTACAAGGCATTGTATGCGGACAGCTACGGCGCACCGCCGCCGAACAGCTACACGCTTTCGATAAGCCCAAGTCAGCCGTCACCATCGGGCGGCGCGGAACTATCATTTACCCCGCTGATCGCGGGTTATTGGCAACTGACAGGAAGCTGCGGCGTGAAGGTAACGGATCAGACGGCCAACGAATATTGGACGGGAAGTGCGAACACCGGGCCGGCGGATTTAATCAGCTACACCTTCGACATCACCTACACCGGCTCGGTGGCTGCGGCCAGCGGCGATACCACCGACAGTGGCACGGTGGTGACCGGCAAGACAACGGACGTGCATGCGGGCTGGCCGATCCAGTTGGGGGCCGAGCTCGCGCCATCCGATTTGGCCAGTAAATTCACTTGGACCATCAGCGGTGCCGGCGGGAACGGCTCGGCGGCGATTAACGGGTATTGCTCAAGCGCGTCGACCGGCAGCGCAGTCACGCCGGGCGGCGCCGACGACCAAGGAGTCGTCGTGCCCCCCGACGCCAGCGCCGACACCAAATCGACCTTTCCCGATCCATCCTCACCGGGCATACTTAAATATTATTACTACACCGAGGCGGGCAGCTTCAGTGTCTCCGTGGTCGCTGGCGGGGCGGGCAGTGCGAGCGCAAAGGCGACCTTTGCCCTCGCCGAGTACACCGAGACAATGCAGAACTCATTCGCCTCGGGCGTGGTGTCAACGCCGTTGCAGAATGGTGGCGTTGGGCTCTCGCTGGGCCCGCCCGGCACCTCTGATCAGATACTCTTTGAGCAAATACCCGGCCCTGGAGGCGGCGGATTTGCGGGTTCACTGCATTTCGTTCAGATATATACCGAGAACGACACGTGGACCGGCAACGCCGCGAGGGGCATCCCCAACTTCTCGGTGTCGGATGCGGGCTTAGACGTGACCTATTTCTACGGCGACGAGGCGCCGCCACCATCCGTGGTCCACACCGGCGATGCTCCCTCCAGGGGCACCGACAACAATTATATTAAAATGGTGATAAATGACTCACCAGCCATGTGGGCGATGTACGAGCCTGCGGTGCCCGGCTCGATCGTGGTGCCACTTGCGACGCAGGGTTGGCAATGGGGTGGGACGGAGACGTTGAACGCCAACACAGGGCAATGGACGCTCACTGGGGCGGTGCCCGGCGGCCCCGGGCAGCTCTCACCACTTGATCCGACCAACGAATACCCCGTTTGGTCGCATATATTACAGCCGCCCAACCCGCCGCATTGAGGTGTTGGTTTGTGCGAATCATGTCTTGTGGAGTCGATGCCATGAAACCATTATCGCGATCGGGATTCGCCCTTGGAATCGCCGTTATCATGTTGTCAGTGTGCGGTGGGTATACTCGCGCGATTGCGGGGCCGCTTACAAAACTTACTCCCGCCAATGCCAAATTATGGCTTACGGCGGGCAGTCGCGAGGCACCGTCTGGCTGCCCGCTGGTTTTGACAGCGCACATTCGCAACCTTGGGAAGGCGCCGATCTATATTTCAGCCGGCCTCGGACCGCTGCAGTTCTTCAGTGCACGGGCGAAACTTATCGGCAGCCATAGGCCGGTTCCTTGGCTGCGAGACGGTATCCTCGGGCGGGAGATGAATGTCAATCGC
>JAJZGD010000231.1:2269-3943 GCA_021804985.1 Planctomycetota bacterium
CGGTTCTGGTGCCGCCCGGAAAATCGGTGCGGTTTTGGCGCAGCGCCGCCATTAACCGGTATTTCGACATGTCGACGCCGGGGCGATACACGATTCGCTTCGCCGCGGGCCATATCAAAAGCAACTGGCTGAGGTTGTCCGTCACGCCTCCGGCTCTGACGGTTCAAGCGGGCGGGGTGCCTTGGAATAAGGTTGGGCAGGCGGCGAAGGCCATTAAAAGATCGCAGCGATTGCAATTGGTGCTAAAGCCGGTCCGCGGGGCGGGGGTATCGGCACCGGTCGCCACGATGGTTTTTCTTCGCGTTGGAAGGCGGCGGGCGTTTGTTAAATCCACCGGACGCGCGGCATTGGATTTTCGCGTTTTACAGGTCGAAGGCCCTGACGGGTACAACGGCGACGAGCTGGTGAAAAAACCGGCACCGCATTACATCCCGATACCGAATCATAAACAGGTTCCGTCGACCACCTACGGCAAGTGGTTGCGGAACCACCTGCCGAAGAGGCTTCCGGCAAAAAGGTACACTCTCAAGCCGGGCGTGGTGTACAAGTATGCGGTACCCATCAATTTAAGCTGTCAGTTCGATATGAGCCTCCGGGGCACCTACCACGTGCGGGTTGAGTTGGCGCATCCAAAAGTTTGGTCCGATTGGATAAAAATCAAGGTGCCATGATGCAATTAATTAATATCTCACGCAGAGCGGGGAAGACGCAGAGGACGGTGCGGCGACGACGGCGCGCCGCGCCGCCGTGGGTCGTGCTGTTTGCAGGCGGCGGAGTGTGGAAACGGTTCCTCGTGCGCGGCGCGGCTGCACGCTGCGGTCGTTATGCCCAATCAAACCCCCAAGGTGACACAGGCATTCCTGCCTGTGCCCCGCCGTGCCACAAACACAGACAAGAATGTCTGTGCCACATTGGCATCGTCATGTTCACCCTGCCCGGAATGGATTGCATCCCCGCACGCCCAACCGCGTTAAGCCGGCCAGCCTCTTGGCCGCGGGCCGGCGGCGTCGGCGGCGTGCTGCCCGCGGGCAGCCTCTGTGCCTCTGCGCCTCTGCGTGAGAAATCGGTCGTTCCGGGTGACTGGGAGAGCGATTTTTGCCAGGGCAAACATAGGGAATCATGCCTTCGGCATGATGTAATTATTTAATATCTCACACAGAGAAGGGGAGACGCAGAGACGACGCGGGGCGCGCCCAACCGCGTTCGCATCATCTTGCCGGCGGCATTGGCCGAAAACCGCGGCCGCCGCGATTCGCATGCAGCTGATCTCCTCGCGCGCACGACCATCTTTAGCCGGCCAGCCTGCTTTACCGCGCCCCGGCGTTTCTCTGCGACCCCGCGCCCCCGCGGGGGACCGCAGGCGTCCCGCATGCCCGCCGCCGTTAAGCCGGCCAGCCTGGTGGCCGCGGGTCGGCGTGCTGCCCGCGGGCAGCCCCTGCGCCTCTGCGTGAGAAATCGGTCGTTCCGGGTGACCGGGAGAGCGATTTTTGCCAGGGCAAACATAGGGAATCATGCCTTCGGCATGACGAAATTATTTAATATCTCACACAGAGAAGGGGAGACGCAGAGACGACGGCCGCTTATGGGCCAGCTTTTTTCTTTCCCTTTGGCTTTCGCCTGGCCACGCTCTCGCAATGCCGCAGGGCATCGTTTAAGTCACGCTTTATATCCGCA
>JAJZGD010000054.1 GCA_021804985.1 Planctomycetota bacterium
GTCGGCTCGATCCTCCGCCGCGCATTCGGCACATTTCAGACCCATCCCAATCCCGGCCATTACTCGGACAGGCTCCTAGTATAATCGAGCATGGAGACATCAATGCGGGCTGAAATTCTATCGATTGGCGATGAACTTATCTCGGGACAGACCATCAATCGCAATGCGGCATGGCTCGGGGAGCAGCTGCAAACGGTGGGTGCGGACTGTCGGCGGCATCTGACCGTGGGGGACAATCTGGACGAAATTGTCGAGGCCATGCGCGCCAGTGCCCGCGGCAGCGATTTGCTGCTGATATCCGGCGGCCTCGGCCCCACCGACGACGATCTAACCCGCCGCGCGCTGGCGGTGGCCATGCACGAGGAACTGGTTTTTGATCCGGCGGCCTTCGCCGACATCGAGAGTTTTTTTTCTCGCCTCGGCCGCCCTATGCCCGACGTAAACCGCGTGCAGGCGATGCGCCCCGCGTCGGCAAAATGCATTCCCAATGCGCAGGGAACGGCACCCGGTTTGGCCGCCCAGTGGGGAAAATGTCGGGTCTTTGCGCTGCCGGGAGTGCCCCGAGAAATGAAGGCCATGTTTCAGGCGGCCGTCGTGGCGGAATTGGAAGGCCGCAGCGGCGGCTCGGTGGTGCGGATACGGAAGATCAACACATTTGGCGCCGGGGAATCATGGGTGGGTGATAAGATCAAGGACTTGATGCAGCGCGGCGCTAATCCCACCGTGGGCACAAGCGTGCATGATGGAGTGGTGTCGGTGCGCATTTACGCGCGCGGGCGGCCTGAAGAGGCCGAGGCGATGCTGGGTCGCACCACCCGGCGGATTGGCGAGCGGTTGGGCGATCTGATTTTTTCGTTCGACGAACAAACCATGGAGCAGGTGGTTGGCACCCTGCTGCTTGAGAAACGCCAGACGGTGGCCACGGCGGAAAGCTGCACCGGCGGCCTGCTTTCGCAATTGCTCACCAGCATTCCCGGTAGCTCGGCATTTTTTGGGGGCGGGTGGATTACTTACAGCACTACGCTCAAGCAAAGCGAACTGGGCATTCCTGAATCACTGTTGCAATCGGCGGGAGCAGTGAGCGCAGAAGTGGCTGCGGAGATGGCGGGCGCCGCCCGGCGCAATGCGGCGAGTGATTGGGCGTTGGCCGTCACCGGTATTGCGGGGCCGGATGGAGGCTCGGCGGAAAAGCCGGTGGGGTTGGTATACATCGCGCTGGCCAATGCGAAGGGATGCGATGCGCGGCGTTTTATTTTCTCCGGCGGCCGAGAGCAGGTGCGGTTGCGCGCTGGCCAAATGGCCATGACGATGCTGCGGCTGAGCCTGGCCAACCTTAAATTTGAGGATGTTGTGCCGGGTTGATGATCAGCTAAAACACGCCAACGCCTGATCAATATTTTTGCATATGTGGATGGACAGTTTGCCTTTGACCGAATTCATGGCAAGCTTGTCGGCGCTGCTGTGAATAGGGCCGGTGATCAGGTGCTGATAGCCGAGGCGGCATATCTCAGAGATGCGCTGTGCCAAAGACGCCACGGGGCGAAACTCTCCGAGCAGCCCCACTTCCCCCACGACGACGCTGCCCGGGGTTAGGCCGCGGCGGGCGTGCGAGCCGGCAATGGCCATTGCCACAGCGGCATCGACGGCGGGGTCAGATATTTTGATGCCGCCGACGGCGTTGACGAATACATCTTTATCGAGAAATCGCATACCGGAATGTTTTTCGAGTACGGCAATCATCATGGCCATGCGGTTGGGATCGCAGCCGGTCGCCTTTCGGCGAGCGGATCCGAGGGCACTATCGGCGGTGAGGGCCTGAATTTCAATCGGCAAAACGCGCGAGCCTTGCAGGCAGGCGGTCACAATGCTGCCGGCCGCCGAGCCCGCGCCCGATTGCACCAGGAGTGCGGCGGCGTCGTCCACCACTTCCAGGCCGGAGCCGGTCATGCGGAAAAGACCCACCTCAAGTGTGTTGCCGAAGCGGTTTTTGATGCAGCGAACAATGCGGTGATCATGATAGGAATCACCTTCGAAATACAGCACGGTATCGACAATATGCTCAATGAGCTTGGGGCCCGCAAGCATGCCCCGCTTGGTTACATGCCCGACGAGACACACCGCGGTGCCGCTGGCTTTGGCGAGATACACCAGATTGGTGCAGCAATCTTTCAACTGAGAAACACTGCCCGGCGGCGAGGCATTGGACTCCTGATAGATCATCTGCACGGAATCTACAATGCAAAGGTGCGGGCGAAGTTTCTGAACCTGCTCCCCAATCTTATCCACGTTGGTTTGCGCATAGATGAAAAGATTATCACTGGAGGCCCCCAGCCGGCCGGCACGCAATCCCGTCTGGGGGGCGGATTCTTCGCTTGAAACGTAGAGCACGCGCAGCGATTGGGCGGCGAGATGCTGACCGACCTGCAGCAGAAGCGTGGATTTGCCAATGCCCGGATCTCCGCCCAGTAAAATGGCGGCGCCCGGCACTACGCCCCCGCCGATCACGCGGTCAAATTCCACCAGCCCGGTGGCAATTCGGGGCACCTGCATATCGGGTATTTGCGATACGGGGAGGGCGGGCAAATCGGTATCGATGAGCGCTGTCGCCCCCGCACTGAGCACTTTGGGGCGATGTGTATCGGCGGCGCTGAAGGTTTGCTCCAGAGAATCCCACGCATCGCAATCCGTACACTTGCCCATCCATTTGGTGTGCATGGCACCGCATTGGCGGCAGACAAAATAGGTTCGTGTTTTGGCCATCGACGGGATTATAAGGTGATCCGTTGCGCCCGCCATCCGGGGGGCCGATGCGCGGCGGGGCCTCTACGGCATTTGCCCAGCGCGGCGCGACTACATTCGGTGGCTGCACCATTCGGTGCTCCCTCCGGAGCCACATCGTTGGGCAGCTGGCCGCCTCCGGCGGCTACATGGCGTGGCTGTTTTGATTGTGCAAAACCGATTCGCGCAGTTTTTCTGAGGCGATGCGGCGCTCCAGCCGGGCTCGCAATCGCTTCTGACGGGCCGAAAGATGTCCCTGGTTATCAAGAATTTCAACGCCCGCCTTCCATGCGACCATAGCCCCCTGCCAATCACCCACTGCGGCCAGTGCATCTCCGGCGTGGCGATAGACGGTGCAATGATTGTCGCCAATGAGGATCAGCGCCCGCAGCAAATAAGGGAGCGCGCGGGCCGGAAAGCCCAGGCGGTAAAGAGCCCAGCCATAGCTGTCCAGATACTGCGGCGTGTTGGGATAATTATGCACCGCCAGGCTTATGTGCGCTAGCGCCCCCCGCATGTGTTGCCGGTGTTGAAGCATTTCAAAACCGAGGTTGTTGTTGGCATACGCATTTTCCGGGCAGATTGCCAGCATATGTTCGTACACCTTCATCGCAGCCGCACGCCGCTTAAGCCGCCAATAAGCACTCGCAAGGCGCGACAGGTCGGCCATGGGAGCAATGGGTCGAGCGGCAAGAATTTTGGCGATCGCCAGCAGCCGATGATTGTGATGCTCGCCCCCGTCGATCGCGATCTGCCAGCGCAATGCGGCCGCGTTGCCCGGATCCGCCGCCAACCAACCCGAAACGATGCGCTGAGCCTGCGGCCAGAGGTGATTTTTAATAAGCACGCGCAGGTAGGCGCTTCGCAGCCGGGCCGGGTGGTAGGCGCTATGGTACCTATGTTGCAGGTAAACGTAGGGGACACCGGGCATGTCGGCCTGATCGCTGATTTGGGTGAATTGATCAATCAGTGCAGCGCTCTCGGGATGCTTTTTTAGCTGCCGCCGCATGATACGTATCGCCATATGCACATGCTTGAATGCAGCACACTGCGCAGCGCACCAGATCGCAATTTGCCGGCTCTCGGGATATTGGCTTTGCGCGGCGGCGATTTCACGCTTCAGCGAAGGCCAATTTCCGGCCACCGCGCCCGCAAGGATGCGAACGATCGCGTGGCGTTTGCCCGACGGATACGCCCGCAGAAACCCTGCTAAGGCGGAACGAAAGCCGGTTTGATCATCAATGTAAAATTCCAATCGGAGCAATCCAAAGGCGACGCGCTGATCATGGGGAAAGCGGCGTGCCTCAGCCTGCATCACCTGGATTGCCGCTGCATCGTTGTTCTGAAGTTGATAGAGATTTTCAAGCTCGGCGTAAAGGCTTTTGTGATACGGGTATTGGCGAATGGCCGTCTGAAGTGTGCCGATGGCGGCGGCAATGCGGTCGGCCCGCGCCAATACGCGCGCCAGGGTAAGCTCGGCATTCGCACCAGCGAGATGCCGCGAAATGGCAGACCGCACCAGCCGATCGGCATGGGCAAAGTGATGCGCCCGGGCAAGTGTGATGGCGTAAACCTGAACGGCCGGCCATAAATTGGGCGCCGCGTGATGGCTCAGGCCGGCAAATTGCAATGCCAATTGCCGATGGTCACGCAGGTTGGCCATCTCGGCCAAGACCCGCCATTGCCAGGCGAGTTGCAGCTTTTGATCCTTGCTGGAAAGTGCGGCTGTCAGGCATTGATGCGTCTGCACACGCTTGGCCAAATCTGCCAGACGGGCTTTTGGCGGTCTTTGACCGTAAAAATCGATGCTGATGGTTTCACCCACCGCCGCTGGCATCTCGCCGGTTGCCAGTTCGCTTGTAATTAATTCCATCGCCTGCGGTATCTCGTGCGTGCCGCGGGCGAGAAGCAGGAGTGAACGCACGGGCTGGCGCCGCTTCGGAAACCGCCGAACCACGCGCTTGAATGTGGCATAAGCGCCGGGCCAGCGGCCGGAAAACCACTGCGATTCCGCGATGCAATGCAATGCTGCATATTGCCCGGCCGAATGTGCCGGCAGGAGGTCCGCTGCAATAATGAAATTATCCGCGGAGCCTTGGGCCAGATAAACATCGGTCAACGTCATGACCGATGCCGGTGAACCGGCGGCAAGCGCGCAATATTGCACCGCGGCGGAGGCGGCCCGGCGCGGGTGGTTGAGGCACTGCTGTGCCAATGCCATCTGCCCATAAATCACCGGATTGGTAAAGCCATGTCGCCCGGCGGCGGAAAGATGGTGGGCCGCCAAATGGTACCGCGCGGACAGGAGCGCATTTCTGGCAATCAAAAAGTCCAGCAGACCGCGGCTGCTGCCGAGCCGCCGATCACCATAATTAAAGCGAAATGTTACCTGAGGCGAACGGAGCAAGCGGCGGCTTTCGAGATAGGCGTCTGCGGCGGCGCGGTGGTAATTGAGGCTCTGTAATGCCACACCGAGGAAGAAATCGATCCGTGGTCGCAGGGGTGAATCGGCCGCGAGCAACGGCGATTTACGCGCAATGAGCAGATGGATCAAGGCGCGATGATTGTGATGCGCTGAAATATTCGCCAAGGCCCGGTGCAGTTGCAGGTTTGGATTGCCGGGAGCAAGCACCAACGCCGCGCGAAGATATTTTTCCGAGGCTGCCGATTGCTGCTGTATAGCCATCACGCGTGAGAGCGCGGCGCAGGTTTTCGCGGAGTCAGGATTTAAAGCCAGACTCTGCCGCAGCAGATATTCGGCCCCGGGATACTGGCGCCGATAAATGGAATTCATCGCAAGCCCATAAAACACCAGCGCGCGGCGTGCGGTGGATGGTGCAAGCTGTGGGGAGCGCGGCGGCGTTGGAACGTGTGTTTGCGTTAAGAGATCGCTGAGGGAAACCTGGCGTACGGGACGGTTTGCAGGGCCACTCTCGCGGCCGAGTCCGCGGCCGACGGCGTAAAATGGCTTGCTGTACAAGGGGCGGGGAACCTGCAGGGGCGTTGCCATTTTGTATGGCGCATCCGTGCAGGCGGGGAGTGTGGCAGCGGCGGCAAGCATAAGGCATAAAAAATATTTCATGCATCTCCTGGGTAACTCAAGGCTGACGGCTGCTCATCAATACGTGGATGGCCCGTGCCAACCTACCGGAAGATTGTAGCTTGTAGGAGCCTGTCCGAGTAATCGCCGGTTGAAAAGTCAGCCGAAATGCCGATGATGCCAACTTCGCCGGAAGTTTCATGGGATTGGCGTTAGAGCCCTATAGGAGACAGCCTTGATCGCACCGTCGATTGCACCGCCCGCCGGACATATGTTGGCGGCCCTTACCGTTCACACGGCGGCTGCGACGCATCTGACCCTGTGGCAGGCCATTTTTCTGGGGATTCTTCAAGGCGTTTCCGAACTATTCCCCATCAGCAGTCTCGGGCACATTATTATCATAAAGCATCTGCTGCACTGGCATTTCAATTCGCAAAATCGGGATTTTCTCTCTTTTGTTGTCGCCCTGCATTTGGCCACCGCCGTCGCCCTGTTAATATTTTTTCGGAACCAATGGCGTAAGGTGATTCGAGCGTATATCGGCAGCATTCAACGACGGAAGTTGGTTTACGATCGGGACAGCAAATTCGCGTGGCTGCTGGTGGCCGGAACGATTGTGGTGGGATTGGTCGGCGTGATTTTCGAGAAAAAGTTCAAGCTTTTCTTTGACAATCCCCATTACTATTGGATGGTGTGCGTATTTTTAATCGCCAACGGATTGGTGATGCTCATGGGAGATTGGCTTAAGCGGTTGGCCGCAAAACGGGGCGAAAAAAATAAAATCACGGAAGACCTTAGCTTTCCGGTGGGCGCCGCCGTGGGCGCGTCGCAGACGTTTGCCCTTTTTCCGGGAATTTCACGCAGCGGTGTGGCCATTGTGGGGGGCATTCTCGCGGGCCTTTCGTATGAAGAGGCGTGCCGGTTTGCATTTATGCTCGCCACGCCGGTGATTGCCGCCGCTGGGTTGCTGAAAGTGCCCGCCCTGTTTAAACCGGAAGCAAGGGCTATTCTCGGCCTGACAATACCGGCGGCGATTGCGGCGGGAATTGCGGCTTACCTGAGTACGAAATTTCTGATGAAATATTTTGAGACGCAAAAACTCTGGCCCTTCGCGATTTACTGTATTGCGCTCGGAGCGGTAGCGCTGGCATTAGCCGGGCATTAGATTTTCAGGCCGCCTTTCAGGCATAAAGCGCGAAGACCGCAGTTTACAGCGGACGGCTATGCAAATGGCTGCTACCGTGCGCCTGCAACACAGGTGCGTGCCGCACATGCGCCCGCCGAACACGCGACTGCCAAATACAGCATCCGCGCGCCGCAAAAACGATTTGTCCAGCCTGCCGTTGCTGTTCCGCACTGCATGCATGCGACAAAACGCCGGAATCGGGCGAAATTGTCGCAGTCAAAATGCCGACCACCCCAATGACAGTCGCTTGCGCAGAGTATTCACGGCCAAATGCCAATAAACAGGCCGCTGGCCTGCTGATTGCTGCATACGTATTGGTGCGGACACTTTGTCGCGGTGGCACCTGCAACGGCGGACGTGGTGCGGGCGCGTGGAGCAGCAAGCGCAAAGCCGCGAACTAATTTACCTTAAAGGTCGAGGAGAAAATCATGCGAACATTCCTAATGCTTATCGGAATATTGGTTATTGTGCTCATTGTGATCGGATTTTATCGGGGATGGTTCGCACTTTCCGGCGCAACAAACTCAAATCAGGCCCAGGCTACATTGACAGTACACCCCGGAAAAATAGCATCCGACAAAAATAAAGTTTTTGGCAATCGCAGCACCAGCCGCCCCGTGATGGCGCCAAGCACAATGACAAACACTACGCCAAGCACCTTGCCATCCAACAGCAACCGCACCGATGGCTCTGTGCAGGCATCGCAATAGGCGGGGAAGGGTATCCCAGCGCCGTCCGGGGCACATGGCCGTGCGGACCATGGGGGCGCTACGGCGATTACCTCAGCGCGGCCTGACCAACAGCTACTGCGGCGCCTTTCGCAAAACGCCCCCGTCGGCCATTATGCGCCGTTGCGCTCACCGTTGACGTGCTCCGCGATTAGCCGATCACCATTGACATGTTCTGCGGCCGACGGGTGAAGATTATTTCTTACTGCACTGGCCGTATATTTCTCGGGCGCGGGCACACGCCCCATGGAGTAATTGACCTGCAACGTGATCTCGGGATTGGCGAGGCACCAAACCTCGC
Organism: Planctomycetota bacterium; assembly: GCA_021804985.1. GTDB lineage: Bacteria > Planctomycetota > Phycisphaerae > WQYP01 > WQYP01 > JAJZGD01. Next base: position 8,034 of record JAJZGD010000054.1, read on the forward strand.
CCGTCGGGTTGAGCGCGACCACCCAGAGCAGATGGTGCTCCTGGCTGTAGTCAATAACAGCCACAGCATAGCCTTCACCGCGTGAACATCGAACTGGAATGGTCGGATTTAATTGGTAAAACATAAACACTTTCTCATTCTGAACAGGCCGCCCTTTGAACATAGCATCTCCACATATCGTCCGCCTGCGACGGGCCGACGGCCGCTCACTCCCCCCTGCTTCCACCGGGAGCCTGCATGCGGTGCCCCGGGCAGTTAATCGGCGCCGCTGGGCCCGGTGCGCTCCATAAAAGGTTCCTTGAGTTCGGATTCTTCGCGGTCGTCCTGATCATCGAAGCCTTCATCGTCGAAGGCGCCAGCCTTTTGTCCATGGCTCATTAAAGGCGATTCAGCGCCATGACCGGGAATGGCCGGCTCGCCACCGGATCGGTCTTTATCGGTGTCTTTATCGGTGTCTTCGTCGGAGCCGGAGTCGGAGTCGGAGTCATCGGCCATGTCGTCATCGTCCGCTGATTCCCCGTCGCGATCCGGAGCATTGTTGTGCTGCGGCGTCGATTCGTCATCATCGTCGATGTCGTCGGCGCCTTTATGGCCGGCCTTTCCCGCATGTTCGGCGCCTTGATACCGTTCTTCGCCGGGGCTAGCCGTTTGATCCTGCCGCATTGATTTTCCGCGACTCGTTTCGTCCTCTTTCATAATATTACCTCTATTAAAAGAAGGGTCATCTTTTTTTTCCGTCGGTTGCGCATGCCGTAACAAAAAGGCACACCGCTATTCGGAGCGGAACATGTTCCTAGCCCATGCAATTGCCATGCCATGGGTCTCCTTTTCTATTAAGCCGATTTAAGCGACTATTCTTCGGATTTGACGTGAACATCAGGCCCGCGCGGCGCCGCGCCGGCGCATGCATGACAATTAGTCCGGGTGGGACGACAGACTGACCAATGACAATCGGCCGACGGCGGCGAAATGCGGTGCCCGGGGGCTGGGGCGAACGGTCAAAACAGGCAGAGTTGCTCGCATGCCGCCGGTGCATGCGTCATGGATTGCAGCCATTCGGTGCGCTGATAGGGATGAGCGAGCGTGACACGCGGGCCGATGAGAGGGTCGGAGGAGAACAGCCGGTGAATGATCGTGGTGCAGTTGCACTGGCGGCTGCGATGAAGCAGCACGACATGGCGCGGTAATTGATCGCGGCCATGCGCCTGAAGCGTGTGGCGGAAAACCGCTTGAACGGACTCAAAGGCCTGCCGGTTGGAGAGGTGCCCGGCACCCCCCATGATTCTTTCTTTCAGGCGCTCGGGGCGGCCGCTTTGCAGCTGCATGTCGGGATCGTAATTGCTCTCGATGGCCAGAATGCTGGCGCCGTGAAAAAACGCATTGAGCGAAGCGGGCACATGGCCGAGGTCCGTGGCATAGGCAAGCCGACGCCCCTGGCAATCAATCTGAAACGCGTAGCTCCCCTGCTGATCGTGCGCCACCCGCGTCGCGGTGCAGCGGACATCCGCCATCGGATGGAACACTTCGGAATCGAATGGCCGAAGCAGCGGCTTTATTTCCGCGAGCTTTTCGGCGCGGCGGGCATGGCGGAGAACGTCACCGACCTGTTCGCGGGGGCAAAATAATTGAATCCCTTTTTCGATAATCGTGTTAAGCCATGATGGTGTGAAATGATCGGAATCCAGATGGGTGAGACAAATGCAGCGGATGTCGGCCGCGACGACGCCGAGTCCCGTCATGCGCCGAGCGGCGGCACGCGGGCCGATGCCTGCATCAATAAGCATTAAGCCCGACGGTGTGCGCACCAGCGAGCAGTTGCCTGACGATCCGCTGGCCAGAACTGAAAGATCAATCGACATGGAACGAATCAACTCGCATTAGACCGTCAGGCAATCATGACGGCCCAAGTCTAACTACTCCCGGCCAGCGGGCCAAGGAGTGGGCTTGAGGGCCGTTGCCCGCGGCCACCAGTGCGGCCGGCTGAATGACGCGGCGGGCGGCAATTAGCGAGCGGAGGGGGCGAAGAAGACCGCAAGCAATGTCGCAAAACTGCATGGGTGGACAGCGATGAGAAAGTCGGACAGGATTATTGATTAATAATGAGGAGTGAACGATGCAGAATAATTTTAGTCGACGGGCTGGTACATTTGGCACCTTGATGCTGGTCATCGCAGCGGGAATTGCCTTTACCCGCTGCGGCGCGGCTCTCGGCGCGCCCGATGTACAGATAACCATTCCTACGGCCGTGCGGGGGCAACGCGAAAATCCGCATATGTGGGGAGTTTTCCTTGAAAACATCTGCCACGATGTGGATGGCGGACTTTACGCACAGATGATACAGAATCCCGATTTTAAAAATGATGTTCCGCCTGCGGATTGCAAAGTCGTAAACGGACGATGGCTCAGCCCCGATGGCAAATTTCATCCCATTCCATTCGGCGGGCCGCTGTTCGCATGGAAGCCGGTCGCTGATCCCGGCGATCGCGCAAGCCTGCACGTTACCGGCAGGCATCCTCTTTCAGCGGCGCACAAGCTGAGCCTGCAGATACATGTTCAATCCGGCATCGCGGGCGTGGGCAATATTGGCTACGGGGGGATGCCGCTTCATGCCGGCCGGAAATATCTTATTACGTTCTATGCCCGCACCCCGGGCCCGACGGTTCCGCTGCATGTCGAGCTGACCAACACGTTGCTTTCCACGCCTTATGGCACGGGCGTTATTGCGATCCACGGCCGCAGCTGGAATAAATATCACTGCGTGCTTAAATGCAGCGGTACCACTTATCAGGGCTTGCTGGCGCTGAGAGCCCATGCACCCGCTCGGTTCAACCTGACACTGGTGCAGATGTTCCCCGAATCGCGCCGGACTGGTAAGCCGGAGTTTTTTCGGCGTGATATTTTCCGATTGCTGGCGCGGCTGCATCCCGGATTTCTCCGCTTTCCCGGGGGCAATTTCATTGAAGGCATTTCGCTGGACGATAGTTACAATTGGCGCCAAACCGTGGGGCCAATGATTGACCGCCCGGGGCATATGAACTTTTGGGGCTACCGCAACACCGACGGTTTTGGTTTCATGGGATGGCTGCGACTCGCGAGCCGGCTCAAAACTCAACCCATGTATTGCACGAGCGCCGGCTTGCTGTGGAATGCCCAGACGATTAAAGGAACTAATCTAAATCTCTATATTCATCGCATGCTCACGGCCGTGGCTTTTGCCAATGATCCCGTCGGTACCCGATGGGGCAATCTGCGTGCGAAGTTCGGCCATCCTAAGCCGTTTGGGATCAAATTCGTTGAAATCGGCAACGAAAACGGCGGCCCATCCTATCACCATAACTATCCCATCATGCAAGCCGCTCTCGAAAAGGCTTTTCCATCGGTAACACCCATCACCGATGATTGGGGCGGTGTGCCCCGGGGCCGACTGCAAATTATTGACCAGCATTTTTATCCCAGCGGAAAGTGGTTTCGGCATCACGCGAATCAATACGATGCGTACCCGGCCCATGGGCCGAAGGTTTTTGTCGGCGAATATGCCGTTGGCCGCGCTCACAACCGTCTCGGCGATTTCCACATGACATTGGCGGAAACCGCGTACATGATCGGTATGGAGCGTAATTGCAGCAAGGTAATCATGGCATCTTATGGGGTAACGCTGGACAACGCGGCGGCGGCCCCGGCGCACATCAATTTAATTGAGTTTAATGATCGCACCGCCATTGGCCGCAGCATGTATTGGGTGCAATATTTGTTCAACCATCAGCAGCCGCGCATCGTTTATCCTGCGGTGATTCATTTTAATTCACACCGTGGCCTCAGGTATCGCCTTTTTGCGGATGCGGGCGTTACCGCCGATCGGCGAGAACTGATAATAAAGATCGATAACGCGTCCAACCACGCCATAACGACGGAACTGAAGTTGCACGGCATCGCCCATTTTGCCGGCGGTGGAATCGTTTACACGCTGCATGAACGCAACCCACGCATCGACAATAATTTTCTCCATCCGGCGCGGGTGGTTCCGGTGCGCTCGGTGATTAAGGCTGCCGGTAAATCGCTGCAATATCGCTTCAAGCCGTATTCCATCACCGTCATGCGCATGCGTTTGGCTCGGTAACTTTCTGCGGCATGCCGCGACTATTCCATTTGCCGGTGCAGAGGGGCAAGCAAGAATGGCATGGCAGAACGGGTTGGGCGGCGAGGGGAGGATGGCCAATAGGCGGGCCGGCTGAACAGGGCCTATTTGCGAGCGGCCGGCATGGCGTGGCTGGCGGACCGGCGCATGAGGTTTGCGGGCCCATCAGCGCAGCTGGATGGTGGGTGCGACGGGCGGTCGCGGGCGCGGCGGCGGCGGCGCAGAAATCGGCTGGGGCTTTGCAGCGGCGGGTTTGGCTTTGGCAATCAGCGGCAGCAGCCGGTTGAGCTTGGCTGGCGAATGGCGAGCGGCGTAAATAAGCAAATCAAGTGCGACGCGGCGGGCGCTGCGTGTGGATAAGCCGCGAACGCCCCAATAATTTCCGTCAATCCACTGCGACGCGATGGCAACGCCCGAAATAAACAGGGCATCGCGGTGATTTTGATTGACGGCCCAAATCGGAATTTTGCGGCTGGGCGCATGGTAGCGCGCGTAGAAAGCGGTGTAGTGCAGATGCCGAAGGAATATCGATGGCGACACCTGGGAGTGAAACATTTTTTTGGACCAATGGAGTCGGCGCGGCAGACCGACGGGAAATACCTTTGCGCTCAGGCTTTGAAGGCTTTTCATGCACAGCCTGGAGCCGGCTGCATTTTCCATGATAACGCTGCCGCCGCGCTGAATATAAGCCGCCATGGCGTGGATATCGCGGCTTGAAAGTTTTAATTTGCCAAGGGCGATGAAATAAGCCACGGGCATCTGCTGTGGGCTGGCTGTTTGCAGGGCGGGCAGCATGGTCGTAGAAAAAGTGAGTTTAACCCCATGGCGTAAGGCGAAGCGCGAAAGGGCAACAAACGCGGCGGGATCGGGATTCCAAATGCCCGCATGACGCACGATGGCTGCGTGTATTGCAAACGCCGGCGGATGGCTCGGAGGCGCGTGGCGGAGATGAATGTGCATAAGGAGTTTTTTCTCGCCGGTCGCGTAAAGATACACATTTTCAGCCGCCTGAAAATCGTCGGCTTGCGTGACGGTTTCCATGGTTTGCCAGGCGGCACTTAGATCGTGTGGGCTGTGAACCCAGACCGATCGCAGGCCATTATTCAGGCCCATGAACTGCATCTTGGCGGGCAACGAATATTGAATATCGTAAACAGCGGAATTCTTGCTTAATAGGTGCATGGTTTGACCGGGGATTATTTGATTGGCGGCCTTGCAGATGGAGCGGGTAAAAGCGGCGCTATTATCATCGCTGGTGGAAAAGACCATTCCACCGTGTTCAATAAACCAGCGGATGCGGGCAATCTGGCGCGGCGTAAAGTGAACCTGCCCGTAACCGGTGATGAGCAAAATGGGTGCGTTGAGCCAGTGGTGCGGATTGCTGTGAATATCGACGACGCCCCAATTGAGATTCTCTTCGAGGGTATTGCCAATCCAGCTGGTGATATTTTGATCATCTCGGGCGCGGGCATTCCAGGGACCGGGGTAGGAAAGTTTATTAAAGATGACGGGATTAAGCCCCCGTGCAAGAAAGAGCAGCGCGTAAGCGGTGGGAACGATATTCGATGGGGCCCCCTGCACACCGCTTGTCCACTGACCCGTCGTACTTTGCGCCTTGAGGATGATGCGTGCACCCATGCGATACCAATTGCGGTGCCCGATGAAGCGCAGGCCGCTGGCCAGACCCACGCGTTCGAGGCCGTAAAGGTAATAAAGATTGCTTTGAGTTTTAATATTTTTGGTAAGCCACGCCATAGCGCGGTTGATGGCGGGATTTCGGCGGGTGCGTATTTCCAAGCCGGGGTGTAAATATTCATTGACGATAAATAGGGTGGCGAGGCCAGCCGCGGTCATGGATCGCGTGGAGTAGAGGCCACGTCCCTGGTAACACCAGCCGCCATCGGCATCCTGACATTTTTTCCAATGCTTTTCGGCCCTCTGCCAATAACCGATGTGCGGGTAGATGTAGCCGGCGGCCTGTGCACACCACACGCCAAGCACACCATATTGGGTGTTGGAATTATCCCAGCGGCTCGGCTGGGGCTGATGGGGCTTTTTTCCGGTCCAGTCGTAGTCGTAGGCGCCGTTGGTGTGCTCGGCATCGATGAGATAGCTTGCGGCCCGATGAATGGCCAAACGGCAGCCGGCCATCGAGATCGGTTCACTGGTAAGGGCGGCCAACTGCAGCGCGGCGGCATAGGTACCGCGGGCGTGGAGTTGAATCAGATATTTGATGGCGGGTTTGAGCAGCGGCGAATCGGGCTGGAATCGGGCGTCGCCGGTGGCTAAGCCGACCTGGAGGAGCGCATAGACGCTCAGCGCCGTGGGGCCGCCGGAAAAATATCCGCCGGGCGGAACCGACTCCCAGAAAATTTTCCGCTTGCATTTTTTCAACAGATATTGGGTGCCGGCATGAATGGCAGATAAAATTTTGGCCCGTGTAAGCTCGCGGGGGCGCGGAGCTGAGGGGCCAGCGCGGGCCGGCGCCGGCTTGGAAAGCCCGGTGATGGCAACTATCGCCATCGACGCAATCGCAGCCTGCCGCCAACCCATAAACTTCACCGTACAATCCTTAACGCACCATGATATCCGCCCCGGCCTTCCTCCCGTTTATTATCGGCATATTGAACACAATGGTTTATCGGGGCTTGCCGACCCAGCGCCAAAAAACGCAAACGTCAGCGAACCTGCGAGATATGGGCCTATAATTTTGTGTTTTTCACTGGGAGGCTTTGGGTCTGCCCAAATAATCGCCAGCTCCCGGCAGGAGGTAACAGCCATTGATTGGGACCGCGGAACGCATCGCCGTAACGGGCGGAACGGGCTTTGTGGGACAGCGGGTGGTTCGGCAGTTGCTGGCGACGGGCTATTCCAAGGTGACGGCCATTGGTCGCCACCCGCCGGAGAAATTGGCGGATACACCCGGCTTGGCGATCTGCGGGGCGGATTTGACCGATCCGAATCAGGTTCAGCGGGCCTTGGCAGGGTGCAGCGCGGTGATCCATCTGGTGGGCATTATCCGGCCGACTTCGCAGCAGACATTTTATCAGGCCCATGTAGCAACGACACAAAATCTTATCACGGCGATGCCGGGCTTGGGGATCAAGCGGCTGGTGCATATGTCGGCGATGGGTACGCGTTCCGGTGCGGTGTCGGCTTACCATCAAACCAAATGGCAGGCCGAAGCGGCGGTGGCGGCATCCGGCCTGGACTATACCATCATCCGCCCAAGCTTGATTTTGGGCGAAGGGGGCGAGTTTGCGAAAATGCTGGATGGATGGGCTCGCGGGAGGGCGCCCCCATTTTTATTTATGCCCTATTTTGGCCGGGGGGCCGCGGGGCAAAAAAGTTCGCAGATCGCACCGGTAAGCGTTGACGATGTGGCCAAGCTGTTCGTTTTATGTCTTGCGGTTGACGCGAGCGTGGGAAAAACCTATGAACTCAGCGGTCCGCGCGTTTTTAACTGGCCGGAGTTTCTGCGGTGTTACGCCCTGGCAAAACATAGTCGCAAGCGCCGGGCCATAGGGATTCCAGCTTGGTGGGGAAAAATTCTGGGGCGGCTGCCGGGCATGCCATTCACTCGCGATCAGGTGATCATGGCGGTCGAAAATGATGTGGGCGACGGAAAGGGCTTGTTGAGCGACTTCCCGGATTTTCGCACGCGTCAGGCGTTTTGAGTGCGGAAGCTTCTGACGGCCACAGCACGCTTGCGCCGTGGAATGGGCGCGGCTTACGAGGCGTTGCAGGCAAGGCGCGTGGCGATATAGACTTCGGCGTGGGGATCAATCACCGTCAGGGAAAAACCAGTGGACAATGGGCGAAATTGCTTCGACTTGCGCCAGCGTTTCACCATTGGCAGGCGGGACGTTGTCATACTGGGTTGCGGACATCCATTGCACGTGGCCATCCCAGAAGCCGAGATTCCCTCCCCCGTTATGCCGGGATGATAGGGCGTCGCCGGTGTTGTAGGCGGGTGGATCCATCACTTCATCATTGAAGTTTGACAACCGAGCGGATTCTTCGATGAAGATGACAAATTGCGGACTGTTTATGGCGCCGGCGGTCAGTGGATAGCTCCACGGTGTGCTGGGCTCATTACCACTGTTGCTTCCAAAGATTGTCTGAAGAACTTTCGACTGTGAATTCAAGATTGAATTGACGGAGTAACTCCAGAACCCGCCCGAATTTTCGGGGCCAATGTGGACGGTAGTCCAATTATTCTGCAGAGTGACCGCGTTGGGGCTGTCGCGGAAGCCGGGATCAGCGGGGCACATAAAGGCGGCGGCCACCTTATCAATGGCCGGATTGAGGCTCGGAAAATTGTTGGCATCGCCGGGGACGGCGGATTGCCCCTGGTAGGCGGCCTGGGTCATGGCGTCATCGGATAAATTGTCCATATACGGAAACAGGGCGCCGAAGCGCAGGTTGTAGCTTTGGGTGTTTCCCCAGGTTTGATCGAGCTCGGAAGCTTGCGGGTCGCTGGCCGTCGCCCCGTTGAAGGGGGCGTAGTTGGCAACATGCGGGAAAAGAATGCCATCCAGCGGGAACATGCCGCTGTTCGTATTTACATACGCTTGAAGCGCCGTAAGCAATTGGTGGATATTACTTTCGCAAACGGTAGCCTCGGAGGCTACCGTTT
>JAJZGD010000055.1 GCA_021804985.1 Planctomycetota bacterium
GACTCGCGTAAGGAATTGGATCGGTTTCAGGTTAACGCCTTTGCTCGCGTTAGGAACCACGCCCGTTTCAATGCGGGCCCGTGGCTCGCGTTAGGAATTGCATCGGTTTAAGGATAAACCCCGTGGCTCGCGTTAGGAATTGCATCGGTTTAAAGATAAACCCGTGGCTCGCGTTAGGAACCACGCCCGTTTCAATGCGGGCCCGTGGCTCGCGTGGGGATCGTCGGGGCGTAATGCCGGTGGATTACGCGTGGCGCATGCCCAATGAACAGATGATGTGGGGTGTCAGGTTGTTGGGGTCTTCTGTGATGATGCACAACTGATTTTCAGAACGCAGATCGATGGCCAGTTTCGCCAGGGCGTCATCGTCCACGCGCTCGCGGATGCGCCGAGCCAGTAAATCTTGCGCGGAAGCTTTCAGGGGGTAACGATAAATCTCGTCGAGCACCTTATCCAGATCAGCCGGGCGAAAGAGACTGTTGGCGGTGCGGGCATACAGCGCCTTAAGGCGGTCATACACCTTGCGGCGTGCGCTGTGTGGGCCGCCGAGTTGGCCGCCGACACGATTTTGGTCTTTGTCGGCCATTTCCAGCGCCAGGCCGACGAGTGCGTTATGTTCAGGTAACCGCTCGGCGGGGGGCGTGTCGGCGGTGCATTGTGCCGCCTGGAGAATTTCCAGTGGGGATTCGGTGACAGTCTGCCGCTGCGAATTGAGGAAAATCAGGGAATTATTGCCCTGCCCGGTCTGCACGAATGTCACTACGCCATCAGGTTGCGCAGCGGCGCCGCCGGCGGGGCGGGTGGAATAAATGACGTTGGGCAGATTCTCGATGGTTTGGGCCAAGGCCGGATTATTCTTAACCGCGTTTTGCCAGATTTGATAGGCATAAGAGGAAATGTCCACATCGGATTCCTCTTCCTGTTCCAGAACGCGGGAATTCTCATTGTAGAGATTTTTGAACAACTCCAATTCGTGGACGGGGTCGCCCTCAATGAGCATTTCGTCGGCGCCAATAACTTCTCCCTCCTGCTTTTGGCGCTGGCGGATACGCTGGTGCAATCGGATAACGCGCTCCACGCCATCGGCGGGAAGAAAGCTGCAACATAGAATCTGATGTGCCCGCTGCCCGATGCGGTCCACGCGGCCCACGCGCTGAATAATACGGATCAGCGCCCAGGGCAAATCATAATTGACAATCATGGCGCAATCCTGAAGGTTCTGCCCTTCGCTTAAAACATCCGTGCTGATTAATACGCGCAATTCATCCGCCGGGGCTAACTGTTTTTGATTGCTTTCCGGGCTGAAGCGGTGCGCCAGCGCGGTGGGGTTGGCGCTCTCGCCGGTGACCACGGCAAGATGCCGAATATCGGCCTTCTGCAGCTGCTGGTAAAGATAGTTGGCGGTATCGGCGAACTGGGTGAAAATCAGAATTTTCTCATGCGGGTGGTCCCCCTGCAGCATTTTGACCAATTCACGAAGCTTATGATCACGTCGCGGATTCCACGGGCCTACAGCACTGCGAACGGATTCCAGGGTGGTGATGTCCTGCAGTAGATGTTCAGCCAGCGCGGTATCAAAGAAGGCGGCCGGCAGCCAGCGGTAACGATTGTTCCCCTTGAAACGGGCATAGAGCGCGGCGATGTCATCGGGAGAATCCCCGCCAGGGATCGCAGCGTCGGTGGATTCGCCGGAAATATCCAGAAGTGCGTCGGCGTCATTGATGCCGGTCTCAAAAATGGCGGCGTCGCTGGAGCCGATAGGGACATCCAGGTCGTTTTGCAGGGCGTGCAGAGTTACCTTATCGCGCAAAATATGTCGGTCGACGGTCAGTTCAAACGCGGCGCCGCTGCTTTCCAGGCGTTTGAACAATCCCGTGCGGCAAAAGCCGATCAGATGCTTGCCGGCGCGGGCGAGGTCGTTGATCAGAGCTTCATGCTCTTTTTTGGCATCCGGACGGTACAGCCCGATTTTTACATAATTGCCCAGGCCATAGCGCGGCAAATGCAGCTTGTTAATGGCGCTGACTGTGCTATCGCTGAACATCCGGGCATATTGGTCCTGCGGGTCTTTTTCATTGATGGCGAACATAACGCTTTTGGCGATGCGATCCGGAAAATAAGAACGCTTTCCGCTGGTGAATTGCAGAAAGGGTCGGCCATTATCCGGATCAACTTTGGCGTAATGTCTTTTAATCCATCCGCGGGTGCGCCGTATCAGGAATTGATCCATGAGAATGCGCCAATCTTCAGCGAGATCGCTTTTTTCAAAGGCGATAATCGTATGCGGGTCGGCCTGGGTTTGAGCGGATAAAACTTCCAGTCCGCGCGTGCGAATAAAATGTTCAGGGCGCACGGCAAGCTGGGTTTCCGGGTTAAGAAACAGCCGCAGCTGGCTGGATAAATCCAGAAGCGTTTTGTTATACGGTGTTGCGGTCAGCAGAATCACCTGACACGCGGAGCGCTCGATGTAATCGCGGACAGCCTTGTACGCGGCGGTTTCGCGGTTCCGCAAATTATGGCTTTCATCAATGAGCACGGTGCGGAAGCGCTTTTCATCTTTTAACAGCTTGTGCACCTGGCCTAACGACATGACCTTGGCGTTGACGGCGTAACGAATGCGGTAATCCTGCCACATGCCGATCAGATTCGGGGGGCAGATGATCAGCGTTTCATGATTTTTCTGTTCCTGGAGAACTTTAGCGATCGCGGAGCCGATCAGCGTTTTACCGAGGCCCACCACATCCCCGATCATGACGCCGCCGTGGCGCTCGATGATGCGCGCCGCCATTTTGACTGCTGCCTTTTGGAAGTCGAGCAGCTTTTCGCCGAACTCATCGGGAATGTCGTACTCTTCTTCACTCAGGCGTGCATCCGCAGCGAGGTGATACGCCATCTTAAGATATATGTGATAGGGCGGAGGCTGCGTTTCCCGCGCCCAGCTGGTTTCGATGATTTCGGCAAGCTCCTGGGATATGTCAATGCAGAAGCGATCATTCCACCGATCCAGAAACCTTCTGGCCAGCTTATCCCAGGTGTCGGCGTCGGTAATATCGACGTTTAGTTCGCCCTGTTTGGACAGGCCCGCCATAGTCAAATTGCTGCTGCCGAGAAATCCGATCTTTGGATTTAACGCATCGGAGCGCTGCAGCAGATAGAGCTTGGCATGCAGGGGGTGTTTGAGAAAAAGTTTGACGTGGAGTCTTTTCGTGCGGATTTGCCGGGCCAATCTCCGCAGACCGGCTTCATCGGCATCGGTGGGAGCGCCGAAGGTAAGCTGATCGCGGAAGCTTTCCGCCATTTGTTTTCGGAGCCGAGCAGCACCGGCATTGTCCATTTCGTTTGGCGCCACAGGGTTGGCCGCCGCGCGCAGCAATTCTTCGTCGGCCGGCCGGTGCATGCCCACGAGCAGTCGGCAGCAATTGCCGTCCGCAGCGGACCATCGCTCCACGTACTGATCGATGTGCCGCCAGCCGCGAAGATTAAAATACCCCACGCAGAAATCGGCACTCTGTGACACCTCCATCGCCTTTTGAAGCGTGGGCAGGAATTGCAGTTCAATATTGTCAAATATCTGGGGCACCTGCGTGGCTCCTTGATTGGCGCACCGGTCTCGTCGGGGGATGATTGCCCGGATTATTCCAGCTCCATGATGCGGAGCGAAAGGGGATCATTTCAAGGCTATTCGCCAATTGTGTCAATTTACCGCGTTGGCAGAGATGCTATCCGTACGCCCCTGCCCTTTTTCGGCTCGGGTTGAGAGCTTCACTGCTTCCACCGGCGCGAGGATGGCTTCGCGGTCGCAGCAGCCATTGCTGCGGGATGGCACGCACGATCAAATTAGTTCCCGATTTCTAAATAGCGCGATGGCCACACTAAGCGCGGCGCCGATATACAGCAGCCCGTAGACGCTGGCCAAGCCCACATATTGCCAGATCTGGCCCCAGGTTGGGGCATCGGCAATGTAGTGCCCCGGCATACTGATGCGCCGATAGACCAGACACTGGTTGAGATCAAAATTGCTCAAATAGGGCAGCAGGTAGCTGAATCCGTTGAGAACCGCAGCGACCGCACCACCGGCATGCAGGGCCGGGATAAATCGCGTCAGATTGGCGACAATGTAAAGAACGACGATGCCCGTCATGTTCAGCGCCAAACTGTAACGTGTGGCTATCGCTGTGCTAATGGCCGCCAGCGTGCACATTTCCAGGAATTCAAGAATGAAACCGGGAATCATGGTCAACACCGCGCGGTCATTATCCCAGAACAACTGGGCACGGCCTTGCGCTGTGGCGACGAAGATATCAATCCGCTGATCGGAAAAATAGCGGAGCCAGCCGCAGCCGCCGGCAATGATCATGAGGATTGCGGAAATTGAAAAAACGATGCATACGATGCCGAGATATTTACCCACGATTACCTGCCATCGGGCAATGGGTTTGCTCATGAGTGTGAGCATGGTGCGGTTTTCAATTTCTTCATCAATAACCTTGGCCGTGGCAAAAACCATTATGACAAGCACGAACATAAGCACAAAAGACATGGCAACATCGCGGTACATGGTGGTGTCTTCACCAAAGGTATCAAAGGGGATAAACGTGGTAACGACGATCGCCGACATGCCGAGAATAAACGCGACCATCGTAAAAGGCTGAAGCAGGCCCTCGTAGTAAGTGACGCGGCTGAGGGCGCCGACACGGCTTAAACTCAGCAGGGGAAGCACGGCAAATTCGATGAGGCCGAGCGCTGCCATCGACCCGGTAAGCATAAATGAGATCACCATCCACATGCGGGTGGTAATTTCTTCCCGTGCGATATAGTTGGCGTAGTGTTCCGCAACGCCCTGATTTCCCTTGCCGGCGGCAGAGGCGGTATTGGCGGTGTTGTGGGCAGCCGCCAGGAAATGCGCATGAAGGAAGACGAACAGCAAGCTGAACGCGACGCAGCACGCCAGCGCAATTAAGAATACCTTATGTGCTTTATTCACCTGAAGCATGTCCCCTTGAAAAGTACCCGCCCGAAGGAACGCGGCAGCCTACCATATAACCGCCAAGCGCCCCGTGAGGCGCATCGCAGGCACAACTTGTTGTGAAGTGTCGGTAATAAAGCCTGCAAACCTTTCGGAAACGAGTTGCACCAATCTTCGCGTTACTTCGGCCTCGCCTTGAACCAATAATTCCACGCGGCCATCGGGCAAATTTTTCACATGCCCCGAAACCGGAAGTCGCGCGGCGATATCTGCGGTGGTTTGGCGGAAACCGACGCCTTGTACCCGCCCGCAAAAATAAACGCGCCGACATTCTAACATAATCATTCTCGGACTCTTACCGCCGATTTCTTTAGTTTATTGGGACTATGGGAGCCTGTCCAAGTAATGGCCGGGTTGCGACGGGGCGATTTTTGCACCCCGCGGCGGCGGGGCTCCTCAGAGTGCCAGCCGCGTCAGGTACGCCATCATTGCCGCAGGTATGGCGTTGCATCAAGGCCCGGCATTCAGGCCGCCTTCAGATTCAGGGGTGGTTTGGCCGACATATCCAGCAGTGTCCGGGCGGTGACGGCGGTGCGGCTGCGAACGGGGTGGAATTGATTGCCGGTCTGTTGCGTCTATAATCGCATCATCGATTGAGGTTTACGATGCGATGATTTACTTTTCGCTGCCCCGTCGGTCGCGCCTCGAAACATACGAGGAATTTCGCCAGCGTCTGCTCGATGAAACCAGCGCGTTTATCGAATGGGGCCTGAAGAATCCGAATCGCGTGCCCCGGATACCGACGCATCGGGTCGGCATGGGGGATTTTTCAGAACGGATTAAGACAGTTTTCTGGAATTTTATTCTTCAGGATGATTTTGGGCCGCCGGGTCTCTAACCGCCCGGCAATTTAAGGGGTGCTGACACGCTATGCCGATAATCGCCCGTCCCACCCGCTTTGAACGGCGAAGGCCGATGATTCTGGTTGTCCTTTGCCTGATTTTTTCCGCGCTCTTTTTTCTGGACGGCTTTATCAACTGGCCGGGACACGATGACAGCATGGTCCATCGCATGCTTCACTCCAACAGTGTCGATACGCATTACAAGGTTCTGCTCGGTGGTTGGCCCGGATGGAATCACGCCACGATGGCGCAGAGACATCGCTTCGACCACATCGTACACATGATTAATTTTTCGGGATGGCACACCGTAACCGATATCGAAAACCAGCGGTGGATCGCGCTGTTCATCGGGCTTCTCGCGGTGGCCGGCGGCGTTTGGTGGTGGCGGGTGCATAACCGCCGAATTTCTGTGGATGAAACTGGCCTGACACTTGATCGTCAAAAGCTTGTAACGTGGAGTCAGATCAAACGGATCGACAATCGGCAATGGATATCGCAAGGCATCGTCGATATCGAGTACCAACTCGCGGACGGCCGGCTGCAATCCTATCGTTTTGATTCGATGACGTATGATGAGCTCGGGCCGCTGCTTAATGTTGTCGGCGAGAAAAGCAGCGGGGCCGAAATGCTCAACCCGCCCGACTTCCTGACGCAGCCAACCTGAATGACCAACCCTGCCAACCGCTGAAACTTTGGCAGCCCAAGCCAAGCCCCGGGGGTTACGGCGCTTTTAATTTAATTGGGGATCGGCCGGGAAAAAGCGATCGGGCGTTTGTGGGGCCACGTAGCGCATGGTCGCGATACGGGTAAGCATGATCCAGATGCGTGATTGATGAAGCTTGGTGAACGCGACCGTTTCGGTGGCGGGGCAGGTAAGCCATGATTCAGAATCAAGCTCGGTCTCAAGTTGATTGGGGCTCCACCCGGCGCTGCCGACAAAAAAGCGTGCCGGCTGAATATTCTGCTCGATGATGCGTTTAATATTTTGGGCTTCAATGGAGAAATGGAGGCCATCGATGATGGGCTGGTCGGGAACGGCGCGACCATCGTGAAGTACGAGCAGTGGCCCGGTGCAAGGGCCGCCGACAAAAAGATTGGCCGTGGTTTTGCACGGCACATCACTGATTTTTTCCCACGCTTCCTTAATGGTCACGGTCAGAGGCCGGTTGAGCACCACCCCCATGGCGCCCGCCTGATCATGGCGCAGAATCAGCACCACCGAGCGATAAAAGTTCGGGTCCAAAAGACTCGGCATGGCGATAAGCATCTGACCACGCAGATCGGGCATTGTATGACTCCTACCCAGCAAGGCGGCTGCTGCGGCGCTTGAGCAATCGAAGCGGGGGCTCAGGCCGCTGATACCGCGCGATCGGTCACCAGCGATTTAACGGCCATGGGCGAGTTCGCCCGCCAATCCAGATGATATCGCCAGTTGCGATCATCGAGTTGTGCAAAATCGGTGCGGTAATGCACGCCGCGGGTTTCTTGTCGCATATTGGCCGATACGCAGATCAATCGGGCCACCTGGAGCATATTTTGCAGTTCCCAGCCGGAGGGTTTGTCAAACGTTTTATCGAGAATGTAACGACTCCAGAAATCGATTATCTCGGTGGCTTCGTCGAGGCGGGGGCCGAAGCGTTCCACACCCACATTTCGCCACATCAGTGATCGCAGGGAGCTCAGCACATCCTGCATATCGAGTTCGGTGCGTTGGCTTTGTGGTATTTCTGCGGTCAGGCGCGGCACGATGTTATTGCGCATCTCGAGGGCCAGCGAGCTAAGCACATGATCACCGGCGCGCTTTCCGAACACCAGGGCCTCAATAAGAGAGTTGCTCGCGAGGCGATTGGCGCCATGCAGGCCGGTGTAAGACACCTCTCCCACGGTGTAAAGATTTTCAACGCTGGTGAGGCCGTCGAGATCGCATACGACGCCGCCGACCATGTAATGAGCGCTGGGGTGCACGGGAATGGGCTGTTTGGAGGGGTTAATGCCGAACTTTTCGCAGACTTCAAATATGCCAGGGAACCTGCGGGCGAAGGCCTCCTGCGACATATGGCGGCAGTCGAGAAATACGTGTGTGGTCTGGGTTTTGGCCATGTGATCGAGGATGGCCCGCGATACGATATCGCGCGGGGCAAGGTCTGCCATCGGGTGATAATCGGCCATGAAGCGAATTCCCGCCTTGTCGATAAGCGTTGCCCCCTCGCCGCGGACGGCCTCGCTGACGAGTGAGCGGGTGGCACCGGCGATGTAGATGGTGGTGGGATGGAACTGCACCATTTCCATATTGCGTAGTATCGCTCCGGCCCGCCAGGCCATGGCGTGGCCATCGGCGGTGGCGATCAGGGGATTGGTGGTTTCGCGGTAAAGCGCCCCCGCGCCGCCACTTGCGAGGATGGTCTTTCGCGCAAAGATGACGACAAACCCACGTGCGGCGTCCCACGCCAAGGCACCGAGACAGCGGTTGTCTAAAGTGAGAAGATCAACAATAAAGGTATGTTCAAGGATAGATATCTGCTCGCTTGCCCGCGCCACCGCACCAAGGCAATTGGCCAATTCGCGGCCGGTGGAATCGCCAAGGGCATGAACGATGCGGGCGAAAGAGTGTCCCCCCTCGCGGCCAAAGGCGAGCTGCCCGTCGAGCTCGCGATCAAAATTGGCACCCCATTCAATGAGTTCGTTGATGCGGGCGGGGCCTTCACGTACGACAATTTCGGCGGCGGGGCGGTCACCGAGACCGCAGGCGACATTGAGCGTGTCGGAAATGTGGCTTTCGAAGGTGTCGGCCGGCTGCATGACGCCGGCAATGCCGCCCTGGGCATAAAACGTGTTCGATTCGGATAGCTGATGTTTGGAGATCAGCAGCACCTCGGCCTGCGTGCTTGCTTCAATGGCGGCGCGCAAACCGCCGACGCCGCTTCCAATAATCAATACGTCGGTGAGAATCTGCGGAAGTCGGTGGGTTTTAAAGGGGTAAAGATACATTCGGGCCATACGCCATCGCTCCAACGCTGCCGTGACTGAACACAGGGATTATATACGGCGCGTTTTGCTTCGGGCGCGCCGGGGGCCGACATGCGGCGCACCGGGGAGTCGGTCAGCACCGCTGGATGCCTGAAAAACGGTGCCGCGGCTGCGGCGTCAATTGCCGCCCGAGGCTGCCGAGGCCGCGCCAATGCACAAATATAAGACTGCCATTCGGATGGCCAGACCGTTGGTGACTTGCCGTAAAATGGCGGAGCGCGGTCCATCGGCGACGGCTGAATTTATTTCCAATCCGCGGTTCATCGGCCCCGGATGAAGCACCAGCACATCGGGTTTGCAACGTTTCAGTCGGCTTTCGCTCAATCCAAAAAGGTGGCTGTATTCGCGAAGCGATGGAAACGCCGCCGAGGTCAGGCGTTCGAATTGCACGCGCAATACATTGATCACATCTACATGGGGCAATACCGCGTCGAGGTCATGGGTTACCTCCACGCCGAGGGCAGAGAGCGAAGGGGGGCACATCGTGCTCGGGCCGATCAGCGTAACTTTGGCCCCCATTTTCGTCAGGGCCCACAAATTGCTGCGTGCCACACGGGAATGAATGATGTCGCCAACGATGGCAATATGCAGATCCGATAAACTGCGGCCCCGCTGGCTGAACGTTTCGCGTATGGTAAACAGATCCAGCAGCCCTTGTGTGGGATGCTCGTGAGAGCCGTCGCCCGCGTTGATGACGCTGCAAGCGACCAGGCGGCTCAGGCCGTCGGCGGTGCCGCTGCTGCGGTGGCGAATTACAATGGCATCGACACCCATCGCTTCAATATTCCGGGCGGTATCCGCCAGGGATTCGCCTTTACTGACGCTGCTGGTGGATACGGAAAAATCGACGACATCGGCGCTCATGCGTTGGGCGGCAAGCCGAAAGCTGGTGCGGGTGCGGGTGGAATCTTCAAAAAATAAGTTAACGACCACTTTTCCGCGCAGGGCGGGCACCTTTTTGATGCTGCGTGTGGAAACCTCTTTCAGGGCGCTGGCGGTGTCTAAAACGGCGAGAATTTCGCCGACCGACAACGCTTCGATGGAGAGAAGATGCGGGCGCGACCAGATTTTTTCGACCGATGTCACAACGCGGCCCTTTCCTTCTGTTTTTGAGCCGGTACCACGCATACCAGGTCCACGGCATCGAGGGGCTTAAGCTGAACTTGAATGACAGAGTGAGGCGGCACATCCATGAGCGCGCCGACAAAATCTGCGGCAATGGGGTATTCCCGGCCCGCGCGATCAAAGAGCACGGCGAGTCGGATAAAGCGCGGCCGGCCAAAATCGACTAATGCGTCAAGGGCCGCGCGCACTGAACGACCGGTAAAAAGCACATCATCGAGCAAAATGACGGGGCGGTCGTCGAGGCGAAAATCCATTTCGGTGCCCATGGGAATTGTAATGGGGGCGTGGCGAAGCACATCATCCCGGTACATGGTGATGTCCAACGCGCCGAGCAGCGGCTTGTGGCCAAGCTTTTCGGACAGAAGCGCACCGACGCGTCCGGCTAAGAGTTCGCCGCGCCGCCGAATGCCGACGAGCGCCAGGTTGGCAAAATCGAGCTGATCACGGCGAAATACGGCAGCAATTTGATCGGCAAGTTTTTCGACGGCTGATTGAATCTGATCAGAGGTCATCAGAGGTTGCATGGGGCCGAATTATACTCCAGTTTGGTAATAAGCCCACTGCGTAACGGCGGGGGCGGCGCATGGGCGTGGGCTCGCTGATTTTGCTCGCCATGGCCGGGGGAAGGCGCGGCGGGATGCCGGGGTGGCGGCTCAGCGAAATATTGGCCAGATTTTCGATCACCCCTATAATCTAGAGAGTTACCGCATTTAGCGGCATTTGCTTAATGACCTCAGGAGGGTCAACAATATGGCGGGTATGACCATCACGGAGAAAATTATCGCCAAACACGCCGGGCGCACGAACGTGGTTCCCGGCGAAAATGTGTGGGTTAAGGTAGATATTTTGATGACCCATGATATCTGCGGGCCCGGCACCATCGGGATATTCAAAGAAAAATTCGGGGCCGACGCCAAGGTTTGGGATAAAAACCGAGTGGTGATAATTCCCGATCATTATATTTTCACTGCCGACGATAAATGTCATCGCAATATACAGATTTTGCGTGACTTTGTTCGCCAGCAAGGGCTGATTTATTACTACGACCCGGAATTTGTTAAAAATGAACCGGGAATGCCCAACCCCTATATTGATCCGACGAAGACCAGTTATAAGGGTGTGTGTCACAAAGCACTGCCGGAGGAAGGGCATGTGCGTCCCGGCGAAATTTTGCTGGGCACGGATAGCCACACCTGCACCGCCGGTGCATTTGGCCAATTTGCGACCGGCATTGGCAACACCGATGCGGCGTTCACGATGGGCACCGGCAAAACGTGGCTCAAGGTGCCACCGACCATGAAGTTCATGTTTCATGGGCAGATACCCCCATATCTGACGGCCAAAGACCTGATTCTCGCGGTCATTGGGGATATTTCCGTATCCGGAGCCACCTACAAAACCATGTATTTTGCAGGCGACGGGATCGCATCTCTGACGTTGGAAGATCGCATGACGCTTACCAACATGGCCATAGAGGCGGGCGGTAAAAATGGCGTGTGCGATGTGGATGACAAAACGCTGCGCTATGTGCGGGCACGCAGCCGCACCCATGATTACGACGTGTTTCGCGACGATGCCGATGCGGCGTATTGCTACGAACAACAATGGGATTTGGCCGCGCTCGAACCACTGGTGGCCAAGCCCCATTCGCCGGATAACAAAGACACCGCCTTCAATTGCCGGCATGTGAAACTCGATCAGGCGTACATTGGCAGCTGTACGGGCGGAAAAATTACCGACATGATTTTTGCCGCATCGATTCTTAAGGGCAATCAGGTGAAGGTGCCCACGTATGTGGTGCCCGGCTCGACGGAAGTGCATCGGGATATGCAGCGGCTGAATGTGGCCGGCGAGCCCAAAGGGGCAGGCGAAAAGAGCATCGAAGAGTTGCTGTTGGATGCGGGGTGTAAAGTCGGGCCGAGCGGCTGCAGTGCGTGTCTCGGCGGGCCGCCCGACACCTTTGGCCGATTGCAGCGCACTGAGGTGTGCATCAGCACCACCAACCGCAATTTCCCCGGTCGCATGGGATCGGCGCAGGCGGCCGTTTATTTAGCGAGTCCTTTGACGGTGGCGGCCAGCGCCCTGACCGGCCATATCACGGACCCGCGGGAGTATGTCTCGGCACCGATTGAAACGGGAATGGCGGGCGTATCATGACGGGCCGGGAGCTGGCGCTAACCATTGGCGGGCTGGCTGAGTTCGCGGGCGATGGGTGTCGCCCCGGACCCAATGAGGTTTGTCAAAAGTTATGAATCAAGCGGCAAAAAGTGTGTATCCGCTGCCGGTGGTGGCAACTTCAGCCAAGCCTGATTTCATGGAGCCCGGCCGCAAGCCGCCATGGCTGAAGGTGAAGTTGCCTGGCGGCCCCGCATATGCGCGGCTGCGTTCCGTCATTGACGAGCATAAACTCCATACGGTTTGCGAATCGGCGAAGTGTCCGAATATGGGTGAATGCTGGGGCCGCGGTACCGCAACGATCATGATTCTTGGCGACGTATGCACCCGCAGTTGTGGATTTTGCCATATAAAAACGGGGCGCCCGCCGATTCTGGATCTCGATGAACCGCGGCGTGTGGCCGAGGCGGCTGCCATCATGAAGTTGCGTCATATCGTGATCACGTCCGTGAATCGTGATGAGCTGGCGGATGGTGGCGCCGGCTTGTGGGCTCAAACCATCGAGCGTGTTCGGCAGGCATCGCCGGGCACGACGATCGAAGTGCTGATACCAGATTTTTGCGGCCACTGGAATGATCTGCAAACGGTTCTCGCCGCCAAGCCGGATATTTTGAACCATAATGTTGAAACGGTTCCAAGCCAGTACCACCGTGTGCGGCCGCAGGCGAAATTTAAGCGTTCACTGGAACTATTATCACGTGCCAAGGCGGCGGGGTTTGTGACGAAAACGGGCCTGATGCTGGGCATTGGCGAGAACGATGCCGAACTGCTTGCAACGCTGCGCGAGCTGCGGCAAAGCCGGGTGGATATTCTCACGCTTGGGCAATACCTTCAGCCCACGAGAGAGCATTTGCCCATTGATCGTTGGATTACGCCCGAGCAATTTCAGCATTGGAAAATGGTGGGCCTGGAGCTTGGCTTTACGGTCGTGGAATCGGGGGCACTGGTGCGATCGAGCTATCATGCCGACGAGCAGGCCCGGATTCAGATTGAAAACGGTTGATCCCGTCTGCAATTCATTTGCCATGATTCGGTGCGAAACGGCGGCCACTGAATCAGGCTGGACAGCATCTATGCTGCATTTATGATGCACGCGGTAAACATTGGCGGATTGGAAAGTGTGAAGCATGCTGCGCCTGACCATTCGGCGCAAACTTATCGGTACCTTAGTGATCACCGGATTTCTCCCGCTGGTGGTCCTGCTGGTTGCTGTGCTTTCATTCGGCACACATTCGCGGCTGGAAACGGTGTCCACATCATTTAAGGAACTGGCGCGAGCGAGTTCGCAGGGCATCTCCGATCGCATTGATGCGGAAGGACGCCGACTGCTGCTATTGGCTCGGCTGCCGGGCACCATTCGCGCCTTTGAACTTTCCGCAGGATGGGCGCCCGCGGCGGCAAGTCAGCCGGTCACCACGCCACCGGGCGCGGGCTTAACGCACCTACCCATTCCCACGGGGCTGCTGGAGAACCCGCTGGCGAGGCGCATGCGGATCATCAGCCGCGATAATCCGCAGCGATTCCATTTTCTGGCCGTCAACGCCGCGGGCAACATTATCGCCGCGGATATTGCTCCGGATGAAACCACGGTGGCCACGCACCATTGGTTCAAGCGGGGGATGGCGGGAGTCGACGGGCGGATATTGATCCAGGCCATCGCCGAGGATCCGCACACGCATGAGCCGGCGGTCATTCTGGTGGTGCCGGTGCGCAAGGTAAAATCCGGCACGGTGATCGGGTTGATAAAGGAAACCGTCGGCATTCATACCATCGAGCGCCAATTGGCCCGCGGCATGGGATCGCAAGAAAGCACGGTGGCTATTTATGATACGCGACTGAAACGCATCCTCTTTAGTATCGGCTCGACGCCGCGAGCCGAAAAATCGGTGAAGGTTTTCTCCAGCGCATCGTTTGGTAAAAATGACCTGCTATCCTCCCTGGCCCGCGGGCTGGTGGTGGGCGCGGCCAAAGTTGAGTGTTCGTCGCTGCGCCGTCGGGCAGGCACGCCGGTGATCTCTCCGCATTGGGTGGTGCTGGTATCGCAATCGGCGGTGGCGGTTTTGGCACCCATTTTCGATCAGGTACGCTTGGTGGCACTTCTCGGCCTGCTGATGATCATCATCCTTTTTGGCCTCGGGTTTTTCATCAGTCAGCGCGAAGTCATTTCGCCCCTCAGGCGTTTGCGGGTGGCGGCGGCGGCGGTTACGCGTGGTGAACTTAACGTGCGGCTTTTGTCCGGTGATCATCATTCGTCCGGATTCCGCCATGATGAACTCGGCGAACTTGCCCATGATTTTGATGCGATGACGCGCTCACTTCAAGGCACGCGTCATACCCTTGAACGGCGGGAGGCCGCCAAATCCCGCTTCATCACCATTGCCGCCCATGAACTGCGCACGCCAATTGGTGCGCTTCTCGGCCATCTCGATTTGGTGAAAAGCCGCGTTGCGGAGTGTCGCCTTGAGCCTGAAATTCAGTCGCGAATCAGCCATAGCCTTGAAGTGGCAATTTCCAACGGTCAGCGGCTGGAAACGATTGTGAATGAACTTCTGAAGCTGGTAAAGGAAGATCGGATTGCTCAGAACCTTCGCTGGCAGAAGGTGAACATGGTTGACCTTGTGCGGAGCGTTTGTGCGGAGCATGCCGATTTCTTTCATGAGCGACAATTGAATCTCGATATGCACCTGGCCGAAAACATTCCCCCCATCGACGGTGATGAGGCCAAACTACGCGATGCCCTGGTGAATGTGGTTGGCAATGCCATCCGCTTTTCGCCGGCGGGTGGTACCGTTCGCGTGGCGGTGCGCAAAGTGGTGGGCGGCATGGTGGAAATCGATGTGGAGGATTCCGGGCCGGGCATGTCGCAAGAGGCCATGGGCAGCCTGTTTGAGCCGTTCCAGCCGGGGGATGATGCGGCGCAACATTCCACAGCCGCCAATGAGCAATCGGGGTTTGGCCTCGGGCTTGGATTGGCCATCGTTCGCCGATTTATTGACATGCACGCCGGGCGTGTCTTTATTCAAAAGCTTCCAGTTGGTACGCGCGTGCGGTTCATACTACCGATCGAGCGATTTGAGCCGCTGCCCGCTGCCAATGAAACGTCTCCATCCGAGGGCATTTAGCCTGAGCTAATCGGTCGAATGATAAATGGACATTGTTAACCCCGCTGCCTTGATCTTTCCGCTGGCCGTATTGATTGCCGGGCTGATTTTGCTGGCATTTATCAAGCGAAAGACGGTCGCTTTTTCGGCTGTTCTCTGGGTGTTGCCGGGTCACTCCCGCTCAGGTGCGTGGATGTTGGGGCGGCGGCACTGGCGTTGGTGGCTGGTGCTGCTCGGGTGCGTCGCGTGTGCAATGGGCGTCGTGATAATCCGGCGTGCGGGGGGCAGTAACGCGGCAAAGCATTTCGCGGTGACGGCATCGATCCGAGTTTTCAATAACCGCCGCTATTTCTTCATTCGGACATCGGTTGGCTTCGCGTTCCGCGGTGCGACGATAAAGGTTTCTTCATTACCAAGACAAGCAATGGGGGAGCAGGCCAAGGCGCCCGCTGAAAAAGGGGCGGCAAAATTAGCCGGAAAATTGAACAGAGAATTAGCGGGAAAATTAAATGGGGAATCGAGCACAGAATGGAGCCGCGATTGGACCGGGGCCCAACTGCGCCGCGGCGTCAGTTTTGTTCTGCCTGCCAACCAGATAAAACAAAAAATATATCTGCTGCATAAAGGCCACACGTTATGGAAGGCCGACCTCCGGCTCAACGCCATGCCGCCGATTCTGGATGTGCGGCTGGCGAGTGGCATGCCGGCGGCAGTGACGCGGGTGCTCGCCGCCATGCCGCGGGTTGGTTTTACCCCGACACGGGGAGCTGGCCGCCTTCGGATTTCATTTTATGATTCGGGCGAACGATCGGGGGGCCACGGCAATCAGCTTCTCTTTGCACCGGCTGGCGCCGCGGCTGCGGTAAGTCGCGGCCGTCCCCTTATGCTGATGCCACAGGCAGCGGTAATGGCCCATGTACATTTCGGACGCGTCATGGTTCGCCGGATGGCCATGATAAAACCCGGTCCGTCCTGGCGAATTCTGGCATCCGTGCATGGAAAGCCGTGGATATTGGAAAAGGCATCGGGTTTCACCCACCAGTGGCTGATTGCATCCCTGCCGCAGGCGGCGTTTACCAATTGGCAGAAAACCGATGCGTACGTCATTTTCATGGCGAACGTTGCAGCGATAGCGCGGGGCAGCGGCAGAACACAGGGCTTTTGGCTGATCCCCGGCCATCAGCCAACGCCAAAGAACAAAACGCATGGGCGAATCTACACGGCAATATATCTAGCGAGTTTAGCGGTCGCGTGTTTTCTTGCTGCGTTGTGGGGGCCATGGCGGCGCGGCGCCGGTCGGCACAGCGGGGAGCATGCGCTCCAGTGATATTGCTTTGTCGTGGGGTGGGCGCGGGATCAACTAAAGTTTGGCCGCGAAAGCCCGGCTACGCCGCCGCCTGATTTGATTCGTCAACCAGGACGTTGTGGAGGAGGCGTATAGCACCAAGGATGGCAGCGTCAAGTATGACGTTATCTGTATGGGCACGGCCCGTGACCGGG
>JAJZGD010000056.1 GCA_021804985.1 Planctomycetota bacterium
ACGGTTTGAACGAACCCGGCCCGCCGACGTTCCTCCCACCGCAAGTTGAATGATTTCGGCAGGCCGTAATAGCCAAATTTTGAAAACCCACGCTTCAAAAAATGCTCCGCCGCCATTTTGCCCACCGCAAAATCGTCCGGCATCACCTTGGTCGCAAGGCACTCGGTGGCGCTGCTGCCCCAGATGTCTACCACGGGCAGGCGGCTTTTTTGCAGCGCATCGAGCAATTCGGCCGGGCGCTCCCATCGGCCAAAAATCACGCCATCGAGTTTCCGGGCCGCCACCGCAGCGGCCGTAATTTCGCCGAAGTTGGCGACCAGAATTTGCAGCCGCCCTTCAGATTTGCTCGCCTCCATGGAGATGGCCCCGATCACCTGCTCGCCGTACGGCCCCATATCTTCCGAAAAAAGACCAATACGCAGAATGCGCCGTCGCGGCAGCGACCGCCAGTTGGCAGGCGCCTTCGGTGGTGCTTCGCCCGCTTCCGGGGTGGATGTAGGTTGCGTTTCTTCGTCCGCCAGAATTGCGTCCTCCTGCCCGTGAAAGTACCGCCTGCGGTCGGTCAAATAGCCAAGTGCTGAAGCATAACGCCATCCACCATGCCATGGCAATAAATTCGCGTCGCCCCGCCGGGCGTCGGGTGCGTGACACGAAATGCCGGGGGCGTTGGTACGCTCGGACCGCCTCCCAATTCTCAATGGGACAAACAGGGGATTGGATCCGTTGTGGTGCAGGCATCTTGCCTGCATCAGAAACATGATGAGGGCAGACGGGACGCCCGCGTCGCCCGCCATTTCTCTGCTTGCAGCATTCCTTCGCGCGCATTCCCCTTAACGCCCTATGTCCGCCGGATCGGGTAGCGGCTGAGCGCTGCCACAGTGTAGAATGCCGCAGCATGGCGATCACCGGCGTAGGGCGCCATGCGTGGTGGCCGCCCGCGGGAGAAATGATGGCGAAGTCCGTGGCAAGCTATGTGAGACTTCTCGCCACCCACGAAATACTCCCCACCGGTCTTTTCCGCGTGATGGTGGATTCTCAGGCCTATCTGGTCTATTTTTCCGCTGGAAAGTTTCACGCGGCCTTCGATCGCTGCCCCCACGCCGATTTCCCACTGAGTTCAGGCCGCCGACTGGAAAACTGCGTCGTCTGTCCCATGCACAACGGCATGTTTAATCTCTCCACCGGCGAATCGGTCGGCCAGCGAAATTTCGGGCCCTTATTTATGCTGCCGACACGTATTGTCGATGGTTATCTCGAAGCCCAGGTGGATACCGGCGAGGCAGCCAACGGCTGGGATTAAAAACGCGGCTGCATATTGGCCGCCAAATAAAGGATTACGTCGAATGAATATTGCGGTTGTTGGATGCGGCTATGTGGGCCTTGTGAGCGGAACTTGCCTGGCCGCACTCGGCCATCAGGTGGTGGGTATTGATGTGGATCAGGCCCGTGTGCAGTCGCTTCAGGCAGGAAAGGTGCCCATTTACGAGCCTGGGCTTTCGGAAATGATCCTTCAGCAGACGGCGGCGCATCGCCTGAGTTTCACCACGGATATGGCGACGGCGGTGCAAAATTCGCAGGTGATTTTCGTGGCCGTAGGCACACCGCCGGCACCGGAGGGGGGCTATAACCTGACGATGCTTTTTGACGCGGTGGAGCAAATCATCAAAGCCGCCAACGAACCCAAAACCATCGTGATAAAAAGCACCGTTCCGCCCGGCACCGGAGAAAAAGTGGCCGCGCAAGCCGCCACGGCCCCGCACCGCCTGGAAGTGGTTAACAACCCCGAATTTCTTCGGGAAGGAACCGCGATTCATGATTTTATGAACCCCGATCGCATCGTGTTTGGTGCCGGCACGGCCGAAGGAATCGGCGCACTGCGCGAAATTTACCAACCCCTGATCGACCGTGGATTTAATATTCTCTCGATGAGCCGGGCGAGCGCGGAACTCTCTAAATTCGGCGCCAACGCCATGCTCGCCATGCGCATCAGCTTTATCAATGAGATATCCCGTCTGGCCTCCGCGGTAGGTGCCGACATCGAAAGCGTTCGCATGGGAATCGGCTCCGACCCGCGGATCGGGCCGGCCTTTTTAAAGGCGGGCATCGGGTATGGGGGCTCCTGCTTTCCCAAAGATGTGGCCGCCCTGGTGCATCAGATGCAAACACTTAAGATCGAACCGCATCTGCTTTCCGGCATTGAGCAGGCCAACCGCCATCAGCGCGAGCATTTCGTCCAGGGCATTCTCCGCGTGCTCGAAGGTCGCAAGGATCCGCAAATTGCTCTTTGGGGCTTGGCGTTCAAGCCCGATACCGACGACATCCGCGAATCACCCGCGATCGAAATTGCCCGGATGCTCGCCGCCGCGGGCTGCATTGTCCGGGCGTTCGACCCCGAGGCAATGGCCAACACGCGCCGCCTGCTCGGCGACACAATTATCTACGCCCCGGACGTGCCGCAGGCCACCGCCGGCGCCGATGCCGTGGTGCTCGCCACCGATTGGTCCGTCTTCATTACCCAGAATTGGCCGACGATCAAGGCCATGATGCGCGGCGTCCATGTATTTGACGGGCGCAATTGTCTCGCCAGTGGTAAGGTCAGCGCAGCCGGGCTCCATTATTATGCGGTGGGGCGCACGCCGGTGCCCCCGGGCAGCACACGCCATGGTTCGGTTGGGGTTGTGGTCGCGGGCTGAACGTGGCGCCACAAATGCTCGCATTTCCTCTATAATCTTTTCCCGGTTTATGCGCCGCCCGATATTCCAGTGGGATGGGCGGCAGTGGCGGATTGTGTTTGTGGGTTTTATCTCATTTGGCATGAAAAAGCCGCTCGCTCTTTTGGAGGTTTTTCCACTATCAACTACTACCATGATCAACCTGTGCTGGTTACCGGCGGAGCTGGATTTATTGGCTCACACCTGGTACGCGGATTGCTGGCCGCTGGTGCCCGCGTGCGTGTGCTCGAGAACCTTTCAAGTTCATCCGAACAAAATATTGCCGATGTTCGCTCGCAGCTGGAATTCATCCATGGCGACATCACCTCATATGAAGTTTGCCGCCGCGCTGCTGAGGGGGTGCAGACGGTATTTCATCTCGCCGCCCGCGGCTCCGTTCCCGGTTCCGTGGCAGATCCGCTGGGCTACAACGCCGTGAACATCACCGGCACGCTCCACATTTTGGAAGCGGCGCGGCAGGCGGGCGTAAAACGGGTGGTCTATTCGGCGAGTTCAAGTGCCTACGGAGATACAGCCGAACTCCCCAAACGCGAGGGGATGATCCCGGCGCCCAAAAGCCCCTATGCAGCGGGCAAGTTTGCAGGCGAAATTTACGCTTCAGTTTATGCGGGCGTTTATGGCCTTTCCACGGTTTCATTGCGCTATTTTAATGTATTTGGCGCGCGGCAAAACCCGAAAAGCCACTACGCGGCCGTCATTCCGGCATTTATTGCCGCCGGTCTCGAATCGCGGCGTCCGAGC
This sequence comes from Planctomycetota bacterium, assembly GCA_021804985.1. Classification (GTDB taxonomy): domain Bacteria; phylum Planctomycetota; class Phycisphaerae; order WQYP01; family WQYP01; genus JAJZGD01. The sequence continues at coordinate 3,474 of JAJZGD010000056.1, forward strand.
ATTTTCGGTGACGGCCTGCAAACGCGTGATTTTTGCCATGTGGACAACGTGGTCCATGCCAATATGCTGGCCGGCCAATGTGCGGCCCCGCTTGCCGGTGAAGTGGTCAATGTTGCCTGCGGGCAAAATATCAGCCTGCTGAGCCTGCTGGAAAAAATCGGCGCGCTGTTGGGCAAAAACATCGTACCCGAACATCTGCCCCCGCGCCCGGGCGATGTCCGCGATTCGCTCGCCGATATCCGCCGTGCTGCGCAATTGATCGGTTACGAGCCAAAAGTTTATTTCGATCAGGGACTTGAACGCACTGTGGCGTGGTACCGTAAAGAGCATCAGGCAGCTGCGCCATGACGATGCCCTGCTTCGGGCGCAGGTTTTTAGATCGTACCGCTACCGGCCGGTCGATCGGCTGCTGTTGGAGTGCAAAGTGACTCAGATCAAATTGTCGGGCGTTAAAGTGGCCCTGCAAACCAGCCGCCCACAAAGCCTTTCCATGGTTGGCGTGGTCCGCTTCAGCCGGATGGGAAATGCCGGCATCGCGCTGGCGGTGATCCTGCTGCTTGGCCTTGGTGGTTGCGTCGATCTGACTAATCAGCCGCCAGACCCCGTGACCCAAACCTTCGCGCCCGCCACCGACCGGGCCTATCAATTCCCCGGCCATTTGTATGCGATGCGCGGTTTTCTCGGCATTTTCAGCACCGGTATGGACACCCTTTGCCGCACCCTGAATAAAAACCGCACGGTTCTTTCCGCAGCACTGGCCGACGAAGCCGCCGACTATTACCGCAAGCAGCTGCTCGCCGCATTCCGGCACGGCGATCTGACCGGGCCGCTGATTCTCGTGGGGCACTCCTATGGAGCAGATGATCAGATACGCACCGCGCGCTATCTTGGCCGCCATGGCATTGAAGTGACACTGCTGCTGCTGATTGATCCGGTCACCCCGCCGCCGATTCCGGCCAATGTTCAAAGATGTGTTGATATTTATAAAAGTCATCCCTTAACCGACTGGCTGCCGTTCTTGCGGGGTGTTCCTGCGGATGCTGCAGACCCGGAACTTACGCGCCTGACGAACATCAATCTGCGGTATGCCAAGGTCGGGTTTAATACCGGCCCGGTAAATCATATCAATATCAGTGCCATTCCCGGGGTACAGAAAATGATGCTCCATTTCATCCTCGATTCGCTGCGCCGCTGGCAAAGCTGGATACCGGCGCGGCACGATCACACTGCCGTGCGAACCCTGAGCCTCATCGGCAGGAGAAGCTCTTGAACATCCGGGGTATGCTCGATGCCTTGCTGGCCGTCGAATTGGCCATCTACTGGGGCACGGTGGTGGTTAAAAGCATTCGCTTGGCGCGAAAAATCGGCCGCGACCCCAACGTCATTCCACGCGAAGCAACCGGTCGCCGGCTGCGCCTTATCTGGGTTCCAACCATACTCGCATGGTGCACTGTCCCATGGGTCAACGCCCTGCTGCCCGCAAACCGGTTACCGGAAATGCTTCGCCCGTTGGGGGCTTTTTCGCCGCTCGGCTTGGCGGTCGCGGTTTTGGCCATTGTCATTGGCGCCATCGCATTGGCCGCCACATTTGTGTGTTGGCGGAAAATGGGGCGATCATGGCGCATTGGCATCGATCCCAGCGAGAAAACGCAGTTGATCATCACGGGCCCCTATCGACTTGTCCGTCATCCCATCTATGCCCTGTCCGTGGTTTTAATGCTTTGTTCCGTGGCGGCAATCCCCAGTGGGGTGATGCTGGTGCTCGCTGCCATTCATATTCTGATGCTGCAGCTTGAGGCCCGACGCGAAGAGGCGTACCTTACCAGCGTGCATGGTTCAGATTATCTCAGCTACATGCAAAGCGTCGGGCGGTTCATTCCCCGACGTCGAAATGTTTCATGATGAATCGCGTGACGGTCGCCATGGATAATGCCGCGCCACCGAATGCCGCCGCCGGGCCGCTCAATTCGTTCCAGAAGCTGATGCGCTGCTGGACCAGTCTGGCTCCGTACAACGCCGTGCAGGTGATGAAAATTGGTGGCCACGCCAATTTGGAACACTGGCAAAATGCCGTCAAACAGGTTTTGGCCGGCCTGCAAGCGAGTGGCTGTTTTCCCCCCATGCCGGAAATGGCCCCCGTTGAACACCTTCCGCCGGAAACCTCGTGCGAGCAGGCCATAGCCACCGCGCTGAACAAGCCATTTATCCCCGGCCGCGCACCACTGCGTGCTGCCATTTTGCCCCTGCCCGACGCCTTTTTATTCATTCTTACCTATGACCACTGGATCGCGGACAGCTGGTCGATTCGCGAGCTGATGCGCTGCATTTATTTTCAGGCCGCCGGCGTGGCCGCAGTGCCCGGTTTTGCGCCGCTGACGACCGGCCCCATGCCGCGAGCCGCACGAATGTTCGGCGGCCTCGGCGAAAGCCTGCAGCAATATTTGCGCCATCGGCGGGCCGCACGATTGCACCTCTCCAACCCGCTCGATTTTCAGGCCGGTTTTTTATCCCGTACCCTGCCGGAATCGGTGATCCAGCGGCTCAGGGTGCCGGCGGCGGAACTTAAGGTTTCCATCCATGATATTTTCGTGGCTGTGCTCGCCTCCCTGCTTGGGGAAATGACGCGTGATCAGCGATGCCAAAAGCGCAGGCGTTTCGGTCGCCTGTCGCGCAATCGCGTGGCCATCGGCTCAATCGTAGATATACGTAAATATATAGATGCATTTGCCCCGCGGCCCGGTGGCGCCGGTGATGCCCAACGTGCCGCTGCAGCCGCCAGTAATCGACAATTCGGCGTCGCGCTCGGCTTTACCACCACCCTGGTACCCCAACCTGAAGCCCAAAGCATCCGCCAACTCATCCGCACCGTTCACCAGCAGCATCAGCGGCAAAAGCAGACACTTGCGGCTGTCAAATCCCTTGATGCCATGGATATGACGCGCTTCTTCTGGAATCTCTATCGTCAATCCCGGCATCACGCCTATTTTTTCTCCAAAAATCTGCCGCTGCTTGCCGGCATTTCCAACATCAACCTTGCCGATCAGTGGATGTGCAGTGCGCCGCCGAAATTGCCGCCGATTCTCAATTATTTTCGCGTCTCGCCGGTGGGGCCCCTGCTGCCGGTGGTTTGGGCGACGACGACATTTCGTGATCGCCTGACCATCGGCCTGACCTACCGACGAACTGCGATCGACGTGGCGCAGGCGGCGGCCTTGGTCGATAAATTTGCCGAGACACTGGAACGGTTGCCCGAGACGTTATCGGCGTAGCGGCGCGTAAATGGAGAGATGCAGATGAAAAAGAAACTCCATGGTATTGCCGCTTGTCCGTCTGCCGCGTTGCTGCCTAAAACCTGCTGGATAACGGGTCAGCCCGTGGTCGATGGGGGCGCTTGCCTGACGGAAGATGTCCGCGAGCAATTGGCCGCCGAGATTCAGGTTCCCTACTGCCACCGCTGCGGCGCCACGCGGCTTGCGGGCACGGTATCCTGCCCGTTCTGTCCCCGGCGCCGCCTCGGTATCGCCGAAATTATTCGTGCGGGCTCCTACAAATATCCCCTTTCCGAATTGATCTCCGGCTTTAAGTTTCGTCGCCATTGGGGCATGGCCGCCCTGCTCGCTGATTTGCTGTGCGAGGCATGGCACAAAGCGGGGTGCCCGCAGATCGATCTGCTGGTGCCGGTTCCATTGCATTGGCGCCGCCGCTTCATTCGCGGTTTTAACCAGTCGGAGCAGCTGGCACAATCTTTGGCGAAAAAACTCGCCGTGCCGTGTGTGGATGCGGTCGTAAAGCGTTTTCCCACGCCGCAGCAATCGCTGGCCGCGAGCGCCCATCAGCGAGCGGAGAACCTGCGTGACGCCTTTGCCGTTCATTCGGTAAATTTATCGAGCCGGCATATCTGGCTGATTGATGATGTCTGCACCACGGGGTCAACCCTTCACGCCGTCGCTGGCACATTTGCTTCGCTGCCGCCGGAATATCGGCCGGAGCGCATCAGTGCGTTGGTATTGGCCGTCACCGGGGCAAAAAGTCCCATTTAGCTTCCTTCTTTCTCAATTAAAAGTGGGCGTACTCCGCGATCTGCTTTCTTATCGGCCTGCTTCCCCTCCCCGGGAAGGGCGGCACCGTTTTGGCATGCATCAAAGACATGCCGCGATAGATACCGGCCGGCGCCAATTCAGCAGCGGCCATAGAGGGGAGCTTTCCCGCAAAAGGGCCGTGTATGGCCAAATTTGGCGTTGAAAATTTGATTTGAGTCCTCTTCGCAGCAGTTCTCGGACCACGTTATGCCTTGCGCCTATTGTAAAAAGTTCTGCGCTCATACGAGTGGCGCCCGCCCGCTATTGTGCCGATAAGCGTTAAGGCGTAGGCGTGAGGAGGTCACGCGGGGCTTGTCGTAAATCCGGTTTGCACTGCAACGTTTAGGTTCTCATTTTAGGAGTTACCCATGAGTGCTCTTTCGGGAGGGGTTCGCGCCGGCACATTTGCCGGTCGCAAAGTTCGGCGAGGTGGTTTTACACTCGTTGAACTGTTGGTGGTGATTTCGATCATCGCCCTGCTTATCGCCTTGCTTTTGCCCGCCTTGGCCAAGGCCAAGGAAGCGGCCAACAGCATCGCCTGCGGCGCCAATTTGCGTTCCATCGGCCAGATGCTCTTCGAATACACCAACACCTACAACGGCCAAATACCGTTTGATGTCGATTACATGAATACGCCATCCAATGGCTATGCATCGCAGCCGTGGTGGCCGCCATTTCCGGTCGGCTGGGCGACCGAGTTGTACAGTTTCCAGGCAGGCCATCAGGAAATTGATTTTGGAAACCCCTACATCGCCAGCGTGTTTGATCCCACCTTTGCATCGCAGCAATCTTGGGCAGCGCATTTCCAGGCGACTTTCCTGTGTCCGTCAAGCGTGATTCCCCCCAACCAAAAGCCGATAACATCGTCTCCCTTTAATTTTGCCTGCTCATATGCATGCAATCCCAACTTTTTCTGGGCCAACAAACCCAGCGCGCCGGCGGGAACCAAAGCGAGCCTTGGGGCTACCTTCCCCATGGCAAGCATCGTCGGGCCTGCACAAAAGATTGCCGTTGGTGATGCCACCCAAAACAACAATGGCGACGCCGACGGCAGCGCCAATTACGCGTTTTCCTGGTACCAGACCTATGGCAATGACTGGTCCAACGTTCAGGAGGCATTCAACTATCCCAACGAAATGCTTCCCTCCGCCGGCCTATTCTCCGGTGGCGGGGCGCAAAACGATGGCCAAGGATATGAAACGGCACTGCGTTTCCGTCATAACTCAACGGGACCCGGAACTGGTACGGCCAACGCCCTTTATTTTGATGGCCACGTAGCATCTCTGCCATCCAACAACCTGGCCCAAGGGTCAATGACCAGTTCGCCGCCGACCGCTGGACAGACCGGCAATACCGGCCTGCGCATCGTCAACGTGATAAACCCCCTGCTTGGAAACGGTGGCAACCACCAATATTGATGCTCAACCACTATCGGTCTCCTGCGGCTTTATCGGGATACAAGGCCTGATAAAGCCGCTTTTTTGTTATTTCAGCCAATTTATTGCAATAAGGCCATCGAAATTAAATAAAAGCCCTATCTATTCGGTTGTTATAAGACTATCGAAACATTGCGCCTATACTAAAAATTTCTGCGCTCTCACTAGTGGCATAAATTAAAACAAGTTGCTAAACTATAAATGTTGTGAGTGCACGCGGCCGCTGGCTTCATTCGATTCCCTGCCCGGTTCCGGCGGCGTTTAACTTTGCAAATCACCCCTTGGCATGAAAGACGCGGAAGCGCTCTGTGCCCGGTCGTTTGCAAAGCTTCAACAGCCAGAGGAGCCTGTCCGATTAATGGCCGGGATTGGGATGGAGCCGGGACATCGCGCCGGAGCATGGAGCCCGGGATCATTCGAGTACCCCGGTGATCGATGCCGTGGCTTGAGCCTTGTTGTTTTAAAGGAGCTTCATCATGAACGACCATCGTCAGGTAACCGGTTTTACGTGCCTCAAAGTTCGGCGGGGTGGCTTTACACTCGTCGAACTGTTGGTGGTGATTTCAATCATCGCCCTGCTTATCGCCTTGCTTTTGCCCGCCTTGGCCAAGGCCAAAGAAGCGGCCAACAGCATCGCCTGCGGCGCCAATTTGCGTTCCATCGGCCAGATGCTTTATGAGTACACCAACACCTATAATGGCCAGATACCGTTTGATGTCGATTACATGAATGCGCCATCCAATGGTTATGCATCTCAGCCATATTGGCCGCCATTTCCGGTCGGCTGGGCGACCGAGCTGTTCAGCTTTCAGTCTGGCCACCAGGAAATTGATTTTGGAAACCCCTACATCGCCAGCGTGTTTGATCCTACCTTTGCGGCGCAGCAATCTTGGGCTGCGCATTTCCAGGCGACATTTTTTTGCCCGTCAAGCGTGGTTCCTCCCATCCAAAAACCGATAACTGCATCCCCCTTTAATTTTGCCTGCTCATATGCATGCAATCCCAACTTTTTCTGGGCCAACAATCCCGGCGCACCGGCGGGAACCAAAGCGAGGCTTGGGGCTACCTTCCCCATGGCAAGCATCGTCGGGCCGGCACAGAAGATTGCCGTTGGGGATGCCACCCAAAACAACAATGGCGATCCGGACGGCAGCGCCAATTGCTCCTTTACCTGGTACCAAACCTATGGCCAGGATTACTCAAACGTTCAGCAGGCATTCAATTATCCCGACGAAATGCTCCCCTCGGCCGGCCTGTATACCGGCGGCGGCGCACAAAGTGATGGCAAAGGATATGAAACGGCCCTGCGCTTCCGTCATAACTCAACGGGACCCGGCACCGGTACGGCCAATGCTTTGTATTTTGATGGCCACGTAGCATCTCTGCCATCCAACAACCTGGCCCAAGGGTCGATGACCAGCGGGCCGCCCACGGCTGGACAGACCGGCAATACCGGCCTGCGGATCGTCAACGTGATAAACCCCTTGCTGGGAAACGGCCAGCACTACCAGTATTGATGCTCAACATCTATCGGTCACCAGCGGCTTTATCGGGTCATCAGGCCCCTTAAAGCCGCTTTTTTGTTATTTCAGCCAATTTTTCTCCGTAATGTCGTCAAAATTACATAAAATTATCATCCCGGCATGTGTTATCGGACTGCCAAAACATTGCGCCTATACTAAAAATTTCTGCGCCATTACGAGTGGTAATTCTTAAAATAGATGCTAAACTGTATTTTGGTGTGAGAGCTCATCCCGCTTCGCCCCATACCGGTTCTATAACCGGTCGAGGCGGCGGAAGGGCGTATGCCGGCAAGTCAGTGATGGAAAATGCGGGCCTTTTTTTAAGCCCCAAAATTTGCCGGATCGCCAATAGCCAATCAGCCCTCAGCCAAAACAACTCGACGTTAGCGCGGCCCATTAGCCGTAGCAAAAAAAAGGGGCGAAAGCCCGCAGGTCATATGGAACATGGAACTTAGCATCAATTCGGGTGCCGCTGGTGATCGGTACCGAAATTTGGGCCTTGTTTAGTGAAGGAGCTGCATCATGAACGACCATCGTAAGGTAACCGGTTTTATGGGTCTAAAAGTTCGGCGGGGTGGCTTTACGCTCGTCGAATTGCTGGTGGTGATCTCGATCATCGCCCTGCTTATCGCCCTGCTTTTGCCCGCCTTGGCCAAGGCCAAAGCCGCAGCTGAGAGCATCGTCTGCAGCGCCAACCTTAAGTCAATCGGTCAGATGCTGGCGGAATACGAAACCTCGTATCAGGGATCGATTCCGTTTGGCGTGTTCAATGACCCGACGCTTTTCCCCAATGGAAACCCGGATGGCTCACCTGCGGGCTATTGGCTGCCGTCACCAATCGGGTGGGCCACCGAGCTCTACAGCTATACCTCCGGGCACCCGGAGAACGATTTCATCAACTCCAACAACGTCGCATGGAGCGGCACGGGGCCGTCGGCGGATGCGGGCGCGTGGTCGGAAAATTTCCTCAAAACATTTGTCTGTCCATCTTCGACCATGCCCGATGTTCCATTCACAGGCTGGGAGGTTAATGGCGTGGAGGTGGTGGGTAATTTTGGCAGCACCTATGCAGCGAACCCCAACTTCTTCCTCTACTATGGAATACCCGGGGGGGGGGCCACCACACCTCTTGATACCTGCTTTAAGGCGTCGAATGTCCAAGCGCCCGCCGACAGCCTCGCGATTGGCGATGCCACTCAGAGCGGCGACACCGTAGGATACTTTGCCAATGAAACCTTCGAATGGTGGGTACAAAGTCCGACGCTGAACGGCATCGGCTGGGACCCCATCTTCGCGGAAAACTTTTACCAATACCCGACGTTCATGATCCCCCCGGATGGTCTGTTCAGTGGCACCGACTCGCAGCTTGACGCCAACGGCTCGGGCTGGGAAACCGAGCTCCGCTATCGGCATGGCGAAACCGGGGCCGCCCTTGGCACCGCCAATGCCCTGTTTTTTGATGGGCACGTGTCGTCCATCAGTCCCAATAACAACCCCGCCGGCATTACACCGAGCCCCGCCACCGAGGGTAGCAGCGATAATTCTCTGCGGGTGCTCAATATCATCAACCCAATGCTTCCGTTTAACTGATGGAAGCCATAAACACACCGAATGGGTGTGTTAAAAAAAACTTACTTCAGCCCGGCGGGAAAAACCCCGCCGGGCTTTTTTTATTTGAACGTGCCAATCGGCCAACATTGAATTATCCTTGCCACCGCGTCATTAATGCCTGACCGATGCGCGTGGTCTTTGTGCGGTGAAACATTTGACGATGGCTCCTCCCGATTCCCCGGGTCAATCGATCCCATCACTCTCGCTGATTGGCTCTCGCGGCAGCGGTAAAAGTACCGTCGGTCGGCTGCTCGCAGCGCGGCTGGAAAAAAAATTCGTCGATACCGATTCGCTGGTCATGGAGACCGCGAAAAAAAATATTCGCGAAATATTCGAGCTCGGCGGCGAGCCGCTATTCCGCGAGTTGGAAGCTGAGGCGATCCGCCACGCCGCCGCTCAATCCAATGTTGTTATTGCCGCGGGGGGGGGAGTGGTTTTATCGCAGATCAATGTGGATATTCTCAAGGCATGCGGCCCGATCATCTGGCTTTCGGCATCGGCGCAGGTTCTTTGGCAACGCATTGCCGCCGACACCACCTCGCAAACTTTACGCCCGAATCTGACCCCTGCCGGCGGCCTGCCTGAAGTGCAGGCGCTCCTTGCCCGCCGCACACCCCTATACGCCGCCGCCGCCGACTGGCAGACATCCGGCGAGGCCGAGCCTGAGCAAGTCGTGGCTGCCATCCTTGCCCATTTCAATCAGCGGTTTGGCAAGGCATAATGGCGATTGCCAATCAGCGAAGCCCATTTTTTCCCGGCTGCAGCCCGTTCCTTCCGGCGCAGCCCACTTCTCGCCAGCGCGAGGTTCATTTTCCCCCCTTCGTTCCGTTATTCCGTACAATAGGCTTCATTGGACAAGCCCCTCAACGGGAGGTTGCGTGCTCGAGTTGATGCCTCTCAAACCGACTTTGCCCATTCTGGTGGCCGCCGCGCTCGCCATACCCGTCGGCGCTGTCTTATGGGCGAATTCCGTTCAGCAGGCACGCCTGCTTTTGACACTCTTCCTGGCCATCACAGGTTTTCTGCTGCCATGGTTCCTGCCGCTGCACCATCTTAATTTTTTGTCCTTGGCCAGCATTGGGCTTGGCGGCGTGGTGGCAGGAATTATTCTCGGATCAATCTTCTTTCGTATCACACAGGCCGTTCTGCTCGCCCTGATTGTCGGCGGCGTACTCGGTGCCGGGCTGGCCTATCATGATGGCGCATTTGGCGCTATCGCACCCACCACTCAGCCCACAAGCCCCCCGCACAACGCCCATCGCGCCGCGACGCGGGGTGCCCCGACGACACAAATCGCCGGCACCGTGGCACCCCTTCTCTACCAGGCCCGGAGCGCCGTTCACCGGGTAATTGAGTGCATCCGGACGGCAAATAAAAATTTAACTCCCGCCGTAAGGAGTCAGGTATACGCCCTGAGCCTCGGGGCCGCGCTGCTCGTGTTGTTGCTCGCCCTGATTTTTCCGCAGATCGCATCGATGGCCGGTGGCGTGTGGGCCGGTTCATTGCTGATTATCGGCGGCGCCCTCATCTGGATAGCGCGATTGGATCCCGCACTGCTCATCCATGCCGACGGGCTGTTCTGGCCGCAATTGGTTTTTCTCGCCATGCTGATCCTCGGCACGCTGCTGCAATGCAGGCATATTTTTAAGTTGAAAGCCGCCAAGCGAAAAAGCCAGGAAGCGGCGCAACCCAAAGCCGCACGAAAATAGCATGCTATTGCCGATTTTCAGGGGAATGGATTCATTCGGAGTCATATCCATGGGTATCGCCCCCGCGTGGACGCTCAATCATGGCGCATCGCTGCATACGCTCCTCAATCGTCTGAACATACCGCTGGCATGCGCACTGCTTTGCATTGGCGTAATGATTATGGTGACGGCCCGCCGCCATCATCGGGTGATTGTCGTTCTGCTCTCGGCGGCACTGGGTTGGTATTTGGCCCTGGCGATAAAACATTATTCGCCCGCGGGTTCGATTATCTGCGCGGCGGGGGGCACCTTGGCGGGCTTGCTGCTGTTGGGAATTATGCGATTGGTGTGGGTGCTGGTGTCCGCCATTGTGGGGGCCTTGTTTGGTGCGTTGGTCTGGCATTCACTTCAGGCGGCGCCGCAGCTTTGGTGGATCGCCGCCGCGCTGGGATTTATTACGCTGGGTTTCCTGGCATCCATCCTTTTTCAAAAACTCATGATCGTCGCCTGCACGCTGCTCGGAAGCGCGTTTGCCGTGGCGGGGGGGGCAGCGCTACTTGTGCACCTCGGTAGCGCCACGCAAATTCACCAGGTGCTCGGCCCCGGCTCGCAATGGTCCATGCACCTTCTCGCGGCCATTATCATCGCGTCGCTGGCGAGTTTGGTACTCCAGGCGTTAGAGTACCAGCATGGAAAAACCCCTTCCCGGAAAGATATGCAAGACCCGTGACCTGAATTTATGAACACCAGCAACCACCAAAAACTTCCCGCGAGTTTGGCCATCGATTCACTCGGCGACGATCTGAAGATCGCCTTGGATGCCGCCGCCGATATCGGCTTTTCCGGCATCGCGGTCGGCGCCACTCACCCGCAGCTGGCCAACCCGGATTTTGGCCAAACCGCCCGGCGGCATTTAATAAAATTTCTGACCTCGAGAAATTTGCAGCTTTCCGCCATCCGCACAGGTTTCGGTGCCGCGGGCTTAGCGGATTCATCCCGCACCGATGCGCTGCTGCGCCAAGCCTGCTTCGCCATCCAATTGGCCCATGATTGCCGCGCTTCGTGCACGCTGATTTATCTCGGTGAGCCGCCCGCCCCCGCAGCCAACGCCGCCGCCGCCAACGCTACGGCCGCCCCAACCGACGCCCGCCAATTTTCCGCTGCGTCGCAGGTGCTCGACGAAATCCTTTCGCTGGCGGACAAACTCGGTGTGATGGTCTCCATTGGTTCCGGCAATATCACGTGGCTGGCACGAGTCGCCGGCCGCCACCAAACCAAAAATCTTGGCGTTACCCTCGACAGTTATCGGCTCATCGCCGGCGGGGGTTCCCCGGCGACGGCGGCTGCAGATTTGGCCGGCTCCATATTCGCCTGGGTATGCGCCGACGCGATTCGCAGCGGTGCCCATACTCAGGCGGTGCTTTTGGGCCGCGGTCAGGTCGATATTCCCGAGGTGTGCCGCACGTTAGAGGCTCAGAATTTTAAGGGGCCAGTTGTTGTCGATACACGCGGCCTGCCCGACCCGCTCGCTGCCGCCCGCCACGCCGCATCATTCCTGGCACCGCTGATCACCGGTACGCTCGGCCGCGGACGCCGCTAAAAAACTTTTTACAGGTGCGTTATCATGCCGCCAACAAAACCCCTTGCGGCTAGTGCCATCATCCATCGAATGGGTTGCATTCCTTCCACGCAGATGCTTGCCGAGAACCGGGCCGCCGAGATTTTATCCCAGGCCATTGCCCCATCCGCCCCTTCGTCTGAATATTTGGAGGCATGGCTTGCGACCGAACAAGCCAGCGGCGTAGGGCAGTATGACCGCCATTTTATAAGCCCGCCCGGCGGCTTCTACCTGAGCCTGCTCATGATGATGGACGCCGCCGCTCGCATGCAACTTCTGCCGATTGCCGTCGCTTATCACTGTGCGATGAGCCTGCGGCAAGCCGGCGCGGGAGAAATTCATATTCGCTGGCCCAATGATCTTTGCCACAGCGGCAAAAAAATTGGCGGCATACTGTGCCGCTGCCTTTCAAGCGGAAATACGAATGCCCTCATCATCGGCATTGGAATTAATACCAATTCAAGCCCGAACGCCTTCCCTGTGGCATTGCGTCCGCACATCGCCACGCTGAAAGAAGGTGGCACGCGGATAGATCATGAAAAAATCCTTGAGGCCATCATTTCCGGCATACATACTTTGCGTGAACCGGCGGCGGTTGAAAACGCGGTAACCGCCGCAAGTGCTTTCGATGCACTCCGCGGCCACCGGATAAATGTAAGTTTCGATGGCCGGAACATTTCAGGTATTTCGTGGGGCTGGGATGCCGCCGGCCATCTGCTGGTGGATGCCGCCGGCCAAATGAAATTGGCTTCGGGAAGTATTTCGGCGGTGGACGGCCGGCCCATTCGTCCGGCATAACCGCAAGGCGCCACCATCTGGCGTGGTGCCGCCGTGTGGTTCAGCGTGCGTCACTAAGCCGGCCAGCCTGCTGTGCTGCCCGCAGGCAGCCTCTGTGCCTCTGCGCCTCTGCGCCTCTGCGTGAGACAACCGTCGTTTCAATTAATTTAATGAATCATGCCGCGGCATGATGGAATTTGTTTTTATCTCACGCAGAGAAGGGGAGACGCAGAGACGACGACTCGGGGCGCGCCAAGCCGCGATCCCGCGTCATTTAGCCGGCGGCATGGTGCCGCCGCGCCCTAAGCCGGCCAGCCTGCTGGCCGCGCCTCGTCGTCCCACAGAACGCCGCCCCGTCACCCCCGCGCTACTTAGTCGGCGGCCCCGGCGGAAAACCGCGGCCGCCGTGTGGGCCCTGCGCCAAAAATAAAAATTTAAATTTTCCCCTTGACACCACCAATGGCGGGATGATAGACTCCGCCGATCAATTTTTCTCAGCACTTTTG
>JAJZGD010000057.1 GCA_021804985.1 Planctomycetota bacterium
CGATCTAAACATCGGAGAAATAATGGTGACGAAGGAAGCGGTTGTGACCAAGCCTACGAATTCTGGCACGGTGGAATCTCTGCTGGATTTCCGATACCTGTTCCGCGCCTTTCGTCTGACCATTACACCCGGCATTTGGATTCTGGCGCTTTTGTCGTTGGTGATCATCTACACGGCCGGTCGCGGCGTTGATCTGTTGTGGGGGCCGCAGGTTTTGCCCGGCGAGATATCCGCTTTTCATAACCCCGTGCGTGGCGCCTATCGTGAAATGATCAATCAGGATCGCCTGAACCGGCAGGCGGCGCTGGCGGAAATGCTGCAAGATTATGCCACGCCCCTGCATTCCAAAGTGATTGCAGCGTTGGAGAAGGATCCTGCGGCGGCGTATGGTGCCATTGTCGCCGGATTGCAGCGGCGGTTTTATCGTCGGCTCAGCGCGTTGACGAAGCAAACCCCGCCCCCCACCGCGCGCGGCTTGCATCGCTCGCAGCGGCGGCTGGCGATGCAACTGCTTAGCGACGTGCGGCAGGCGCGAAGCACGGTTGGACGCGGAGTTTTTGATGCCGCGATGCGCTATGAACTACGCGAGTTTCATCTTCTCACGTTCAACGTGCTCAATCCGCTGCGGATTCAACCAACTTCTGCGGCCAGTGCTGAGAGCCAGGCCCCGCCGGGTCTGGAAGTTTCCCTCGCCATGACGCCCAAAGAGCCGTCGGCGGCATGGCAATCCAACACCGTATGGGGATGTCTGGCCAACATGTTTGTCACCGTTCCGGAGTGGTTGCTCGCCGGAGCACCACCGATGATCGCGCGGCCCTCGGATGGCGGATGGCATATGGCGCTGGTGCGCAGCGGCTACCTTCTGACCATGGGGATATTTCTGGCTATCTGCGCACTGACGATTATATTGGCAGGCGGAAGCATCTGCCGGTATACGGCGCTGGCCCTGGCCGGCGAAGATCCGTCCATGGGGCCATGTGTACGATTTGCCATTAGCCGCTTCTGGTTTGTCCTGCGCGCCCCACTGCTGCCGCTGGCGATCGTGGTTATGGTGGGCATCGTGTTAGTTGCCATCTCGCAATTGGGCGCGATACCGTTCATCGGCCCCATATTGCTGGGAATTATTTTCTTCGTGGTCCTGCTGGGCAGTTTTATCATTATGCTGGTCGTACTGGGATTGGTCGGCGGCTTTAATCTGATATTCCCTTGCCTGTCGGTGGAAGCATCGGACGGCTTTGATGCCATCAGTCGCAGTTTCAGCTATGTATATAACAGCCCGTGGCGGACGGCGTTTTATGTTCTGGTGTCACTATTTTACGGCGTTATTACGTGGGCTTTTCTGCTGCTGGCGCTGTATGTGCTTTTGTCGGTCGCCCATATCTGTGCCAACATCGGGATGAGCTTTTTCGGTCTGGAGCATGGGTCGTACTCCGGTCTGACGATTCTCAACACCATTTGGCGCTCGCCCCATTTGGAGCGTCTGATTGCACCGATTAACTGGTGGGCCATGGGATGGAGTGAATGGATCGCGGCGATGATCATTTACTTTTGGCTATTTTTGCTCGTTACGCTGCTGGGCGCCTATGCCGTGGGATATTATTTTGTCTCCAGCACGATTATGTACCTGCTGCTGCGGCGTCATGTGGATGGCCAACCATTTAGCGACATCGCTGCGTTGCCAATGCCGGCCGCCCTCAACGGCCCATCATCGGCGGTTGGACCCGGGGGTACTGCCACGGAAGGGCCGCTGCCAACATGATCAACTCGCAATGGCTGTCGATTATTAAAACCATTTGCGATCTGCCGACGGCACCGTTCCAAGAGCAGCACGTTATGGCGTGGATACGGCAGTATCTGGAGACGCTTAGTCCGCAGCGCGAACTGCGCGTCCGCGAAGACCGTGCCGGCAATCTGTTTGTGGATTATGGAACCAGCAGCATAGACGGTGCCGGTCAATCGGCTGCGGCGGCGGCTGCGATTGATCGGCGGCGTTTGGTTTTTGAAGCGCATGTGGATCATCCCGGATTTATTTGCGGGGCAACCCACTTGGATGGCACCATGGCGGCCGGATTTTTGGGGGGCGTTAAACCCTCCTGCTTTGAGGGGGCAACGGTGCGGCTGTTTCATCCGCATGGCCGCTCCCCCTGGTGCAGGGCTGAAATTATTGCGCCGCCCGGCCCCGCGGATGATGCGGGGGCCATCCCTTGCACGCTGCGATTGCTCGATGATGGCGCGGCCATTCCCGCAGGCACGATCGGCATGTGGGATTTGCCTGACGGCGAGCGGATCGGTGATTATTTTGCGGCGCGAGTGTGCGATGATCTTGCCGGAGCAGCGGCGATGTTGTGCCTGCTGCATGAAGCCTGCGAACGACAACTGGCCACTCCATTCACGCTGATGTTCACCCGCGCGGAAGAAGTAGGCTTTATCGGAACGCTGGCCGCCATGGAAGATGGCAGTTTGGCGACGCACGGCAGTGCAGATACGCAGTGGTCCGTCATCGGCCTGGAAACCAGCCGTGCCCTGCCACACGCCCCCATGGGCGGCGGCCCCGTGCTGCGTGTGGGTGATCGGAGCAGCATTTTCAGCTCTCCACTGACGCGTTTTATCAAGCTCACCGCGGACGATGTGGCCGACGATGTGCCGGGTTTTAGCTTTCAGCGAGCGCTCATGGATGGCGGTACCTGCAACAGCAGCGTATTTGACGCATTTGGCTACGATTCTGCCGGGCTGACGCTGCCGATGGGCAATTACCACAACATGGCCATGGAAAGCATCCCGGTGCCGGTGCCTCGTGCCGGGCCTATGATCGCCAGTGAAGTTATTCACCTGCATGATTTTCAGTCGCTGGTGGAGCTGCTGATTGGGGTGGTTGATCATTTTCCGCGTTATACAGGCGATCATGACGGGTTCAGGGCGCAAATGATGACACGGCTCGGTAAGCACCGCGCCATGCTTTATGCCCAGCGCGAATCGTTTTCTGATCGGGCGGGGCTTGCCGATGAGTAGTTCAAATATGCACAGCAGCCGCTTGCCGGCCGACGGGTGCCAGTGGATTAACGACCCGGAGCGCTTGCGCGATTATTGCCGCGAGCTGCGGACTGCGGGTGAATTTGGTTTTGATACCGAATTTATCGGTGAGCGCACCTATTTTCCCAATCTCTGCCTGCTGCAACTGTGCGGTGCCGGGCGGGTGGTTCTGGTGGACCCGCTGGTGGTAAAAGACCTTGATCCGCTCGGTGAACTTATCAGCGATCCGGCGGTGACCAAAATTTGCCACGCCGGCAGCCAGGATATTGCAATACTGAACCGGTGCGGCTATCCGCCGGCCAATGTGCTCGACACGCAGCTGCTCGCGGGCCTCGCAGGATTGGTGTATCCGATTTCTTATGCTCGAGCAGCGGAATTTTGCTGCGGTGTGCGCTTAGACAAAGCCCACACCTACAGCGCATGGGATCGGCGGCCGCTTCTGCCATCGCAGGTGCAATACGCCGCCGACGATGTGCGGTACCTATCCGCGATCTTTCATTTCCTTGACCAGCGGCTTGCGGCCCGCGGCCAGCGGCAATGGATACGGGAATTGTGCGACAACGAGGCGGCGCTGGCCGTCACCACGCCCGACCCGCAAACACTATGGCAGAAGATCAAAGTGCCGCGGTCGCTGAGCCGCAAACAACTTGGCGTGCTTCGTGAACTCGCGGCGTGGCGCAATCAGGTGGCGTATGAACATAATCTTCCGATGCGTACGTTTCTTTCAGATTCCGCTCTGCGCGACATTGCCAAGCTGATGCCGCGAAATGTTTCGCAGCTATCACGGATTGAGGGCATTGCCCGGCAGGAACTGCAAACCTATGGCGCGCACATTGTTGAAATAACCAACCGAGTTGAAAGGATGCTCGCCGAGCAGTTGCCGCCGATACTCTCCGAACCGGCCGATACGTTGGCGTTTAACCGCTATACGGAGCGCGTGTGGGCGGCGGCGCAGGCGATCTGTCTCGGCCAAAATGTATGCACCAGCCTGGTAACCAGCCAGGCGTCCATCGCTGAATGGGCCGCGCTGAAATTAGAGGGCCAATCGACCAGCAGCCATGAATTGATGCAAGGGTGGCATTATGAATGCCTTGGGCGACTGCTGGAGGAATTTACGGACGGGCGAACGGAGATGGTTCTGGTCATGCAGGACGGCGAAATTCAGATGTCATTGAAGCCGGGAATTTAATACATGTGCGGCTTTGCCGGATTCGTTGACTGGGGCCTCGGCGCTGCAACCGTTGCCCACTCATCGACGGATTTGTCCGCCATCATGGAAAAAGCTGATGGCCTGCTGCGGCATCGTGGCCCAGATGCCCGCGGCCAATGGCAAACGGTTGGGGCGCCCCGCGTTTGCCTGGTGCATCGCCGGCTGAGCATTGTGGACGCAGCCGGTGGCCACCAACCGATGACGGCGGAGGATTCGCATGTGCGGGTGGTGTTCAATGGGGAAATCTATAACCACATCGCCCTGCGAGATGAATTAACGCGGCTCGGGCACCGGTTCGCTTCCCATCACAGCGATACCGAAGTTCTGGTACACGGCTGGGAACAATGGGGAGCCCGCCTTCCGGAAAAACTTCGCGGCATGTTCGCTTTTGCCATTTGGGATCAAAGGCAATGCGAGCTATTTCTGGCCCGCGACTATTTCGGCCAGAAGCCGTTGTTTTATGCTCTAACCGATCAACAAATTGCGTTTGGCAGCACCATCCCATCTGTTTTGTGCTGGCCGGGGGTTGAGCCGATTGCATCGCGTAAACATCTCGCCCTGTACCTCAATCGCGGCTATGTGCCGGTACCCCATACGATTTACCGCGACATCCACAGCATGGAACCGGGCACATCGCTGCACATTTCCGCGGGCGGCCGGCAAAGCCGCAGCAACTGGAATCCCTGCACCCCCGCCGCCGCATGGCCAGTTGGCCAAATGCCGCCCCGCGGCCAGGCTGCATTGAGCCAACTGCGTGCGCTGATCTTTTCGGCGGTCGAATCACAACTCCACGCCGATGTAGATATGGTCTGTTTTTTGTCGGGCGGTATCGACTCGGCCATCACGGCCGGTGTGGCGCAGCATATTCTCGGCAATGCCCGGCGTTTGCTGGCGGTAACGGTGGGCTTTTCCGAAAGCGACTTTGATGAAACGGCGCTGGCCGTGCGAACGGCTAAGGCGCTGGGCCTGGCGCATTATGAGTGCCGCATCGACATGCAACCGTCCGCCGTACCCACGCTGGAATGGTTGATGGACTTTGCGCTGGGCCAACCCTTTGCCGACTCATCAATCCTGCCGACCTATTGGCTGGCCAATGCCGCCCGGCAACTTGCACCCTGCGCCCTGTCGGGTGATGGGGGCGACGAACTTTTTGCCGGCTATGATCGCTACCGGGCGATGCGCCTGCTCGCGGCCGGCGTAGCGCTGCCGTTCATCGGCAGTAAATCCGAGCGTTGGCGGCGGCTACGAAAAGCAAGCCGCCAAAGGCAGTTGCGGCAGAAATATTGCGCCCTGACCGAGCTTTTCACCTTTGCCGATCTGGGCGAAATGGCCGGGGAAGCGATGGAGTTTCAAAGCCGATCCCCGGATATGGCCGGCCACGATACGATTCGTCAATGCATGTTAATGGATCAATATGATTATCTGCCCGGAGATGTTCTCTGGAAAGTGGATAGCGCATCGATGGCCTGCGGATTGGAGGTTCGCAGCCCCCTGCTCGATCATCACCTGGCCAATTGGGCCAATGGAATGCCGGGCGGCGACATGATGAATTGGCGGCAGGGGAAGTTACTGCTTCGCCACGCCATGCGTGACTTTTTACCCCCCGCCGTTCAAAGCGGGCGCAAGCGCGGTTTTGCCGTTCCCATTGGGCAGTGGTTTAAAGGGTCGCTGCGCCCCGCTCTGGAGGATTATCTTTTCGCGGGCGATGCGCTAACCGCCCGCATGCACCTATCTTCAATGGCGCGCCGGTTGATCGATGAACATATGGCTGGCATGCGCGATCACACCCATCGACTTTTTGCCCTGCTGATGATGGAGGTTTGGCACCAGCGTATGAAACCGACCGGCTGGGCGGATTGATGTGGCGACGGCGGCAACGGGTGGCACAGCGTCGCAACTTATCTTCACCCGGTTCAATGCTGAAGAAAGTTGCAAAGGTTCAGCAGGAACTTCTGCAACGCTTTTACATTGCGGAGTTGCAGCGGCGTGAGATGCTTCATCGCCTTGTGCTGCAGGAAAACAGGCTTCATGTCGGAATACGGTACCTGCGGAAATTTGGTCCGTGCCAGCAATGCCAAAATCGCCGCCTTGTAGTGATTGCAGTAATGCACGCGAAGAATCTGGAGGGGCGCCTGGGCAAATGCGCTGCGATAGCCGGCCGACGCGGCACTCTTAACATAGTAGTGGGCGGATTTTTTTGTATCGATGGCCATGAGCGCCCCCTCGGAATATGCGAGGCCGAGCGCATCGCTGGCGCGCGGAAATCCAATTTTGTCATATTTCTTCAAAACCGCCAAAAGCCGCCGCGGATGGCTCCGAAGGTTCTGATTGTAGTAGTCGATAAGTGTGAGCGGGCGGTGCGGTGCTTTCGGCAAAGCGGCCCATTTCTGCAGATCGGCGATGGCCGGATCGTTGGAATCTGGTGCCATGTTAAAAACATTCAGGAAGGTGGAGTCCGAGTTGGTGTACGCAAACAGCGCCAGTTTATGCAGAATCGGCAACGGATGAAGAAGAAAATTATCGGCCGATGGGTGTTCGCTCACCTCGATCAAAAACCAGTAGGCACAGTTCGGACTGCCCGCCATAGCGCCGCGATAATACCAGCGGGCCGCGGCGGCGGTGCCACCATCGGATGCCGGCAATGAATTGACACCGGGCGCGTAGGCCATGGCGATGCGACCGGCCGCGGCGGCGACGCCTTGGGCAAAGGCAAGCTTTTCTACCGCAACGATGGCCCGCGGACGCGTAACATTAAAAAGCTGGCCACCCGCACAATAGGGAATCAGGGCCAACGTGCGCGGGCCCAATCGGCCGGCCTGCGGCAGGATCTGATCAAATATATGGATGTCATCAAGAATCTCTCGGACCGAAAGGTGCGGCTTGAAAATCAGCTGGCGGAAAAGATGTGCGGCCGGTGCATGAGTGATGGCGTGAATTGCGGAAGCGGCAGTATTTTGCGATGCGCGCTGCAGCGGTGCTAAATGTTGGGCCCTCATTGCCAAGGCTGCTGGGGGCGGCGGTGCAGCGGAGCTGGAAGAGGTCGTACCGGCTACCGCCGGGGCCTGCCTGGGGCTCGCAACAGTGTTCGATGCCGAAGATGAACTGCCCGGGCCTGGGCCCGCGGAGGACGATGCAGAAGGACGTGGCACCCGTTTGGACACCCCTTGGGACGCTGGGCTGGATACCGTTTTGGCCAGGGGCTGCGGCCCCGGCAAGATAAATTTGATGGCACCAACCACAACAATGGCTCCGGCCACAAAACAGACGAAGGCAGTGACCAGCGGGCGCCAGTTTTTAGCCGATGTCGCAGGTTGGTTTTGGGGCGGTGGCAACGCGGCATCAGGATTCTCGGCAGCGGCCTCAGCCGGGCTGATGGCTTGGTCAACATCGCGCGGGGATGCGTCCGTGCTGGCCTCGGCGCTGCCGGCCACATAAACCTGCACACCGCAGACGGGGCAGGTTTTCCGCTGGGCATAATCGAAAACATGCCCACCGATGCAGCGTACCATTTGCCGAGCCATGGCTGTTTATCTCCCCGAGATTTCCTTACAAAATAGTTTAGCTGCTACAGGCTATAAGCCAAGGCAAAGCGGCCAGTCGCGGCGCCGCCAACCGCCCCTTGGCGAATGGACGCGGAGTTCCCAGGAGCCTGTCCAAGTAATCGCCGGGTTGCGACGGCGTGATTTTTGGCACCCATCAAGCAGCGACGCCGATGTGCACACTCACGCCCCGACCGTGGGGGCAAGATTGGAAACGGCCTGATTTTTTACCAGACATCCGCCGCGCGGCGCACAGACATCGCAGGTGAAGTGGCGCCGGTCGCAATCGCTGATGCGGTTCATGATGATTCGTGCGATTTGATCATCAAGCCCGAGCGGCTGGGTTACATTGCACAAGACACCGGGAAAAGCGGCCGCAGCGTCGGCTACCATTCGCGGGATATCGGTGGTGCTGTGGCGACCGGGAGAGAGAAAATAAGGATGAACAATAATGCGCGTGGCGCCTTGGCGCACGCACTTTTCAAATGCCTGAGCAATGCCAGGCTCCGCGAGTTCCATATGAGCCGGCTCAACGATGGTGTAACCGGAGGCCTGGCGGAAATTTTCAGCCACAGCATTAAGCATATCGTTGGCGGCCGAGAAGCGGCTACCATGATCCACGAGAATAATTCCGATCTTTTCATCTGATTTTGGGGCGTTTGGGGGGATCGACATATTTAATGCTCCGACAAACCGCGGTTTCGATGCATCAGCATTATAGGCGACTGCCATCAATATACGCGGTGACCATGGGTACGAGAATCATGCCGGAGATGGCCGGGAATTCACGGTGCAGTACGTCGCCGCATCGCACGCCGTCTTATAATTTGAAAGCTGCTCCGACACAGTGCTTTTGGCTGATTGCCGGAAACCCTTAAGCCGATGAAGCGGGTATCCGCAAGTCTGGTTTTTTTACAATCGGGAGAGTTATCATGATACACCCATCGGTGCTGCAACGTATGCTTCCGACGATTTTGCCTCTCGCGGTCGCCTGGATTACCTCGGTGGAAAAGGATCTGCAGGCCCACAGCCGGTTTCTCTCCGCCAACGAGGTTCAGGATGCCATTTGTCTGGGCGTGCGGCACCCGGACATGGTTCGGGTGGCGAATGTTGAAAAATTGCCGGAACCATCAGACGAGCTGAATCTACTCGCGCGGCAACTTCGCATATTGACGCCCGACACGCCGTCGCTGACCTATGGCAGCGTGATTGCTGTTCGGCGCGATATGAAGAAGCGGCCTGAAGCGCTGCTTCATGGTTTGGTTCACATAGCGCAAATTGAACGCTGCGGGGGCCTGCGCAGCTTTCTGCGTGACTATCTGGAATCATGTCTGGAGTTCGGGCTGGAAATGAGTCCGTTTGAAATTGAGGCCCGAACAAAAGTTGCGGGTTTGCTTGAATCGCACATTGCCATGCGAGGCCCGCATTCGTCCGCTTCGCATTTTGGTGAGCACATTTAGGCGGGAACGCGGTGTAACCTGTTATCTGCAAGGTTTGACCACACTTAGCGAACGCTGTAAGCTCGCGCGCGTGAAACCGTCGCGCCGTCCTTACCATCACGGCAATCTCTGCCGAGCTCTGCTTGCGGCGGCGGAGGTCGCGCTGGAAGCACGCGGAATCGAAAATCTATCTCTGCGCGAACTGAGCCGTGAGCTTGGCGTCAGCCACGCCTCCCCACAAAGGCATTTTGCAACCAAACAGGATATGCTCGATGCCTTGGCAATCTCTGGATTCCAGCGATTAGGCTCTGCTCTGGCCAGAGCAAGGCAACCCCGCAGCGATGATTTTCAGAAGCGATTAACCACAGTAGCCATCGCTTATGTCGGATTTGCCGCCAGGTATCCGGCGTTACATGCGTTGATGTTTGAGGCTAAGCGGCGGCCAGGGATACGCCCCGAACTTCGAGCGGCTGTAAAGGCTACTTTTTCCCAACTTCCACGGATGTTGCAGGAAGGGCAGGAAGCCGGAAAAATCATCGCCGGCGATCCGCATGACCTCGCGCTGACCCTCGGCGCAGCACTCAACGGGCTGGTTGCCATTTCTATGGATGGCAAAATCCGGGCCGTCAGGCTCAAAGCAATCGTGCCGGAAGTGGTTCGGCACATACTGGTGGGAATAAGCACAGAAAAAGCTTAAGACACGCCACTCTGCCTTGTGGGCCATCACTTAAATCCAAGGATTTACTGCTTTTTTCGGCTCGCCCATCGCCACATTCGACACTTCCTCCCACGCTTCCCATATTGCCAAGCGCTCCGCGTACGCGGCGCGTGCCCTCGGGAGTATGGAGGTGCCAAGCCCGAATCGCAATGGAGGATCGTTCGCGTCCACGAGTTTCAGGATGGCATCGGCTGTCGCATCGGGGTCGCCGTATTCGTGATTGGCCAAGTGCATCATAAACTGCTTCCGGAACTCCGAATATGGCTCGAGAACTTCGGCGATCTCCGCGGACTTTCCGAAGTCGGTTGCATAGGCCCCGGGCTCAATGATCGTCACCCGGATGCCGAAAGCTTTTACCTCGAGCGCCAAAGCCTCATGGAGTGCTTCGACAGCCCATTTTGTCGCGCAGTAGAAGCCCATGAGCGGCAGCGCGGTAATCCCCAGGCCGCTTGAAACGCCGAGAATGTGGCCGCTCCGCTGCTTCCGCAAAAAAGGCAGCGCCGCTCGAAGAACTCGGACCATACCGAGGTAATTGGTGTCGAAAAGATTGCGGATTTGCGCGTCGCTCGCCTCTTCGGTGGTGGCAAGCAGACCTGCGCCCGCATTATTGACAAGAACGTCCAGCCTGCCGAAGTGCGTGTGCGCCTGCTGAACAACCTGCTGCACCTGCGCGGGATTCGTGACATCCAGCTCCAGCGGCAGTACCGAGTCGCTGAAGCGCCGGGTAAGATCGGCCATATCGGCGAGTTTGCGGGCGGTGGCGGTAACCTGATCTCCGCGTTGCAGAGCGGCCTGGGCCCAGATGCGGCCAAAGCCGCGCGATGCGCCCGTGATAAACCATGTCTTCTTCATATCTTTGCCCCTTTAAACGGCGGTCTTACGTTTGATAAACACGCAGCGCCCTGGTCTTTTCGCTCAGTCCTGCGTGTAGCGCATATTTTCGAGATCGATGAGAAGGGATGGGCCCATTGGGTCCCATCCGAGCTTTGCCCGGGTCTGCGCACTGGATGTCAGGGCGTCCCGCCCCGCGAAGAACCCGATGTAGCCGAAATGCTCATGGGCCTGCTCCTGTGAAATAGAAATAACGGGGACGTGCAGGCCCCGGCCGACAGCGATGGCGATATCCTTGAGTGCCACGCCCTCTTCGGCAACGGCGTGGTACCGGGCGCCCGCAGCGCCCGTTTCCAACGCAAGCAGATAGAGACGCGCGACATCCGCCAAGTGCGCGGCGGGCCAACGGTTGCCGCCGTCGCCGACGTACGCTGAGACTCCCTTGGCGCGCGCCACCGCGATAAGGTAGGTGATGAGTCCCTGCTTGACAGTGTCGTGGACTTGCGGAAGGCGCAGCACCATGGCGTGTACTCCGCGCTCCATGAGTGCGGCAGCCGTTGCCTCTGATGCGCGGGGAAACGATGCGGAGGGAGGAAACGGTGGATCGTCTTCGGTGGCGGCGCGGTCCTGAGCAATTCCCAATACAGAGCTGACGATCAATGGACGCCTGGAGCCTCCGAGCGCGGCGCCCATGGCTTCAATGGCGAGCCGGTCGAGCTCGCAGCTTTCCGCGACCTTCGACCAATCGTGCCGGAAGGCTGTGTGAATGACACCGTCCGATTTTGCCGCTCCGCTGCGCAGGCCTTCCAGGTCCTCCAGGCCCCCTCGGTGCACCTCAACGCCAGCGGCGGTTAGCGACCTGGCACCCGCGTCGGACCGGGCGAGCCCCAACACCTGATGGCCCGCACCGATCAACTCCCGGACCACGGCCGAGCCAATAAAACCTGTTGCACCTGTTACAAATAAGCGCATGTTGCACTCCGTTTATTTTCCACCGTCCGGGCGATGCTTCCGCTGTTGGCCGATTCGGCCTGAGAGAAGACCGGCACGTACCAACACGGTGCGACGACAATTAGCGTAGGCAGTGACATCATTGTTGTCAATGACAACATTCGGTCGTAGCAGGATGAAGGCCACCGTCCGGGAACTGCCCTTCACCACCACACCCGGCCCCAACCGGGCATTTTAACTTTGGCTTGGAACCATTTTTTGTGAACCTTGTGAGATCAACGAGAGGCGGGTAATCTCCTAGGTTTGGTTTTTTTCCGGATCAGGTAACGAGGAAGCGGGCTATCATGAGTGTCGATAAGCTCTCGAGTAAGCATACATCGGTGGTGGGCCTTCAATGGGGTGATGAGGGAAAAGGAAAAATTGTTGACCTGCTCAGCGAAGGCTTCGACATGGCCGTGCGGTGGAACGGGGGAAGCAACGCGGGCCACAGCGTTCAGGTCGGCGCGAATAAATATGCGTTTCATCTCATTCCCAGCGCCATTCTGCGTCCGCATTGTACTTCGGTGCTGGCCAACGGCGTGGTGATTGATCCGGTACAGCTTATCAGCGAAATCGATGGGTTGGTGGAACGGGGCGTGGCGATTGGCGGGAATTTAAAAATTTCGCCGCAGGCCCATGTGGTCATGCCCTATCACGCCATGCAGGATCAGCTGGCGGAAAACAAACTCGGCGAAAAAAAGATCGGTACAACCGCCCGCGGCATCGGGCCATGCTATGCGGACAAGGCCTCGCGCCATCTCGCGGTACGGGTTGCAGACCTGATTGATGCCACGCGCTTGCGCGAACGCCTGGAACATATTGTGCCGGAAAAGAATGCCATTTTTTCCGCCCTGTTTTCGTGCGCGCCATTGCAGTGGGAACCCATTTTTAAACAATATTACCCCTGTGGGCAGCGGCTCAAGCCGCATGTGTGCAACACCACCGCCCTGGTGCACAAGGCCATGGCGGCCGGGAGACGCGTGCTTTTTGAAGGCGCCAATGCGGCGCTGCTCGATCTGGATCATGGCACATTTCCATTTGTCACCAGCAGTAATTGTGGCACAGGTTTGTGCGCGGGGACGGGCGTTCCGCCGCAGATGATCGAACAGGTGCTCGGCGTGGTGAAGGCCTATAGCTCGCGGGTGGGCGGCGGGCCGTTCCCCACCGAACAGGATAACGCCATTGGTGAAAAGATCCGTCAGCGGGGCCGGGAATTTGGCACCACCACGGGGCGGCCCCGACGGTGCGGCTGGCTGGACTTGGTGGCCCTGCGTTATTCGGCATCGCTCACGGGCGCAACGGGATTGTGCGTCATGCTGCTCGATGTCCTTTCGACATTTGACGAATTGCAGGTTTGCACGGGCTATCAGATGGGCATCGCTACAATCACTGATTTTCCCGCCGACGCGCAGGAACTCGCCCGCGTCAAGCCGATATACAAAACGCTGCCGGGCTGGGCGGACGACCTTCGCACGGTGCGCCATGCCAAAGCCCTTCCGGCTGCGGCCCGGGCCTACATTGAACTTATTGAAGAACAGGTCGGCGTGCCGGTAAAGATGATCAGTGTAGGCCCCGGACGCGATGAGACGCTCATTCTGCAATGAATTTCCATGGTGCGGCGGTAAAATCCGTATAATCAGCAGGTGTGAATGCCCGGAGTTGGCCATGGATGCGCAAAATGCAGTCAATACCCCACCGGTCGACGCACAGATTGGTACACCGGCGCACGTCGCGATCATTATGGATGGCAACGGGCGGTGGGCCAAGCGTCAGGGAAAGCCGCGCACACACGGGCACCGAGCCGGCGCAAAAACCGCGCGAGAAATTATCGAGCACGCCGCCCGGCTCGGCCTTAAGCAACTCACCCTTTATAGCTTCTCCATCGAAAATTGGCGGCGGCCAGAGTCGGAAGTCAATGAGCTGATGCGGCTGTATGTGGAATATTTGATTAGCCAACGATCGATCATGATGGACAATAACATTCGCTTCCGGCAGATCGGGCGCCGAAATGGGTTGCCGCCGGATGTGCTCGCCGAAATCGACCGCACGATTGCCGCCCTCGATGCCAACACCGGCATGACGCTTTGCCTCGCGGTGAACTACGGCGGTCGGGCCGAAATCACCGATGCGGTGCGGCAAATCGCGCGCCGGGTTAAAGCCGGATTGCTCGATCCGGAGAACATCGACGAAGCGACCGTCACGGAAAGCCTTTATACCGCCAATATGCCCGATCCGGATTTGCTTATTCGCACCGCCGGCGAAATGCGATTGAGTAACTATCTGCTTTGGCAGATCAGCTATTCCGAACTTTATGTCACTGACGTTTGCTGGCCGGAGTTTGGTGCGGAAGATTTCGACCTCGCCATCGAGGCCTACCGCAAACGCCAACGGCGGTTTGGGGGCCTTGCCAACGCATGATGGATGGGCTGCAGATTTTGAGTTCCGCATGACGGCAAACCATGAATCCTTTACCCCATCGCCGGGCGGACCGCAGGTTGCCCCGGCCGCGGTTGCCCCTGAAAGGCTCACCCCGGAGCTGCTTAATGAAATGGCCGCCCGCAGGCAGCCGATCTGCATGCTTACCTGCTACGATTTTTTATCGGCACAGATACTCGATGCCCAGGGCGTGGATGTTTTATTGGTTGGTGATTCCGTCGCCACCACGCTGCTCGGGCTCGCCAGCACGCGATTGGTGCCTTTGTCTTTCATGGTCGAAATTACCGCTGCCGTTGCCCGGGGCGCCCGCCGATCTATGGTGATGGGCGACATGCCGTATGGCAGTTATGACCTGCCGGCCGCAGCGCTGGACAATGCCAGACGGCTGATGGATGCGGGCGCGGCGTGCATTAAATTTGAAATTTCATCGGAGCAAGTGCCGGTCGTTGCACATCTCTCGGCCGCGGGGGTGAATGTTTGTGCACACCTCGGCCTGCTGCCCCAGCGGGTGGCGACGGCTGGTGGTTATCGGGTGCATGGGCGGCAGACGGCGGAGGCCGATGAAATCGTGGAGTTGGCCCGACAATGCCGCGCCGCCGGAGCGCGGCTAATTCTGCTCGAGGCGGTTCCCGCAGCCGTAAGCGAGCGGGTGATGGAGGCGGTGGATTGCCCGGTGATTGGCTGCGGTGCGGGGCGCGGCTGCCATGGGCATGTCGTGGTGTTAACCGACCTGCTGGGGTTTAACCCTAAGCCGCCGCGTTTTGTCCCGGTGCTCAGCGACGGCACTTCGCCCCTGCGCGCTGCCGCCGCACAATACGTGAAAGCCATTAAATCAAGGACCTATCCCGGCCCTGAACACGAATATAAGTGAACCAATGGGAGTGCGGCGGGCGCAAAAAAAGCACCGGCCGCGGTAATATCGCGACCGGTGCCCATGCCTGCGAGGTTTATAGGGGGGATAGCTACTGGTAGAAATTCAATACCCCTAGCCAGCTGTAGCCGAGGTGCATCTGGCCGATGTTATGCCATCGGACCGAATCATCGTTATAAAGCTCATTTCCACCGTCGGGAACATCATTGGCGGTGATGTGATTGGCGGCCGGTTGAGTGGGCCAGTTCCAGGTGTGGTCGAGTTGCATGGTCAGGTCGCCGGCGATAATCGTATTATTGGCTGCATTCGGACCCGTACTGAATTGAATTTGTGGCTGGTCGGTCGCCTGGCCCCAGCCAAAAGATCCACTATTTTCCGCCGGGGTGTAATAGTAGCAGTAGCTGTAGGCAACGCTCAGCCAATTGATGCTGTATCCCCGGTCAACCAGCGTGGGCAAATAGCCACCGTTGGCGGCGTTATTGGGGCCGTAGTAGCCGGATTGGGGGCAGTAGAAAATCTGCGGAACGGTCAGCACGCCGGAGGTATACAATAGACTGAAACCAGTTGGATCCCAGTTGTTCGTGTGGGCGTTGTAGTTGACCATGAGTTCAAAAGGAAGGTTGAGCTCCGAATTGGCCGGGTACTGATTTTCATAAGTACCGGCGTAGACCGCCAGCGATTGGCCGATAGACCGCAGCTGGGCGGAGCAGTTCACGCGAGCGGCCAACGTGCGACTCGATGCCAATGCGGGCAGCAGAAGCGCAATAAGCACCGCAATAAGGGAAATAACAACAAGCAGCTCAATAAGCGTGAAGCCGGCCGCTTTTTTAGAATTTGTCTGACGCATGGTAATTGCCTTCCGATCAATAAAATCTCCGGGGGCGGGTGGTATAGCGTTAACACGGTCCGCCCCGGAGGATAATCACGATTTTTCGCCAAGGGCCATCACGGCTAAGACAGGCGCCGCCGCAATGGGCAATCCAAATTGTCTCACTCTTTTCCCTGCTGATGTGTATCGGAAAGTGGATCGGGGGGACAAGATATAAAACCATTTTTAATGGGAAACCGGCCGTCTGATAAGCCGAGGCAAACCCGTTGACAAGCCGCGGCTGCAAAAATATCGATCTTATCTGACGGTGCCGCGACCTTTTTTACAGTGGCGTGATGCGCCGCAGCACGGTTTTAGGGAAAAACTTTGGAATTTTGCTGAACCTTTTTTCGGACGGGGCGTAAAAATGAATGTCTCGGCGAGGTTTCCCACGGCCTCGCGAGATGTAAGTTCCTTCCTTCTCCCCCACGAAGGCTGGTGGTCGTTCGCGACCACCAGCTTATTTTTTTACGCAGGGTTGTGCAGGCTCTTGGCGCCGGACGCGGCTGGCATCAATCGGGCATGCCGACCGCTGCAACCGCACGACCCGTAAAAGTGCTCGGGACGATATCCAAAGGCGCCACAGATGCGAGTGAATGGCGCCGCCGGCAAATAAAAGAAGGGGCGGGCCGCTGCGGCCCGCCCCCTCGCGGTGTGTTCTTACCCTTACGCCTTTTCGGCTGAATCAGAACTTAACCTGAAATTGAACCTGGGCAATGTAGT
>JAJZGD010000058.1:0-519 GCA_021804985.1 Planctomycetota bacterium
GGCTCCTATGCTGCCCGGCTAAATGACACGGCCGCGCGCATGATGATGCCAATGTGGCACGGCGGGGCACAGGCAGGAATGCCTGTGTCACCTTGGGGGTTTGATTGGGTGTGTCACCTTGGGGGTTTGATTGGGCATAATGACCGCAGCGTGCAGCCACGACGCACACGAGGAACCGTTTCCACACTCCGCCGCCGGCAAACGGCACGACCCGCGGCGGCGCGGCGCGGCGTCGTCGTCTCTGCGGCTCCCCTGCTCTGCGTGAGATATTAAATAATCACATCATGCCGCGGCATGATTCCATATTTTTGCCTTTGGCAAAAATCGCTCGCCCGCTCACCCGAAACGACCGATGTCTCACACGGAGGCGCAGAGGCAAAGAGGCTGCCTGCGAGCAGCACGCCGCCAACGCCGACGAATCGCGGCCACGAGGAGCCTGTCCGAGTAATGGCCGGGATTGGGATGGGTCTGAAATGTGCCGAATGCGCGGCGGAGGATCGAGCCGACTCTGCATAACGA
>JAJZGD010000058.1:529-16442 GCA_021804985.1 Planctomycetota bacterium
CGTGCTTTTTGCCCCCCCTCTGCGGCGCGGCTCCTCGGTGTACCCTCTGCGTCAGGTACGCCATTCGTCGCCGCTGCTTGATGGGCGCCAAAAATCACGCCGTCGCAACCCGGCGATTACTTGGACAGGCTCCTATGCTGGCCGGCTTAGGATGGTTGAGCGCGCGCATGATGATGCCAATGTGGCACGGCGGGGCACAGGCAGGAATGCCTGTGTCACCTTGGGGGTTTGATTGGGTGTGTCACCTTGGGGGTTTGATTGGGCATAATGACCGCAGCGTGCAGCCGCGCCGCACACAAGGAACCGTTTCCACACTCCGCCGCCAGCAAACGGCATGACCCGCGGCGGGGCGGCGCGGCGTCGTCGTCTCTGCGTCTCCCCTGCTCTGCGTGAGATATTAATTAATTACATCATGCCGCGGCATGATTCCATATTTTTGCCTTTGGCAAAAATCGCTCTCCCGCTCACCCGGAACGACCGATGTCTCACGCAGAGGCGCAGAGGCTGCCTGTGGGCAGCACGCAGCGAACTTTTTTCCAGCGGTCGGCGCTGCGGGCGCCTTTGCCCTGGCCTGAGCGCTCGCACTGTTGCGAGCAGGCACGCTGATCACCAGCGAACCATAGTGGTTGCTTTGATGTCTCGGCTGTTGGTGCCCACCGCCAACTCATATGAACCGTGCGGCACAACCCATCGATTCAGCGTGGTGTTGTAATAGGCGAAATCACGCCAATCGAGTGTCATCGAAGCGGTTTTGCTCTGCCCCGGCAAAAGGTTCACACGCGCAAAGCCTTTGAGCGTTTGGAAGCACCGCACAACACGGCTTTTCTGCGGGCGAATGTATAGTTGAACCACTTCGGCGCCAGCCCGCTTGCCCGTGTCTGCGACGGACACTTTGACTTTTATTTTGCGGGCCATTCCCCGGCCGTGGGAAGTGACGATCAGCGGGCTTATCGCGAAGGATGTATAGGAGAGTCCAAAGCCGAACGGAAACAGCGGCTTGATATGCTTATGATCAAACCACCGATATCCGGTAAAAATTCCTTCCGCAAAAGTGACCGTGTTATCGTGGCCCGGAAAATGGCCGAAGGCGGGTTCGTCGCGCCAATGTTTGCTGAAAGTGTCCGGAAGGCGGCCACTCGGATCAATTTGGCCGGTCAGGATGCGAGCCACGGCGGTGTTGCCATTTTCACCCGGATACCATGCATAGAGCAGTGCCGGGACGCTGTGAATCCATTTTTCCATGCCGACACCGGCGCCGGCATTTACTACAACAACGGTATGGGGATTGAGTTTGGCAACATCGGACAGGTATTGCCCCTGCAAGGTTGGCAAGTTATAGGATCGATCCAGATTTTCGCGCTCCAACCTGGTGCCGAAGCCAACGCAGGCAATCACACAGCTTGCATGCCGGATGGCCCGGACATATTGCGGCTTAATCAGGGGATATTGCACGGGCCGCAAACCGAAATGTACAAACGTTTTGGGTTTAACGCCGATAAGCCGGATATAAAAGTGGTACGGGTGGCCTTTTATGAAATGGATACTATTGAGATACGGAATCAGCGGAACCGGACGCCATTGATCGACCGTTAATTTACCATTAATGCGGATGCGGCCGCTGGTGTTGGCGAAAAATTTAAGCAGATACCAACCGGTATGGGTGGGCGTGAAGTTGGCGACCCATTGCACTTCCGCTATCGGCTGCGGATGGGCATATTTCGCCCAGAACGCGCCAACGTTGGCGGCGTGCGATGATGTCAGCAGATTGAGCCGCATGGTAAAACCCGGTTTTCCGTGAGAGGTAAAGTGGCGCTGCGTGTACCATCGTTTGGATTGGCCGAGGTAAGGAATATCCACGATGCGGGCGTTATGGCCGAATGCGGAACGGATGGCGGCAAGCATGCTCACGGGCTTTTCAATGGGACGCACGTAAGAACTTCCGCCCCCGCCCGTCACGGCGGGGGCGGCCATGGGGCCAACCACCACAATGGTTTTAAGTTTGGCGGGGTCAAGAGGCAGAAAATGATGCGCATTTTTTAAAAGAACGACACCCTGGGCTTCAATTTTTTGCGCCAAGGCCAGGCGTTTGAGCCCCAGCCGCGGAATCGATTTATCCAACTGTGGTTTTTGAATGAAATTCAGGGCGATCATCATGCGGAGTATCCGGAGGGCGTGGCGATTGAACTGCGCCATGGTGATTTTGCCATCTTGCAGCAGCGGAATAATTTTGTGCGGGTTATAAAATTTCGGTGAATGCATTTCCATATCGAGGCCGGCTAAAAGAGCGCCGAGCGTGGAGTGCGTCGCATCCCAATCAGACATGGCGATACCGTGGAAGTGCCAATGGTGCCGGAGCATCGTTGTCAGCAGCCAATGGTTGGCCGTGCAGAATTCGCCGTTGACCTGATTAAACGCCGCCATGATGGTCCAGACGTGGGCATGGACCACGGCGGAGCGGAAGGGAGGCAAATATATTTCCTCCAATGCGCGTCGGCTGATAATGCAGTTGAGCCGTTTGCGATGTGTTTCCTGCTCGTTACCGGCGTAATGCTTCACGCACGCGGCCACCCGCTGCGATTGAATGCCTTCGATCATGGGATCCGCAATGCGCGAGGTTAGAAATGGGTCTTCGCCGAGAAATTCAAAATTGCGGCCATCCTGCGGTTCGCGCAGCACGTTAACGCCGGGGCCGAAGATCACGTAGATACCCCGGGCCCGGCAATCCTTGCCCAGTGCCACCCCCTGCTGATAGGCAAGCCGGCGATTCCACGTGGCCGCGAGCGAGATGGAGGCCGGGTAGGCAATCGACGTTCCGAAGCGCCGCACGCCGACAGAGGCATCGGACATTATGAGGGAGGGAATGTGGAGTCGCTTGATACCGGGGATGTCGAGAACGCCCTTAAACGCCATAATTTTTATTTTCTCTTTTAGCGTCATGCGTGACAGCAGCGCTTTGGCCTCGCGATTGATCGCAGCGGCTGAAAGGTGATTGAAGCACAACTCACCTTCGTTATTGACGACTGGCAGAGATGCAGCCGGGGCGACACCCGAGCTGGCCAGGAAGCCAATGGATGCCGCCAGAGCAAGGACCAGAGCCAACATGCGAGCGAGTCGATATTGTTTCAATTTGCTACCCTATAAGGTTAAAGATTGCCACCCGAGTGTTTTATATGGCCACGGTGATATGCCCGCAAGTGGTCGCCCCGCGGCGGGGCGTGGGAGCAGCCCGGGCAGCACGTGGGCTTGACAGGCGATGCACAAAACGGAAAATCCAGTATTCTTATGGATGCTACTTTCCGCGGTAGCTCAATGGTAGAGCAGTCGGCTGTTAACCGACTGGTTGTAGGTTCGAATCCTACCCGCGGAGTTTTCTTTTTGCGTTGGCGAATCTTCAAAAACGCTTGATTCTAAAGGGTTTCCATGCGGTTGAGCCCCCCGCAAAGATGCGTCCTTCCTACCCGCAATTGTGCCAGAAAATGCCACTAAATGACCTGAAATGTCTGGAATTTTTGAGCAGAATTCAGCAGTTTCACAACTTGGTTTTTCGGCTGGCAAATTCCATCGCGGCAATTTCTCCATCGCTTCATCCAACGGTAGCCTACTCACGTCCGTATAGGCTCGCTGCGTCAGACGCATGTCGCTGTGCCGCATGATTTCCATTGCTGATCTCGGTGCAACGCCGTACCGTGAAAGGTTAGTCCCCAGGGTGTGCCGCAAAGCATGAAAGTCGACGCGCCGTCCCTGCTCGTCCGTCCCGGCAATTTTGGCTCGCTTAAGATCAGCCCGAAACTCTGGCATCCGCGGAATCCGCCGATGAAATACCCGCCGGTCCGGCCCCATGCTAGCAGGGCGTATCGCCCGGAGCTCCACAACCAAATCATCGCGCAGTGGAATTACCGCTGCTTTCTTATTCTTGGTTGTGCTGGCCCGAACACGCAGCACCGGTCGCGCCGAATCTAAATCCACGTCACTCCAACGCAGTTCCTTTAACTCGTTCCGACGCAGGCCGGTCATCAGCGCCACCAGGTAGACCGGCCGGTGCCGCGGCGATGCCACCAGTAGCCGCAAAACCTCGTCATCCGTAAGCGCCCTCCGCACGCGCCGCTCACGTCCAGCGGTCTCGACAGGCTTTACGGTGGCCAAGGGGTTGTGCATTGTTCGCCCCGCGTCTTTGAGCCAATTGATACAAGAATTTGCGGCGCCCAAATATTGATTCAACGTTTTTGGGGCTGCAGATTGCGCTGATCGCCAAAGCATAAATGAAGCCGGCGTAATATCGCGAAGCGTTTCCCATCCGCATTCACGCACCGGGCGGGCTACCCACATCTTCACGTTGCGGACATACTTTGCCGACCGACCACGGGCCGTAATATAGCGACAGTATTGGCTCAAATGCTCAAGCACAGGTCGACAAGCCCCTTCAAGTACCGCTTTCGGAGCTACAATCCCCGCGTGTTCGCGTTCGACGTCCTCGATTAGCTTCCGCAGCCTTTGCTCGGCGACCTGTTTGTCCGTGACGCCCAGCTCGACTTGCACTATACGCGGCATCCAACGCAACCTATAGCGCCCGAAGTAGGTTGGTACACTCCGCGAACGCTTACTGATCGCCCGCTTTGGCTTGTTGACGCACGCTATCATTTCAGCCGCCGTCCCTTCAACCTCTGAATAAATTCGTCAATTTCAGATTCGGGCCACCGCGCCGATCGGCCGACATGGCAGGGCTGTGGTAATTCCCCCCGAGCCACGGCCCGCCATACGCTGCGGGTCGATACGTCAAATCTTTCGGCAACGGCCATCACAGATAAGAAAACCTCTTCACGACCAGTCATTTCTTTTCCCCGCCCCTGATACGCGGCCGCGACTTCCGGAATTCTTTTGGCCCCTCTCCAATGTTACCGTCGTGCCAGTCCGGTTGCGGCCCCTCCAGTTCGGCGATCTGGGGGCGCAGGCGGTGAAGTTGCTCAGCCCATACTTTGCTCTCCAAGACCGGAATATAAATAAAGGCATTGCGCCGGTGAGCCCGTTTGGTGCCGAAGAGATATCTCCTCTCCTCCACTTCGTGAAAAAGGAAAGCCGTCAGACGGCCCTCCTTCATTGCCTTGTGCACGGCCGCCCGTGACACCGGTGCAAACATGCACACGCCGCCGGGCGAGACGAGGAAATCGGGCTGGCACGCGGCCATGATCGCTTCAAACCATTCGACGCACTCTTCGCGCCCGCCCTCGGTCCGGTAAATGCGTGTGCCCGGGTCCGGTTTGCCAACCAAAGGCGGCAACGCCTTCGGAACTTCAATAATGCAATCAGGCGGTACAGTTGTCATTATGTAAACTGAGCGCAGGGGCTGCGATAATGCCAACTTATGTTTCCGGATGACTAAATTAATCAGTATAGAAAGCCGACATTCACAATTGTCATTTTCAGATGCCCGCTGGACAATACCGTCGTGATTTCATACACTGTTTTCAATGAGCCAATTCGTCAGCCCCTATTTCCTGTCAGGCGTCGGAAGTGCATTGGAACTCTTCCCCCTTCCAATGCGTACCGCAAGCGCTTGGCAGGGCCGAGGCATGACCGATGCACAAAAGCTCGCATCGGATTGGTACCGCGTTGGCTGGGCGATTTACTCTGGCATCGGGTCCCCTGATCTGGAGAGTTTAATTGTCGAAGGCCGATCAGCCCCCGAGGCCTGAACGATCAAATACGCCCCAAGATTTAGTTCAGGCTGCGGCCCGCGCGGGCGCACAGTTGCCCCCTGCCATCACCATCAGCACCCAAATTGCGATGCAGCAGCAGTCCGGCCCGCTCCCGCCGCCAGAAATACTCAAAAAGTATAACGAAATAGACCCAGGCATGGCGTTGCAAATTGTTAACATGGCGAAGGATGAAGCGAACCATCGGCGAAAAATGGAGGCTGAGGTGATGCTGATCCAGGGGCGCGACCAGATTTCACAAAGGCGGTCAGAGCTCCTTGGTCAGATATTCGGCCTGTTAATTGCCCTGGCGGGGATCGGCGGATCCGTGTACGAGGCCGCGCACGGTGCCCAATTGGCTGCGACAGCCTTGGTGTCAGCTACTCTCATCGCCATAGTCTCGGCGTTTATCTTAGGTAGGCAGGCGCTGCTAAAGTTAAAAGAGCAGGATTTTAAGCACCAACGTGACATCCAATCGCAACTCGCTGGCGATGAATCGACAAAGTAGGCTGGTTGGCCGCTATCCAATTCATTTGAGCGAGACGCCCGGCCTACCGGTGCTCCTCTGCCCCGATGTACCGAAATCGCCGGAGTCCGGTATTAGAAGGTGCGTCCAATAGTTGTGCCAAACACGAGCGAATCAGGCTTTAGGTTTTAGGTTTTAGGTTTTAGGTTTTGTGACCAACCACCTCATTCCAGGGTGTTACCCGCGCCACCGCCGGCGTGGCGATCCGCACGAAATCCAAACGCATTGTCAATAAATGCTCGAGGCGATCACCCGGGCGCGAAAAATTGCCCGCGATTTGGGGAGCGTTTTTTGCCGGCCGCTTGCGAGTAAGGCCGATTCGGCGGATGATGATGAGGCGTCCTCCGGGATGGTTGCTAAACATTGTATTATTTTGTGGAGCGTTCATGGCAAAGCGAGTTTCAACAAAAGTGGGTGGAAAGACGGATAAATTTACTTTCGGTCTCTGGACGCTTGGCAACATTGGCCGCGATCCGTTTGGCGGGCCGGTTCGCGCAGCGCTTAGCCCGGCGCACATTGCCCGAATGATTGGCGAAGCGGGCGCTTACGGCGTCAATTTTCATGATAATGATCTGCTACCGATCGATGCGTCGCCCAAAAAAAAGCGGGCCATCATTGCCGAGTTTAAGAAGGCCTTGTCGGATTACAATCTGGTGGTACCGATGGCCACCACCAACCTGTTCAGCGAGGCGGTTTTCCGGGATGGGGCCTTTACAAGTTCCGATGCGCGGGTGCGAGCCTATGCGCTGCAAAAAACCATGCAGGCGATGGATCTTGGCGCGCAGTTTGGCGCCAAAATCTATGTATTCTGGGGCGGCCGCGAAGGCGCTGAGACCGACGCCGCCAAGGATCCCATTGATGGAATCCGCCATTTCCGCGAGGCCATCAATTTTCTGTGCCAATATTCGATCGAAAACAATTACGGTTATCGCTTTGCATTGGAAGCCAAGCCGAATGAGCCCCGAGGCCATATTTACCTTGCCACCACCGGCAATTGCCTCGGGTTTATTGAAACATTGGATTACCCCGAAATGGTCGGCGTTAACCCTGAGGTGGCCCATGAAAGCATGGCCGGGCTGAATTTCGTCCATCATGTGGCACAGGCACTTGAGGCGGGCAAACTGTTTCACATCGATCTTAATGACCAGGAATCGGGGCGCTACGATCAGGATTACCGCTTCGGTGCCGCCAACATCAAACAGGCCTTTTTCCTGGTGAAGCTGTTGACCGATCACGGCTACGATGGGCCGCTGCATTTTGACGCCCACGCGTACCGCTCCGAAGATTATCAAGGTGTGATGGACTTTGCCCGCGGCTGCATTGCCACATACCGGATACTCAAGGAAAAGGTGGCCCGATGGAATCGGGATGGCGAAATCCGCGACATATTGGCGGCGAGCCACATTGAGGATGAAAATCTTGCGAAGCTTTGCGGCGAATTTTCTCCCGCCAGCGCTAAAACGCTCAAGGCGATGAAGTTTGACCGCCACGCATTGGCGGCCAAGGGCCTGCAATATGAGCGGCTCGATCAATTAACCCTTGAAATTTTGCTGGGGAAGCGCTGACGCATCCGCCAATCAGCCCGCTGGGTTTGTGGCTTGATCGCGCCCGGCGACCATCTGCGGCGTTTTGAGTAAAATCGTTTTTATTGGGGCGCCGCCCGGTTATGATTTTGACCGTATGGATAGATGTGATCTGAATTTCGGAGATGATCTTTTATGACAACCGCAACCCTACAACCCACCGCCGCGAACAGAATCGCAGCGCTGGCGAAACAGCTGAAAATCGATTCGATCCGCTGTACCACTGCCGCCGGATCGGGTCATCCGACATCATCCATGTCGGCCTCGGATTTGATGGCCGTTCTGATGAGCGATTATCTCAAATACGATTTCAACGCGCCGCATGATCCGTGCAATGATCGGCTCATTTTCAGTAAAGGCCATGCCTGCCCGCTGCTTTACAGCATGTACAAAGCCGCGGGCGTGATCTCTGATTCGGAATTGCTTTCGCTGCGCAAGTTTGGGAGCATTCTTCAGGGCCACCCCAACCCCCATGTGCTTAAGTGGGTGGATGTGGCGACGGGCTCACTTGGGCAAGGATTGCCGATCGGCGTGGGCATGGCCATCAATGGGAAGTATCTCGATAAGTTGCCGTATCACGTGTGGGTACTCTGCGGCGACAGCGAAATGGCTGAGGGTTCCATTTGGGAGGCGTTTGACAAGGCGTCGCACTACAACCTGAACAATCTGATTGCCATCATAGATATGAATCGCCTTGGTCAACGCGGCGAAACGGATCTGGGCTGGCACAGCGAAATTTACGCGGCCCGCGCCCGGGCTTTCGGCTGGCATGCCATCGAAATCGATGGCCACGATATTGCCGCCATTAACAGGGCGTATGGCGAGGCAATGGCCGAAACAACCAAACCCACCTGCATCATCGCGAAAACCGAGAAGGGGCATGGGGTATCATTCCTTGCCAACAAAGAGGGCTGGCACGGCAAGACGCTTACCACCGATGAAGAAGCCAAAGCCCTGGCGGAATTGGGCGCATCACCCAATATGGTTATCAGCGTCAAATTGCCGGCCAAAACGGCAGTGGCAAAAGTGGCCACCGGCGGTGGCAAGACACCTGCGTATGAACTCGGCACGAAAGAGGCTTCGCGCAAGGCGTATGGCGACGGCATCACCGCTTTGGGATATTCGGATGGATCGGTCGTAGTGGTTGATGCGGAAGTTTCAAACTCAACCCATGCGGACGAATTTCGCAAGGCCCATCCTGACCGCTTTTTTGAAATGTATATCGCGGAACAGCAGTTGGTGTCCGCAGCAGTTGGTATGGCCGTGCTGGGAAAAAAGGTTTTCGCATCCACTTTTGCCGCGTTTTTTACGCGTGCCTTTGACCAAATTCGGATGGCGTCCATATCCAACGCGACGATCCGCCTTGTTGGCTCTCATGCGGGCGTAAGTATCGGCGCCGATGGCCCTTCGCAAATGGCATTGGAAGATCTGGCAATGATGCGGGCCGTGTATGAAAGCGTTGTGCTGTATCCCAGCGATGCCAATCAGACAGTCAAGCTGGTTGCAGAGATGGCGAAGCAATCGGGCATCAGCTACATGCGAACCACCCGCGAAAAACTGCCGGTGTTGTATTCCGCGGAAGAAACCTTTTCCATTGGTGGTTCAAGGGTTGTTATCAGTTCTTCGCAGGACCGCGCCACGCTGGTGGCCGCCGGCATCACGCTGCACGAATCCATCAAGGCCGCTGGCGAACTCAAGAAGGAAGGCATTCATGTCCGCGTGATCGATTTGTATTCGGTCAAGCCCATTGATGCCAAAACGCTGCGCGAGGCGGCGACACTGGCTGGCAATAAATTTGTGGTGGTTGAAGATCATTGGATTGAAGGCGGCCTGGGCGATGCGGTTCTGGAAGTATTTGCTCAATCGACCGATCGGCCGCAGGTCGTCAAACTGGCGGTGGAGGGGATGCCCGGCTCCGGCACGCCGGCTGAATTGATGAATGCCGCCGGTATTGACGCGGCGCACATCATCAAAGCGGTGAAAAATCTGATCTGATTATTCCCGCAAAGCCATCGCCGGGCATCGCAATAATCCGCCGGTTGGCTCTACGGAGTCGCCGGCTTTTTTGCGGAAAGTTCACCCGGATAACGGCTCCGCCGGGTCTGTCGCACATTGACAATTTAAAAACGCATTTTGATTCTATGCGCCGCGGAGCCGCCATCATATGCTTTGGCGGTCTTACGCGAGGTGATTTTAATGCGCAGATGCATCCCGGTTTTGTTCGCCGTGTGCCTATTATTTCTCGGCGTGTCGTTATGCCCGGCAAGTGGTAAACGGGCGCGCGATGCGATTTGTCCCGGCGCGAGCTGGCGCGATACGGATGGACATCTTATTCAGGCGCACGGGGGCTGCATCTTAAAGAGGGGAAATGAGTATTATCTTTTTGGTGAAGACCGCTCACGCCGCAACCAACCCACCCGCCGCTACGTTGGATGCTATCGCTCAACGGATTTGGTTCACTGGCATTATTGCGGCGAGGTGGTATCTCTTAAAAACCCGGATCCCAAGTTGTTCACCAATGATTGGATATTGGAGCGGCCCAAGGTTCTCTACAATCGCTATACGCATCAATATGTCATGTACGCACACATTGATGGGCGGGGATACTCCATCGCCCGGGTGGCGGTGTTCGTGAGCCGCACGGTTGCCGGCCATTACCACTATTTGCGAAACTTTCGACCGCTGGGGCATCAAAGTCGGGATATTGGAATTTACCAGGGTCGCCATGGCAAAGCCTATTTATTATTTGAAGATCGGCCGACCGGATTCCGCATCGCTGAACTATCGCGCAACTATCTCCGCGTAAAACGGAACATCTGCTTAATCCACCAGCATCTTGAAGGCCTCGGTTTGGTGCACTACCACGGTTTGTATTATGTTTTAGGGTCGCATTTGACGGGCTGGGGGCCCAACCCCGATGTTTACGCGACAGCCAAATCGCTTCACGGGCCGTGGAGCGCCTTTAGGAATATTGCCCCGGCGCGAACCAACACCTACGATTCGCAGTCGGGGTACCTGCTTAAAATTGTCGGCACGCATCGCACCGCCGTGATCTACATGGGCGACCGCTGGAATCCGGGGCAACTGTGGAATACACGCTACATCTGGATGCCGCTGCAGATCGGCAA
This sequence comes from Planctomycetota bacterium, assembly GCA_021804985.1. Taxonomy (GTDB): domain Bacteria; phylum Planctomycetota; class Phycisphaerae; order WQYP01; family WQYP01; genus JAJZGD01. The sequence continues at coordinate 11,457 of JAJZGD010000058.1, forward strand.
CGGCCGGCTATGGCTGCCGAAGCCGCGCTGCTGGCGGATTGATGTCCATACGGGCGTGCTTTCATATCCGCGCCCGGCAAAATGACGGTTGTATTTGTGTGATCCGATACCCCTGAAACCATTATTAATATCTCGCGCGAGGCGTTCCCAGGTCGTCGCAAATTGGTAATTTTTTTACCGCATTTTAGTCTAGCCATGGGTAGATTCAGAAGCGATAATACAGGCGTTGGCTCGACTGCAAATTATCAGCCGTTGTTCTGTGGCTGCCGAGCTTAAAAAAATAAAATGTTCCGCGCTTTGACGCGAAAGTGCGCCGGAGACAAGGAAGCGTTAAGGGACCCAGTCTTGCTTGGCTGGCGAAATTAAGGAGACGCAAAACATGGGACGCATCGAGAATCAAACGGTACCAAGTAGATCTGCCGCTTTTCAAGGGATGCGGCGGGGCTTTACACTTGTAGAGCTTCTGGTGGTGATCAGCATCATTGCACTGCTGATTGCTTTGCTGCTGCCCGCATTGGAGAAAGCCCGGGGTTACGCTGAGGCGACCACGTGCGCTTCAAACATGCGGGAGGTAAGTGAGGCAGTTTTGGAATATGCCCAAAGTAACCGGGGCGGCGCACCGACGGTATGGTACCAGAGCACGAACACCAACTCTTTCTGGGGGCCATGCTGGGATGTACTGCTTTATCCGTATGTATCCCCGGACGGCTCGATGCCAGATCCTTATACAGCCGGAGCCGTTTGGGACGACAGCAATCTGCGCACCACAATTTTCGTTTGCCCTACCCTGATGGCCAAGCAGAACTTCTCTCGGTCGTGGTTTGGGACATTATGCAACTATCAGAGTTACCAGATGAACATGTACCTCGGGGGTGTAGCCTGGAGCGGACCTAACGCGACGGACACATCTGGGCCGGGCTACCCAAACGCATCCATCCCATTAAGTTCAGTGACCAACCCGTCTGATACGGTCTTGCTTGGTGAGGGGGGCTTCGGGTTTCCTTACGGTAGCATGCAGGGGGCGTGGACGAATACTTTTGACTCTTCGAGCGCCCTCCACGAGATATCCACCATCGGCGGTACCTATCCGACAATTTGGGGGAACTATCCCAAAGAAATCGGCGTGCTGAATGTGGCCGCAGTTGACGGCCACGTTCAGGGGTGCCGGATCACCGTCGACTCGGCGACCTCTGTTTCGCTGCAAATGGCCGACACGTACAATTTTCATTTTACGCCGGATAGGCAATAGGTATTTGCGCCATCGGCGGCAATATCCGCAGAAGATCTGGTGAGAAATGCCATCCAAAATTTAGCAATGGCTTTGGGCGATTGATATTCCGTACTTTCAGGCGACCGTTGATTCCCTGCGTTGTGCCGGGGCCGGTTGGGATGAGAGTGGCAGTTGTTTGCTATGAGGAGTGCTCAGCATGAGCAAGTTCACTTCTGGAAAATTGTGTGGTGGCATCGTTGCGCCGGCCTTCCTGTTCGGCCTCGCGGCAGCTGGAAGCGTCGCTTTTGCCACGCCTGCAGCCTACTTTGTGGGTTCCGAGGGTAGTGCAGCCAGTAGCACGGGGGCCGCGCCAGTGAGTTACACACGCACGACCACCAATCCGGATGGTCCGTTCGACAACGGTATCAGTTTCGCGGCCGGGAGCGGGGGTTACCAGACTGGATTTGGTACATCCGGTTTCGGGGGTAAGTCGATAAACATTCCTTTGGCGTTGGGGACGGACAGCCTGCAATACGTCATACACTCCAATGGCTCCTACACGGGTACCTTTGAGCTCACAATGTTTTTCAGCGCCAGTTCAGGGGCGTACGATCCGAGTGCCACCAATACGCCCGCCAATCCCAACTTGGCGGTGTACACGGTGCCTGGCTCTGCGACTTTCAGTGTGCCTTCAAACGGGACAAAAGTGCGTGACTATAACGACAACGGCGACGGCGGCGAAGCGTTAGTGGCGTATAGCGGTGCCACTGCGTTTACCGTGGGCAGCTATGACGTGACGGTTACGGGCTTTACCTTTAAGACGGGATTGACGACTTTCAATTCCGGCTACACGGATGGTGGCCTGCTGACTTTGAATGTGAGCAGCGCCCCGACCCCCGAGCCGGCCGCACTGGGCCTGTTTGGGGTTGGAGCGATCGGCCTTTCACTGTTAAGCCGCCGAAGACGCGCGAGCTGATGCTTTGCGCGGCGACGCCCCCGGGCCGCCGCCCGAGGCGGTTGCACGGGGGGTGCTGACTGCATGCACCGGAACGTTTGTTGATTATGAAGCGGCTAAGCGCCTGATCGAACATCATCGGAACTAATGAAATGAACCGGACGCTGCGCCTCAAATTGAGGCGCAGCGTCTTTCTTACTCTCAGCCATGACCGATACCTGTTCCAACATCAACATCTACAATATTTTCGAACGCAGTATGATGCATTGCAGCTCGCGCCGTGTGCGGCTGGCGCGAGCCTCTTCTGGTGATGCCGCACATACATGCAGCGTCGGGAACCAATTTGCCCCTGAGAATTTTAAGGACTTAATAGCGTGAATCCTGGGATATCCAAGCAAGCTGCTTCCGCCAAAAACCCCATACTCCGGGGATTTAACCCGGATCCATCCATAGTCCGCGTGGGAAGGGACTATTTTCTTGCGACCAGCACATTTGAATGGTTCCCCGGCATTCCGATCTACCATTCGCGAGATCTGGCCAACTGGCGAATGATCGGACACGCATTGACTCGCGCCGACCTCGCTGATCTGCAGGGCGTGCCTGATTCGGGCGGGATATGGGCACCCGCATTAAGCTTCGCGGACGGCGTATTTTATATTCTGTACACAATTGTGCACAATCGGACCGGGCCATTTCGGGATGTTAACAATTATTTAATAACAGCACCGTCCATCACCGGGCCATGGTCGCCCCCTGTTTATCTTAACTCCAGCGGTTTTGACCCATCCCTTTTTCACGATGCGGATGGGCGCAAATGGGTCACAAACATGCAATGGGATCACCGACCGGACCATTTTCGATTTGCAGGAATTATTCTCCAGGAGTATGACCCTTCAGCGGGGCGGCTTACAGGCCCAATTTTTGATCTCTGCCGAAAAGACGCCATCATCGAAGGGCCGAATCTATATAAACATGCAGACTACTACTACCTCATGTTGGCCGAGGGGGGCACGGACTGGAACCACAGCATCTCTATGCTGCGGTCTAAGGTGCTGACGGGCCCATACGAACCCGATCCGCAACCATTTGTGCTTACCAGCCGAACCCATCCCGCACTGCCGCTGCAGAAAGCGGGGCATGGCGAGTTGGTGCAAACCCCAGACGGTGGTTGGTATCTCGCCCATCTGTGCAGCCGTCCGCTTTATCCTCCGCGGCGCTGTCCATTGGGGCGCGAAACTGCGATTCAAGAGGTGCATTGGACGAATGACGGCTGGCTGCGGCTTAGCGGGGGCGATGACGCGCCAAAGACAACCTGCGCGCTGCCGGACCCCACCTCCCCCCCATCGGTCCGGCCCACCTTGGTTCGTGATGATTTTGATGAACCGGAGCTTTCTGCCGATTGGCAGGCCTTGCGAATACCCGTTGAATCGTCATGGGCGAACACTACGGAACGGCCCGGGTTCCTGCGTTTGCGGGGCCGCCAATCGCTGCAGTCGCTGCACCATCAAAGCTTAATTGCGAGGCGCATCACCGAATTTCAGGCGGACGTTGAAACCGCCGTGGATTTCAATCCCGATACCTATTTACAATCCGCCGGATTGGTACTGTATTACGACACCCGTCATCACTATTATTTACGTGTCACACATGATGAAGATAAAGGGCGTACGGTCGGTCTCGCGACCACCATCGGCGGTGCGATCACGGAATATCCCAATGATGAACTCGTGATTAATGACTGGAAGCGCATCTATTTGCGGGCGGACATCGACGGCATCGATGTGACGTTTGCGGCGTCAGCCGACGGACAGATATGGCAACAGTTTCCCGGCAAACATGACTTCTCGCTGCTTTCATCGGATTTTGCGGGCGGCTTCACCGGTGCGATGGCGGGCGTGTGTGTGCAGGATTTACGAGGTTCACAAGCAATCGCGGATTTTGACTATTTTCAGATTAGAACCGTCATTCCTGTGGATGGATAAGCCCGAAGCGCAGGGGCCCCTGAGGCCAGGGCAGCCGAGGCGCAAATGGTGGTGGACAATGGGACGGCAACCCATGTGTGCGGAACTATGTCAAAAATTCCTAAAAATATTTAAGTTCTGAAATAATCAGACCAATTGCGAACAAGAAGATAATGATCGCAAGGCACCCCATGCAACCGCAGCAGCCGGGCTTTGGGGGCGCGTCTGGAGGGCGATCCGTCTGCTCGATAAGGATATTGACACCCTTAGCAGGCTGTTCGTCCGTGCCGCCGGTGAGCGCTGTAACAGTGCACTTAAAATATTGCCCTGCATCCATCGCTGGGGCAAGCTCGGCGGCGAGATCCCGGCTTATGTAGCCGAGGGCGTCGCCGTCGGAGATTTCGACCGCGATCGCATTGCGGTCGTGAGGATTTGACGGCTCGCGCACTAATTTGAGAGCTTCGCCCTCATCCAGCAGTTCGATATTGTCCTGATGGTCGTCAGCGGTTACGCCGACGATCTTTGTGTGAATGGTGCGGCCGGAAAGGTCTCGATCGGGGTTGCTTGATTCCGATTTAAGCCTGCGCCAACAATCAACGCAGACAATATGGCTTTGCCAGGCCATAGCGGTCTCAAGGTTCCCTATTGCCCTGCCGCAGTTAGAACATTCTTCCACGTTCGCGTCCTGCAAATGCCCACCCGCAAAAGGTTCACGCCAGTATGCCGTCGATAATGGCCTGTTGGAATTCCTTTGGATTATAAATCGCAACGAGGGTCTCGCGTGCGCCACCCGACGGCTCGACCCAAATTTGGCCCGTGCCGAATATTCGGTGGAGGAGGCCACGGCTAAAGTTTATCCC
>JAJZGD010000232.1 GCA_021804985.1 Planctomycetota bacterium
ATGGAATATATTCTCTTGGGAGATGGTGATGATCATTCTTACTCCGCAAACCCACCTGCGGGGCGACTACGCGCTCATATGCGTTCGCCTGAAGCAAGTGCGCATGCAGGTTTGCGGGCGGCGCGGGCAATCCAAATTTGCCTACCTGATGGGGCTTTCCCCCTCCACCTACAACTATTACGAAAAAGGCCGCGTGCCACCCGTCGAAGTGCTTGACCTCGCCAGCAAAATTTCCGGCGCACCACTGCTTTGGCTGCTTCGCGGCGAACCGGAAAATTTCGACCTCGCCGCCCTTCCCGTTATCCCCGGCGATCTGCCCACCAGAATGTCGACCACGTGAGCCATTGCTAAACCCTCCGCCCGCTCGCTGCGGCTTTCCAACAACGCCGGCCGCGACCCTCAACAACCAATGGCGGCGCGCCTGCGTATACTTGGTTGCTCGAACGAACAAGGCCCCGAAGGCAGCGGCTGATTCGGCAACTTGCGGGTGGTGATCAAGCGCTTCCGCGGCGCACGTGGACCGTGTCAAATGGGTGAACAAATGGGCATGGGCAATCAGATTTCAAATAGCCGTCATCCCAATTGGCTGCGCCGCCTGCCGATGCGCGCCGGCCTTTGCGGCGTAGCCATTTTGATCGTTTGCTTGCTCCCAAATCTGCGGCCACTGCGGGCGCAGATATTTCCCACTGCCGGGCAGGTGGCCGCCCACGTCACCGCCAAACCCCCGATTCTCCATGCCGGCCAATCCGGCTCGCTGATTGTCACCCTGATCATCACGCCCGGCTTCCACGTCCAAAGCCATAAGCCCTTCGACCCCAATCTGGTGCCCGCCGTTTTGACCGTTCGTCCCGCCGTGGGCATCACATTTGGAAAAGTCGTTTATCCCCGGCCGCTGAATATCCCCGCATCCAAAATTATTACCCCGCTTGGAAAACTTTCGGTCTACGAGGGAACGGTGCACCTCCGTGTGCCGTTTCATGTGGCGACGACCGCGGCAGCTGGCGATCAGAAACTTCACCTTCACATACAAACGCAGGCATGCAACAAAGATTCCTGCTTCATTCCTCAAAACCAACCGCTGGAAGTGAAGCTGACAATTCTCGCCGCCCGCGCGATTCCAACGAAGCCGGCCACATCGCACCTGAAGACGCCGCCAACACCGGCCGGATCCGCTAAAAGCCATCCAATAATTCCAGCGGCGGGGGGGCACAGCGCGTCCGGCAAATCACCGCCCGCTCCGGTTCAATCATCGGCCCTGGGCACTGCCCGCTCACCTGCGATGATCCACAGCCGCACCTACCGCCCGGCCAATCAATCTCATCTACCCCTATGGGCGCTGATCGGGTTTGCCCTGCTCGGCGGCCTCATTCTTAACATCATGCCCTGTGTGCTCCCCGTCATTCCATTAAAAGTGATGGCCATGGTTCAGCAGGCGCACGGCAGCCGACGCCAGTCATTGCAGCACGCTTTTGCCTTCACCGGCGGTGTCCTCACCCTGTTCATTTTTATCGCATTGCTGCTCGGCGCGCAGCGGGCGGCGGGCGCGACGGGCTTTTTTTATGGCGAACAATTCCAGCATTCCGGTTTTGTCATTGCCATGGCTGTGATCGTCGCACTCCTCGCCCTGTCCATGCTCGGCGTCTGGACATTTGCTTTACCCCGGGCCGTCTACAACATCGAGGCCAAATCCGGCGGCTACTTCGGATCGTTCACCATGGGGTTGCTCGCCACCATTCTCGCCACCCCCTGCAGCGCGCCATTTCTCGGCGTTATGATCGCATGGGCCTTATCCGAACCGATCCTGATCATCGTCATGTTTTTTGCACTCGTCGGCGTCGGAATGGCCGCTCCCTATATCCTGCTCGCCGCCTTCCCCGGCGCCGTCAGCCGCTTGCCGCGCACCGGCCGGTGGGCCGAGCTTATCAAGCAGGGCCTCGGGCTAATTACCGTGGGCGTCGCGATTTATCTGCTCGGCACCCTGCCCGATCGCCATCTGATCATCCTCGGCGCGTTTATCACACTTATCGCCTGCATCAGCGCCTGGATGTGGGGCCAATGGCCCACTTACGACATGCCCGTGGCTCGCATTCGATTTATCCGCTTCGCGGCGGTCGTGTTTGCGATCGTGGCATCTCTGGGTGTTTACCAATTTCTCCGTGCCAGCGTGCAGAGTAAGCGCTGGCAAAATTTCAGCGTACCACGCATGAATCATGCGCTCAAAGATGGCCACCAGGTGGTGGTCGATTTTACCGCCAACTGGTGCGTCAACTGCAAACTCGTTAAAGCCACGGTGCTTGACAGCGCCGCCGTATCCAAAGCCTTCGCCACCGACCACGCCGTGCTGCTGCGCGCCGACTTAACCGCCAACAATCCCGTGGCTCAGGGGTTGCTGGTAAAGCTTGGCGGCCGGTCCATTCCGTTCCTTGCCATTTTTTCGCCCCATCATCCCCACCGGCCCGTGGTGCTGCGCGATTTATATTCCATTGCGGACGTGCTCAAGGCCCTGAAATACCGCTAACGCAAAAAACCCGGCGTTCACCCACCGCAGCGCTTCAGCAAACCTTAATCGTGGCCATGCCGATCAGCTGGCCAAATTTTTCAATCCGGTCCGCTACATGCCCAATGCCCACCGCGCAATGGTGCGCCGGCCCCTGAACATTCCACGCCTCCACAAATCCCCGCGCGCCAATCGAAAACCGATAGCGGCTGTTCGTGTTGCCAATTTCTAAAATCGGCCCCGGCACCGATTCGCCTTCGGCAATCAGCAGAGAAAGCCGCCCCACCGCGTTTTGCACCACCGACAGCAGCGTGACCGGCCCATGTTTGACCGACATCTCAACGGATAGCCCCCGCCCCACCTTGCCATGATAAACCGTCAGGGGGCGAACCTTCGTTTTCCCTTCGGCGATGGCGATATGCCCCGGCCCGTCGTGGCCCATAAGCACCACATCATCGTTGTAATCCATGGCGTAATATTCGGTAAATGACCCGCCCGCCCCCAGCGCATCAAGGATTTTCATCGCCTGAACATTTTTGATTTCCATTTCTCCGGCGACCGGTATGCCCCGCGCCGTAAGCAGTGAATTGCCCAGAATGATGGATCGCACCGCATCCTCATTGGCGGCGTTCCCCGTGCCCATGTAGTAATACGCCAGCGAACCGAGCGCGTGCTTTTCGGCCAGCGCATCAAGTGCCACGCTGGTGCGCGCCGCCCGCGCTATTTCCTCCGGGGCGCAATCATGCTGCACATCAAATGTCTCATGGAAATCGGCGATACGCCGCGTGATCGCATCCGCATCGGCCGCGGCGCAAAGGCTCGCGAGTTCATCAACCTCCAGCATTTCAACGTGCCCGCCGAAAGCGCCGCATTGCTGCGTCAGGTCGCTGTAAATATCCAGCATGCCGCCGTAGTAATGCCCCATGATCCCCAGCCGATTATGCTCCATGATCTGCGCCGCCCGCGCCGCATCCAGCCATTGCTTAACCTCCGCCCAAACCCCTTCGTCCCCCTCCAATACCCCCGTGACCTGATGGAAGGGAATGTTGCAGCGATTAAATACGTTGGCAATTTCCGGCACCGGGCAGGCCGAGCACCACGCCAGCCATTCCCCCGTCATACGCGTGCGATCGCCGATCGCGTTGAATTTCGCATAGTCCATCGCGCGGCCGGGGGCAAGGTTCAAAATAATCACCGGAACTTTCGCACGCCGCACCACTGGCAGCACCGTCGACGAGAGCGCATAGGTGCCCACATGCAAAAATATTAAATCGACATCCCCCCGCCGAAAGTCGTGACCCGCGTCCAGCGCCTTCTCCGCCGTATCACTCAAAC
>JAJZGD010000059.1 GCA_021804985.1 Planctomycetota bacterium
TCGCGGCAACGCAATGACCTTCGACTACGGATCGGAACATCGATCCGGGAGAAACTTACATCCTCCTGACTCAATACACTCTCCATCGCACTAGCCGCGGGCATTGTGCCCGCGCGTTTCGAAAACATCGCCCGCCCATTCCGGTGTAGACTGCATCTCGGTGTGATCATGATTGTCGGCTATCACTGCATCCTCAGTACCTACGGCTTCTGGTTGCCCAACGATCCGCGCGGGTCATGGTCTCAATTCGTGGCCGCCTGGGATCTGTTTTGCGCCGGCGGCTCTGCCACCAAACTGGCAACCCGCCGTTCCGTTGCCGCCACCGTTTTACTGCCAGAACAAATCCAGCGCCGCAAGGCGGCCCACGCTTCATTGCAGGACGAACCCGTAGCCTTTTCAGGACGCCAGGCCCGTGCCGTCGGCATGGCATTTGCCTCCGTTTGTAATGTCAAACATTACCGTATACACGCCTGCGCGATCATGCCCCGGCACGTCCACCTGTTCGTCGGGCGCACGGCAACGGATATTCGCACCGTCATCGGTGACTTCAAACGTTTTGCAACCATGGAACTCCACCGCCAGGGCCTCCATCCCGCCCAGCATGGCACGCCCCGACGCCCCGCCATCTGGGCGCGGGGCTGCTGGTGTGTCTATCTGCACGCCACCGATGTACAGCGTGTCATTCGATATATCAATGAAAATCCAAAGCGCGAGGGACTTCTGCCTCAGCGCTGGAACTGCGTGACACCTTGGCCTGGCGGTAACGATCCCCACCGTTAACATCCGCACTGGTTATGACGCCATCGCGGCGGCGCCATGCCGCCGGCTAAATGACCACACCCCATTGTGCCGCGGATGCCAATTTCGTTGCGTACCCCCGCCCAACTGGTTGGGCGCGCTTTATTTAAATCGATCCACGTACGACGCGGCGAAGGCTGCCCGCCGGGCACGCAACGCCAGATTGATTTCCTTCATCGCGGAATGCACGGCGCGAATATTTCCCCGAATGCGTGATGGCCCAAGCGCATCTTTAAAATAGCCGCTGGCGCCGGTCAGGCGCAGGTCGCCGCCGACAATCGCCGCGTGCATGACCCTTGCACCGCGCGCGTTAAACAGCCTGACAAATCCGCCCCCCTGATACATGCCAACCCCGCCCGGCGTGATGACGATATAGCGGATGGTGGCGTTGATGGAGCTGGAAAGAATCGGCGTGATCCCGGGAATGGGGCGCCAGAAGACCCGAATAATGGCAATCTGTTTTACGGCGGCCTTTTTTCCCTTGGCCGCGGCGGTTGAGGTTTGCAGATAAAAGTCGTACGTGTGGTCGCGCGTGACGCGGTAAAAGCCCTCGGTGAACTGCGGCTCAAGGGCTACTGCGGAACTATGCACCGGCTTGATGGTCAGCGGGCCAAACGACTTACAGCCACCGCAGAAGGTAGCGAACGCGGCACCCGTCAAGACGGCAGCAAACCTGGCCAGTGAGTTCATCGCCCGTTTACGCCTTTAAAGCTTGGGAAATCAGGCCGCGACCAAAACCATCCGGCCATGGCCGCGTTCAAACGCGGGGGGCCAACAAGCACCCCGCCCCGGCCATTACTCGGACAGGCTCCTAAACCGAATTCACGGAGCGTCCCACGCGCCGTTTGCGGTTGAGCATCTGGCGTCCCTTTTTTGATTTCATGCGGGCGCGAAAGCCAAGTTTACGTACCCGCTTTCGATTGCTTACTTTATGGGGGTAATGCACGTTTGCAACTCCGTCTTCATAAATGCCGGCTGCACCGGGGTTTTCCGCCATCAGCCATGCACATTGACCAGCACCGATTGGAACGTCTGATTGCCCTCGGCATCCGTTACACGAACAACGATACGGTGCGCGCCAATCGAAAGAACCCTTGTTTCCGCCGAGAACGCCTGCAGCGGAGAATCGAATATGCTAGTCGATGAAGCCGCAGGCTGCCAATGGCTGCCGGAATCAACCTTTATGGCGACCGCGGTTATCGCGACAAGCCGGCCATGGGCAACGCCGGTAATTTTAACGCGTCGGCCCGCCATTTGGACGGCTTTCAGGTTGGTAATCTTCGGGGCGGTGTTGACAACGGTAAACCAATTGCTTTCCCTGGCCATTTCCAGGGCGCTGGAAAGGGGATTGGATGGAGCATCACTGGCCACCACTTTCACACGGTAATTGCCATTGGGCAGCCCGGAAGTATTAAACGCATAAGTTTTGTCCGAAATGGCCTTGGCAATTTTTATCCACACCGGCATTGCCTGCTGCTGATAGTACAGGCTGTAGGATAAAGTATCTCCGTTGGGATCGGTCGCATGCCATTGAATGGTGATCCGATGTTTGCCATTTCTCAGCGGCGAGACGGTTATCGAGCTGATATCCGGGGCAACATTAATCTGCTGGTAACCAATATGGACGCCGCGAACCACCGGCGACTTCAGGCCGGTTTTGGCATTCAGCGTCAGCCGAAACTGCAGGAATTTGGCACGCGGGCTGGAAATTGGTTGGTAAGAATTGGCGGGTATGGCGGCGGACCAGGGGCTCCAGAATCTGGCGAATTCGCCGACGTTTTTAACATTGCCGCTGCGGGTTTGAATCGTTACCTGCGTGCCCGCAGGAACCAGGGCCTGCACGTGAGGAACACCCCAAACGGCGGGGAGCATGGCATTGAGCACCTGACTGGTATAGGTGCCGTGCGTATCGCGATTGGGCCCAAGGCGGTAAACCTGCCCGAGGTTGGCGGTGCCGAGATAAAGCGTGCCATCGGGCGCTGCAGCCATCGACAAAATGTCGTGCTGCTTGAAACGATTGAGAAGTATCTGGGTTTGCGTGCGCGGGTTGTACGATATGATCCGTCCGTTCGGCCCGGTGCCCAATATCAGCGAGCCATCGTGATAGACCATGCTGAGAATCATGTCGGGCACATCGAGGATGGTTGTAACGCGGCCACCGGCGCCAATGGCATAAACGCAGTTGGATTTTTGATTCGCCGCGACGCCCGGATAAGGTGTCGGCGGCATACCCGAAGGCGCCGCGGGCATGGGAAGGTGGCCCATATGCACCATAGCGGCATGTTTCCCCGGTTTGCCGCCGGCAATAGGCATGGATGAAACGGCTGCCGGTCGACCGTCCGGTTTGGCCTGAGGAACAAAAAGCCCCCCGCTGCTTTTGGCGCGGCCCGGGGATGCCGTGGCGGCGTAAATCGTCCCCTGGCGTCCGATCGCAAGGGCGGATATTTCGGCATTGCCGGAGGACAAAAGCACAAATGATTTTCCGGTGGCGGTATTCACTTTCACCACCAGCCCGGCGCCGTCGGTGCCGGCAATGAGATGCCGCTGCGAATGGGTAAGGGCCAGCGCCATGACATTGTGAACGGGAAAGGTGGCGAGCAAGTGGGCATGGCCGTGCGGGCCGACGCGCCATATTTGGCCATGCGGGCCGGTGGCCAGAAATATTGATCCATCGCTGGCCGGTTGAATATCCCAGATGTATTGGACACCGGGATGCGAAAAAATCACTTTGGGCACCGGGTGGGCGCCGGTCAGCGGCATATCCAAAAGCTGTGAACGCGTTCCGCAGGCCGCAATAAGCAGGTGGTGCGCACCGGCAAGCTGCAGGGCCAGTATCTGACGTTCGCCCGCGGGCGGTGAAAACAGCACGGAGAGTTTTCCCTTGGAAAGCGCATAAACTTTTCCGGCGGGCGACGTGCCGAAATAAAGCGTGCCATTGGCGGCCATGGTCACGGCGTTCACCAGGCCGGAAATCGGGTGCGGCACCAAGGCCTTAAGACCGGGACAAAGTGCAAGCTCGCCATAGTTATTGACGGCCGTATGCACGAAGTGGCCCTTGGCATAGCTGCCTTCAGTATTAAATGTCCATTGGCGAACCTGCACGGCACGCACCGTCGCAGTGGTGAGTAACGCCGCACCAATAATGACGGCAAGAACCAGAGCGGACGGGAAGAGGGACTTAAACTTCATGGCGTCTCCAGGCATCAATTTGAATCATCTACGAACAAAAATACCGATAGAAAAAATATTTATTACTGGGGGAAGTTCATATTGGGCGGAAGTTGAGCCTTTACCGGCCCTGCAAACCGCCCAAAGGGATGGCGTTTGACCGTAATGGGAATATCCATCTCGCCGGTGGATAAGACCCCCGACAAAGGCACACTGGTACCGACAAAATCAGGCAGCGGATAGACCATTTCCGGCGGATTCTGCGACAGGATGCTTATGCGGCTCGCCGGCAAATTCGGCAGCGAGGTGCTGCCAATCGTCAGGCCGTGGGTATTGAGTACCAACTGGGCATAAATACGATTCGCGCTAAATGAAGTGATGTAGCGAACCGATTTCTTGAGCGCTGCAATATTTTGAGGAGCGAAGAACTGCGGAAATGTCTGGGAGTTTTCCAGCAGCAGGTTGGTGGCCGAGGCAACCTGAAGATTGTAGGTGCCATCGGGCGTGCTCGCGGGAATTGCCAGCCGAATGATGGCGGTAAAGCCGGGCTTCTGATCGGGCTTCAGGCGAGCTTTGATGACAATGGTGCCGCCCGGTTGTACCACGCGCCGTTTGACTCCCGCAGAAATAAGCGCAACGGCGTGTGAAGTGGCGCGGGATGAAATGGAAAAGTGCAGGGATTTGAGTTTGAGATCATGAAATGGATTGTCGTTGAGAAGCGCAATGGGCAAAAGCACATTCAGGGGGCTGAAATTGCCTGTGGTGGCCTGATAATCCACCGGCAGGGCAAAGTGGGAAAAGCGGATATCGCCACGAATATGCACGGTGTATTTGCCATTTTTCTTCGTCAAATTCCGCTTGGCATCCATGCTGCCGAGAATCGCCCCACCAATGGATTCAAGCGTGGTATTGCGATTGGGATACAACTGGTAATGAAACACCTTATGCCATGCCGGATGATGATAGGACACACTTACGGTAATAGGCACGGGAACCGGCTTAGGCCCGAGAACGCCCATTATTCCGGTTTCCTGATCCATCAAAAGTGAACCCTGAATGGGGCCGGCGGCATCCCCAAGTTTAAATGATGAGGTGACGAGGGGAAGGATATGGTAAATGTAGGCTCCGGCGATGGGAAAGTGGGTGGGGCCTTGGGCGTAAAAGCGGTGGCCAAAGGCATAAACCCTTTTATCGATCACCGCGGTAACGGTGCCGATGGCACACATATCCATATCACCGGATAATAAGGGGACTGAAATAGCCGCGCCGGGCCGCAAATCCAGTGCGCCGGGCGCAAGAAGTGCCTGGCCGCCGATATTTGAAGTTACGCCCGCGCCGCCGGCCGCCACGGCCGTCAAGCCGGAGCCCGCCACGCCGCCGCGAATAAACCGCAGAACGGCGCGATTGGCGGTTGATACCATCAAGGGTGTGGCCAAAGTTTGCAAGCCATTGGCGTGGTGGGATGGCAGGCGGCTGCGTGCATCGGCTCGCCACATGACGCCTGAATAAGTTTTGGCAATCAGCCTGCGCCAGCCCGGCGCGTCCGCCCGATTTGCATCGCGCAAAAGCCAGGAGATTGCACCACCGGCGCCCGCGCGCGGCGAATGGGTTTTTCCGGGGAGCGGTATCTGCAGCATTTGCCGAATGGGCTGCACGCCGCCAATGGGGCTTTTGGAATAGGGCCAGCCGTAGGCGATGGCCCCAATGAGTTTTCCGTCAATAAAGACCGGCGAACCGCTCATCCCTTCGATAATGCCCGACTTTTTAAGCCCCAGGCCGGAACACCGCACGAGAATGACATTCATATCGACGCTGAAATCTTTGATCACATCGATAATTTTGACCTTAAATTTTTGTATTTTTGCGCCGCGCATAACGGTCAGGCCGTAGCCGATCATGCCGGGACGCAGTTTGTTTTCAAACATGAATTTGGCGGGATCCGGATTAAAATATTTTCCCCCCGGCTTTGGCTTTGCCTTTGCCACGGCGGCAGGGCGGGAAGCGGTGGCGGCGGGTTTAGCGGATAGGCAAACGGCGGACGACAGGGCCGCGATAATACCTGCGGCAAGTAGGATATGATGCTTCAAGCTTGGGTCCTTTCGTTGTGGTTGAGTCCGGCGATTTTTCGCACCGAACCTTGCGTATTCTATAAGTAACACCCGATCTTGGGTATTGCCCGCCCAGCAGTGCCCAGACTGTGCTACCATAGAGCCGTGGGAACAATGCAGTCGTCAGACTATACGGTTTTGCGGAGCGTCGGTTCGGCCGGCCTGCGTACGGAAAAGTTTGCAAAAACGTCGCGCTGACTGCCATAGACGGGGAACACATGCAAGCCAGCGAAGTGGAGATTTTAGAAACGCACAGGCCCGGCGAACCGTTGCCGCCGACAACACTATCCGCCATAAAACTCGCGGTGGTGCTGCCGGTGTACAACCACTGCAAATCGGTCGGTTCGGTGATCGCGGACATCGCAGAGACACTCGCTGATTACCCCCTGATCATCGTGGATGATGGCAGCACCGACGCAACGCCCTCTGCCATCGCAGCGGCCATACAAGCGGCTGACGGCAAAATGCGGATATCCGTGCATACGCACGCTCGCAATCAGGGTAAAGGAGCGGCGCTGCAAACGGGGTTTCTGCTCGCCCGCAATTCGGGTTGCAGTCATGCGTTAACGATGGATGCCGATGGCCAACATAATCTGTGCGACGCCCGGCGGCTCGCCGATTTTGCCCGGCTTTTCCCCGCCGATCTGATTATTGGTGACCGGCAAATCGATCGCCATCCGGTACCCGCCAACAGTCGCCGCGGGCGCGACATATCGCGTTTTTGGCTTTGGCTGCAAACCGGCGAAGACATTCCCGATCCGCAATGCGGGCTGCGAATCTATCCTCTCCCGCCGACGGCCCATACGCGGTGCGTGGCCAAACGCTTCGATTTTGAGACCGAAATTCTTGCCCGACTGGCATGGAATGGCTGCCGTATTCGCTCAGTACCGATTGATTGCATTTACTTCCCACCGGGAAAACGCGTCAGCCATTTTCGGCCGTGCATCGACACGCTGCGCGGCGCCCGCGTCAATGCCATGCTCACCACGCTGCGGGTGCTTTCCATTCCGCCGGGGAAGCGCCGCCGCACCGTCAAACCGGCCGATATATCGCTATGGAAATATCTCAGTAATTATCGCCAATGGAGACGCATTCTTAATCTCGACGGATGCAAGCCTATTGAATCCTCACTCATTGCCGCGACGGTGGGACTGGGCATATTTATTGGCTTTGCCCCATTTTATGGTTTCCAAACCGTGACGGCCATTTACATGGGCCGCCGCCTTCACCTGAATCTGCCCTTGCTGATCCTGGCAACCCAGGTATCCGCGCCGCCCTTAACCATTTTTACCGTGCTGGTAAGCCTTATGGCGGGCAATCTGCTGCTCCACCTGCAATTTCCCGCCCTCGGATGGTCTGGCATCGGCCATGAGTCCGTGTGGCATCTGATGGGCAATTTCACCGCGGATCTGATCGTTGGCGGCTTGGTGTGTGGGCTGATCGCCGGCACGGCCGCCTTGCTATTAACGCGGCTGGCATTGTCGCAGTGGTTTAAGCGTACGGCGGCCCGCCAAGTGGGCCCGGCGGCGGATTCAGTTACGCCGCAGTGAGCCGCAGTAAGCCGCGAGATCCGCACCATCCGGGCCTTGCGTGCCTCTATCGGCTCACCTGTGCCACGACGGAGATCTGGCAGCCGTAAACCAAGGCACCATGCATCCTCGTTTTGATTCCCCCCGCGGCGGACTGTAAGAGTGGCCGCCGTTGAAGTAAACTTTCCGCATGGAGAAGCCGGAAGTAATAAACGTGGAACTGCGGAAGGATTTTCGCTTTGAAGCTGCCCACCGCCTGCCCAAAGCGCCGCCGGATCATAAATGCTCGCGCCTGCATGGCCATTCTTTTTGCGTAGAGATCGCGGTGTGGGGCAAGGTGGATCCGCAAACCGGTTGGCTGATGGATTTCGGCGACATCAAGAACGCCTTTGCGCCGCTGGAAGATCAGCTCGATCATCGCTACCTCAATGATATTCCCGGCCTGGAAAATCCGACCAGCGAGCACCTTGCACGCTGGATATGGAAAAGGCTTCAGCCCCGCTTGCCCCTGCTGTCAAGCATTTCCATCGCTGAAACCTGCACCAGCCGCTGCATATATCGCGGGCCCGAAACCGTGAAACGTCAAAAATCGTCTTGAGATTCGGCCGACGGCCGGTTTTGATCGAGATAGCTTTGCAAAATTCGTGCGGCGGCGACCGCGTCGATCCGGCGTTTTTTTTGCGCTGCCGTGAAGTGGCCGGCGAGCAGGCTTTCGGCATCATGCGTGGTCAGGAACTCGTTAATCACCACCACGCTGCGGCCGGTATGCCGCTGGAGGAAATCAATAAATGCCATGGTACGCCGGGCCTGTGGGCCTGCGGTGCCGTCGTCATTAAAAGGGACTCCGCAGACGATAATCTCAACCTTTTCACGAGCCACCATCTGAGAGATGATTTCGGCAGCCTGCATATCGGTTTGTGATTCGATCATGCCCATCGGCGTTGCGAGGCCAGACTCGGTATCGCCGATCGCGAGCCCGATTCGCCTGAGGCCGAAATCGATGCCGATCACGCGTTGGCTTTCTCCGTGCTTATGCGTATCCATCGGGGTATGCCTTTTCGACCGCCTGTGCCAGAAGTTTTACTTTTTCGCTTTGATCGGCCCGGCAAATCATCGTCACATTTCCCGCATTGATTACGATCAAATCATTGACGCCCATCACGGCTACGAGATGGCGTGCATCGGAAACCGCCAGAATATTGGTCGCGTCCAGCGTCAGCAGATCGGCGGTGGCTGCGCGATTGCCCGCTGCATCCGGCGTGATCGTCTCGGCGTAACTGCTCCAGCTCCCCACATCCAACCATTTCACATCCATGGGCATGGTGGCCACATGAGGCGCTTTTTCCATCACCGCGTAATCAATGCTGATTTTGGGAAGCGTGGGGTATATCTGCCGAACCTTATCGACAAACTCTGGCTGGCCGTAACTCGCCGCGATGGCCATCAACCCTTCATAAGATGCGGGCGCGAGGATGCGAATCTGCTCAAGGATGGTCGCCGTCTTCCAGACGAACATCCCGCTGTTCCAGTAATGCCGCCCGTCTTTTACATATTCTTGCGCGATTTCGGCATTGGGTTTCTCCTTGAATGCCGTGACCACGCGCGCCGCAGCTGAAAGCGTTTCGCCGCATTCGAGATAACCAAAGCCCGTGGCCGCATAGGTGGGGGTTATGCCGAAGGTGACAAGATATTCCGGCATCTGATCGACAAAATCGAAGGCGGCCCGCAGCACGCTTTGAAAAGTGCTTACCGGGGTAATCAGATGATCCGCCGTGAGAATAGCGAGTGACGCGCGGGGGTTAATTTTGTGGATGATCGCGGCGGAAAAGCCCACGGCATTGAGCGTGTCGCGCCCCACCGGTTCACCGAGAATTTGTGACGGCGTGATAAAGGGTAATTCCTGGTGAATCTGATCGGTATAATTATTAGAAGTGCAGACGAAAATATTGGCCGGATCAATCAGCCCCATCAATCGAGAAGCCGAAATGCTTAATAGAGAGCGGCCGGCGATAAAGCGCAGCAGTTGCTTGGGGCGGCCGGGCGTGGAGAGCGGCCATAGGCGGGTGCCCGAACCGCCAGCCATAATGCTTGCATATCGCATAAAGTCCTTCTGACCGGAGAAACATCCTGTACAATCAGCGGCATCACAATTGGTGATGCCCGGGCGCAGCCCGGCGGAAAGAGGTTAGCCCAAGCGATGCCCTCCGACAACCATAAACATGCGGGCCAATGGGATCGCGAGAGCCGACAATTTGCGGCGCGCTCCGTAGCACCAAAATCGCCGGATCAACCCCATCGGCACGCCGCTGAACAAGGTAAACTGCAATGACTGAAAGTTTAACACAGCGCATCAGACTGCCAGTGCCGGCCGGCCTCCGCCATGCTTCCGCAGTGATCTTTCTCCTTGCCAGCGCGGGCCTATGCCTTCCGGTATCCGCGCGGACTGGCGCAATGACTAAGCATGCGGCCAAGCCAAATGCGCAGTTGATCCGCCTCGTCGGCCCTGCGTTTATTCCCAAGAGCCATGCGTTTTCCATTCCGGCGGCGTTCTGGAATGAACACCTCTGCAATTGGCTGGACGTAGCGGTTTGCGGGCGCCCGAGCAACTTTCTGCATGAAACCGTTTTGAGCATTCCCACCACCCGCACCATATTGCGGGGAGCGATGAAGAAAATTGGATTTCTGTCCGCGACGAAATGGGCGCCCAACTTTAAGCTTTTCGGCCAGATCCGTGGGCAGCCCGTTTTAATCCTCGCGAAGTTTATGCTGCACGGCAAAATGCAGATATTCCCGCTGGATGAGCTGATCCGATTTAACGGCTGGTCACGATCTGCCGGCCCCCTGGGCTGGATTTATTTGGGAACTCCCGGAATTTACCAGCTGCCGGCAAAACTGCACGACAGCAAGCCGGGACAGCGCGTTACACCGCGCACCATTTTGTTTAACGATCCGCAGATCGCTATGAATTTTCGCGGTATCCGCAGTCAATCGCAGGCGCTGCTCGACCACAGTTTATGTACTGATAATTGGATATATCCGGATATTCGGTTCTATCGCAATACGCGGCTGGTGCCGATGTCCATTTTTAACAGCAATGGCAAAGTGCCGGTCCACCTTATTTTTCGGAAGGTTTCTGAGGCAGGTTTGCTTCGCGCCGTGCTGAAGTATTGGCACGGTTCATCGATTAAGCCCGTGGTACGGCAGATGATGCCCGTCGCTGTGGCGATTGATCGCGCCCGCCGCACCCTATGGCAGGCCGTCAGCCACAATCAAAAAGTGTGGCAGACTTCGCCACGGGTCCGGCTTGAGGCGGCCCGGCTGCAATATGGATACGCCCGCATCACTTATGCATTTGTCCGATGGAGTGCGAAACATGGCTCTTTTTCGGCAACGCAAAGCCACAGCCTCAAGCAGATTCAAACGCAGGCCCAAAACTTTTTACAGCATCTCAAAGAGAATGTCGCCGCCGATCAGGCCTGGATAAATTACCGGCAGGCCGAGCTGGCGATGAGCAAGTTGGGCCGTTCGCAGGCCGGCCAGCGCCGGGCAATTATGGCAGCGGAAATTGCGGCGCGCAGCAACTATCTTAAATTCTCGAATCTGCAATACCTGAAGTACTGGAAGATCAAGTATGAAGGAATAGCACCGCATGATCCCCGTCACTTATGGATCGCCATGATCAAGGCAGAATACCATTGCACTGGCGCGCGAAACTATGAGGCGATGTGCGGAATAGCCTATGCTGCTTCTATGAAGCAAAATATACGGAAGAACATGGCAACGGCCGCCCGCCGATATGAACTTTCGTTGCTGGCATCGCGTGCCGATCATGAAGCGATTCGTGCGCTGCAGGTTGAATTCCAAATTTCCAACGACAAAGGGTTTTCTTCCAAAGCGCACATCGCCAGGCTTGAGGCAGAAAAATTGCAAATTCAAAATGAAATCAAACGGGTGCAGGCTCACATCAATTTGCTGAAGGGGAGCGGCCCGTCCAAGTAAGCGCCAAGCCGGTTCCGGGAGACGTTTCGGGGGCATTTCCGCATGCCAGATCCGAGCGCGGGCGCGATACCAATTCCACCTGACGCCGGCCAAATGCCGCCAGCGGTCTCGAACGGGCGTGTACGCCGCTTTGGCGCGTACGCCGTCTTAATGCTGCGGCTTGAAACTCGTGGACAGATCCAGCGACGGATTGAGGCTGTTGGCCTTATTCGCCGCAGCGATCGCCAATTTTTCAGCCTTGGCCACCACGCTCGGATCGGTCGAGCTTTTGGCGATTCCAACATTCACGGCATATTGGTAGGCAGGCTCCAGCCATTTGGTTTGAGAACCATCCGGCGATGCGGCTTTGGCCTGCCCGAGGCTGACGGTGGCATTATCAAACGTGACAATAACAGTTTTTTGCAGGCCGGAGATAACACCCGCGGCCGGTGCGGCGATTGGGGATGGCTTATCAACCAGGCCGTACGCCGAAGCGCACAAGCCAGCCGCCGATTTCTGCAACTTCAAGGCCAGCAGCTGAACCTGAAGCATCTGGGCTTGCGAAAGGGTTGAAGCGGCCTTGAATATCTCGAGCAGGGCTTCGGGATTTTTATTTTCGAGTGCCATGATCATGGGATTGGATCGGTGCATTTTTTCACCCAGAAGCGTCTGGGCGCGGGTGTAGGCGGTGCGACGGGCATTAATCGCCATCGTGAAGTCATTTCCGGCAGCGCTATATAAGATAGCCGCCTTCCGTTCTTGCGAAGTGACAACGTCCAACGCCGCGTTCAGGGCTTTGGCCTGGCTGCTGACATCGAAATGATCGGCCGCGTCGCCGAAGATGATGGCATGCACGGTGGCCTGCATTTCGGTAAGTTGCGTACCCGCCCGCCGGGCGATTTTCTTGACGACCATGCGTTGCAAGGCCAATTCTTTTTCCTGGTCATGGGCAAAAGCTTGCATGTTCTGCGCGTTGGCGAGTACAAAGCTCAACCTTGATATCTGCAGTTCCAGGTGCGCAATCGGAACCGACATGGCAGCTGCAGAATCCAGCTGTCGTGTCCCCTTCTTCAGCGTTTCCAGCGATGAGGCGCCATTTTGAAGCCTGGAAGTCATTTCCAGCCGCGTACCGCTGATAAGCTTCCCCTTGCGGCCAGTCTTCATGGCAGCGAGGTGAACCGTGAGGCGATGGAGCGCTTTTGACAGCCGCTCAACGTGTGTGGCTGCCCGGCCAGATCGGGTTTTTGCGGCTGCCAGTTGGGTGGCATACTGGCCGGCGTAAAGCTTTTTCTGAGCTTTTAAATAGGCAATTTTTTGGCCGTAATGCGATAAATGAAGGTCGGCATAGTCGAGTGCACGCAGATGCCGCGAGATCAAGCCCAGCGCCTGCCGCATTTGCTCCACATGCAGGCTCGCAAGCTGATCCTCGCAAAAAGCCCGCTGAGCCAGCAGCATTTCTTTATAGTTCCAAGGCACGGCGCTATCGCTGAGCGCATGGGTTAAAAGCGCTATGGCATGCCGGAGATCACGGGAACGAGAAGTAAACGCCGTGCCGTTTTTCTCCAGATAAGCCGAGGGGTTTCTCTCCGCTTCCATCATGCGCGTCTGAAGTTCGCTTGTAGTTAATGGTACGCCAAATCGATCGGGGAAATTTTTGGCAGGTCGAAAGCTGCCGGCGGTCGATGCCAAATAAGATGCCTTCGCCGAAGCGCTGGATGCACTGCGCGCCGCCTCATTGGATGGTGAATTTGAGCAGCCGGTCAGAACCAGCGTAGACAACGCCGCCGCCACCGCCCCAATGAGCGGTCGCCAAGCGCGACGCGCGCCCACCTGCCCCAGGTTTTGCGGCTTTGCTATCCCTACCGACACGCTCCGGACTGAGTTGAAATCCACGTTCGCTCCAGCCTTAAAATATCTGTTCCTGCGCCTGCGCTCTGTGTCATACCACTGACTACGATCAACGTCAACGCCGCGGGGACAAATGCAATGTCATGGACGCGGTGGCCTGGCCCATCGGAAGCCCACGAACCGTTCCGTTTTCCGCCGGCCCGCACGCTTTATCGGGCGACTGCCACCTGCGGAGCCTGCCCAGGAGCCGCGGTAGCCGCCGGAGCGCATCGTCACCAATCGACCCATTTGTGCGTTCGCACAATACCAAGATCAAAGAATTGGCCTCCGACCGTCTGGTGGCAGTGAACCGCAATGACATTTTTTCCCGGGTGCAGGGCAGCGAGCCCCGCTTTGGTAATGGGAATGGTGACATAGGACGTTGAATAGCCGGATGCCGCCCCGGCGAACACGCCGTTAATGTAGACCTGTATCCCTTGGTCATGAAAGGTGAGAAACGCCAAATGCGTGAGATTATGCGTATGGAGAATAAAATGTCTGCGAAGCCAGATGTTATCTGTTGTCCAGGTGGTTCGGGGCGTAACCCCGGGGTCGCTTGTGCCAAAGCCGGCGGCGCCAACCCTCCAGCCCGAGGCGTCAAACTTTTTGCCATACCAACCCGAGCCTGGCTTTTGAATGGTGAAGTGCCACATCACCGGCGCATGCCGGGACGTATGGATAATGACGGCTTTCACCGGCGACGGCGGCAGTGAGGCCCAATTATTGCCGATCGGGCCGGCTCGGTGGGCCCATTTCATCCACATACCCCGATTGGCCATCATGGGCAAAAAGGCGGCGCCCATCACCGGGCGCGCATGCATACCGGCCCATGCGCGGATCGTTCCATATTGATCTGCCAGCGGCACGCGGCCGGGGCTTTTATCCAGGAATTTATAAATGCGGCCGATGATCGCGTTAAATTCTAATCGACGGGTGGCCAAAGTGGCCGTCCAAATCGAAAAATCTGTTTTGGTTTGAGTGACCGTACTGCGATCCGGCAGGCCATAGGTATGCAGCTGCGTCATATAGAATTTCATTTCGCGCCGGCGTACCGACCGCGGAAATATATGAAGCCCCAAAACGCGATCCCAGGCAAGGTTGTACAGTTGGCTCCATGTGCCCGGCTGATTAAAGGCCATCTTGTAATGATTTCCGTCGCGGTCAATGTGCATCCATTTAATTGCCCAGCGATGGGCCAACCGCTGATAGCTTGCCGCCTCTGCCGTAAGGCCGCGCATCTGGCAAAGCTTCGCATACGCGCCCATCGCTATGATCGCCTTGACCGACAAATTCGCATTGTGGGCGATCTTGCCTAAAAAATCGTTGGTGCTTAATTGCCGCTTCGGATCAAAGCCAGACTTCCGCAGAAATTGAACCCAGTGACCGAGCAGATTCCAATATTTGGCAGCAAAACGCGGATTCCCTTCCGCCTCCGCAATAGCGCAAGCAATGATGATGATGTTTCCACTTTCTTCGACCGGCATGGTTTCGCCGCCGGTGTTGTAATGGCCGTGCGCAATCGGATAGGTTCCCAAATCGTGGGGTGCCCAGGCATAATGCCATTTCGGCGTCTCGGCAGACACCAGCACGGGCGCGATGGAGGCAGCTTCCATTTGCGCATTAAAAAGCAGAAATAATGGAGACGCCGGAAAAATAACATCCACCGTCGCAATATCCCCGTTGCTGGTCTCTTCCTTGGTAAATACCAACGGCTGACCATGCCGGTCGGCCGCCATCCCCATCGCCGCCAAGGCCTGCCGATAGGCCAGGGATGCAATGACCGCATATTTTCGGCCGCCAATCCGAATCGCATCCCGCTGCACTTCAGCGTCAAACTGCTTAGATTTGTGTTTCAACGCAGGATATTTTTTCCACGCATTTTGAAACATCGCCGACGGCGTCACGCCCCCTTTTCGCCAGTAGGGCCGGAGGTATTCATTAAAATAATCGATGGCGAACACTTCATCGTAAGCGACCATGACTGTGCGGTTTTCGGGCCGCGAATCCACCTTGCCGAGATTAAAGACGAACGCCTCAACCGGGCGGCCATCGCTGACCCTTTGCGCCGCGTGGCTTGCATCGGTCGTGGGAAGCTTTCCCGTGGCGATGAATTGCTTCAATGCGGTCTTCACCGGTATGAACGCATTGAGCGAAGAGGCCGCCGGTGCCGCCGTGTATATGTAGCCCCAATCAAGGCCGACGGGGTCGCCCGAGATGTCAAAATAATTCTGGTTGGGTGTTCCGCATTTAAGCGCCACGAGCGGGCCAAAGTGTTTGCGGGCCCATACAATTTTCTCCGCTGAATGGTTGACCGCAATTGCCGAACTGGTGCTGTAATATATTTCCACCTGGTGCGATTGCCCATCGGTGGCTTGCACCGTCCAGTTAATGTAAGTCACCGGCTGCGTCAGCGCGGCGAGATCACCCGGGATTCGCGGCGTCAGGAACGACAACCGCACGCGCACGCCGTGCCCCTGAAAAATATAGACGGTCTTAAGCGGTTGCACGTCCACGCTGATCTGATGAAGCGAATCGGACAACTGCGGTTCGCCCCCCATAAGCCGATAGGCTTTGCCGTCAATTCGGATCAGACTGATGAGATTTTGCCGGCGGTGATCCCAGTAAACCGTCGGATGATTGGCCAGGTTGTTGTGCTCAGACCAGATGCTCATATACGGGTCGAACGTAACGAGCGGCACCGCCGGTGGACGAAATTTCATCTCCGGCATCAGCCCCACGGCCCCCCGCGATGGACACGCCATCAAACCGAAGGCCAAAATGGCCGCGAACATTCCGCCGATAGCTGCAACCCGCCTGCTGGACCCCGCTCGGCCATTGATGATGCCCGGTTGCAAGGACGGGAAAATTAAATGCAACGCCGGCGTACCACCTGCCCTCATCAAGTTT
>JAJZGD010000060.1 GCA_021804985.1 Planctomycetota bacterium
GGGAGTAAGGTGTAGGGGGGGGGGGGGGAATGGGTAGGGCGGGGGGAGTGGGGGGGGGGGGGCGGGGGTGCGGGAAGCTTGTCATTAAAGTTTATTGGCCGGACTGCGAAAGTTTGGCGAAATATGCCTTGACGGGGTCTTGATAGCCTTTGGGCAATTCGCCGGTGGCGGAATCTGAAAGATGATGAAGCTTCTTGCCGATCTTGCCCGTGTTATCAATCGCGATGTGCGCTTGAGCGCCCGCGAGCAGTTTGGCGGTGGCCAGATCTTGAACGGCCATTTTCTGATAGATCAGCGCGGTGTGGTATTGGTAGGCGTTGAGGGCCTTTTTGGCATTCTGCATAAGGACGGCGGCCTCAATGAGTTTGAAATTATGAAAATTGGCGGCGTGCATCTCCAGCCGCAGCCGCTCGGTTTGGTTAAGCAACTGAGCCTGAGCGCCCGCGAGGCGCTTTAGGTTTTTCTGCATTCCCAGCGGTGCGGGGCCTTCGAGGCCTTCGCCGCTGAAGCCGGCTTTTTTACCGCCGCCGGTGGCACCGCCCGGCGGTTGTTTTGAGCTGTCGTTGATCTTGCCCGACGCGAACGCATCGTGCGTCAGGCGTGTGGGCGTTCGGCGGCCCCCCTTATCGGTGGCGGTGGCGCCGACCATTTCGCCGCTGGCGCGGCCTTCGCGGCCGGAGCCGCTGCGGCCCTGAATCTCATCATTTTTGGGCATTTGATTGCCGGTCACCCCTTGGGCGCTCATATCGCTGATGGGGCCGTCCATAGCACCCCAGCCGTTGCCTTTGTTGATTGAATCATTCCATTTGCTGCCGAGGCTTTCCATGTTCTGCGTCATATCTTCTTCATGCTCGAGCAGTTTGCCGATCATATCGTGCAGTTCGGCGGGTAAGGGGGGGTCGGGCACATCATTCTGGGCGACGGGTTCTTCCATTTCCCACTTCATGGTGTCGGGGGTTTGCATCAGCCACTGTTCAATGTTGGAGGTGAGCTTTTTGGCATCTTCCAGGCCTTCCTGCTCGAGCGGGGTGGCGATTTTCATGGCCTTGATTTTGAGCGCCCCTTTTTCCATGGCGAGGGCCACATTCATTTCCGCGAGATCATCTTTCAGCGATGCATTGGCCTGATCCTGTTCGGTAAGGTTGCTCATGTTGACGAGCTTTTGATTGAGAAATTTGGACCATTTATCGGCCAGCGCCTGGGCGTGAAGGAGCTGCGATTTATCCTTGGCGTCATATTGACTGATCGGCTTTTGTGCCAGCCGCATGGAGGTATTCATCACATCGCGCTGCTGCTTTTCAAATTTTTTCAATTCCAGTGCGAGCTGCTTCCATTGCTGGCGTCCCTGATCGTTAAAATTGCTTCCCTGATGGGAAATTTTGGATGCCACCCCCGTGAGTTTGGCCTTGGCCAAATTGAGCATCGCCTGAAGCGCATTGAGGGTATTGAGCTGATGCCGATGCACCGTATGCTCCAACGGCGCGGCCGCTGCGGTCACTTGTACATGGCTCCATTCCTGCGCCCGGGTGACGGCGAGCAGCGCATCGCCATCGGCAAGTATGTGCATCGCCGCCTTAATGGTGCGCATCGAAGTTAAAAATGGAAACGTTGTAACCGTGCGGAGCATTTTCTGCCGCAGCGCCTGCTGATCAGTTGCCAGCAGGCTGGCATCGGATTGAATCTGAGCGATCGCGGTGAGCGGCATGACGGCGTTGGCCCGGACAATCAGCGATTGCTGGCGATCAATCATCCGCTGGATCAATGCGATCAACCGGCGCCAGGCGTGAATTTTACGCGGCGAAAGGGGGGCGTGGATGGTCATTATAATTTTGAAGATATGCCCCTTGGTCATTTGCGGGCCTAGTGGCGGCGTGGCGGCCGGTATATTCCGATTGTCCTGTGCGGTAAATCGGTAGCGAAGTGTTTGGCCGGCGGGATATTGGTTGGCGGGCAGCGGCAGTAAAAGCGGGATGGTGACGGCGGTGGCGGGGCGACCATTTTCAGCCGGGCCGATTGGCCAGCGGCGGATGGTTTTAAAGCGATGGGCGGCTTTGGCCAATTGCAAGGTGATGGCGGTGATGCCGTGATCATCGGTGGCGCTGACTTTCAGCGGCAATGAAGCGCCGGGTGCTTCGGATACATTTCGGTGCGGCACAATCACATGCACCATGGGGGGCTGATCGGTCACGCTGGTGATGTAGAAGTGCCCGTGGATGCCCCGTGGGAAGGTTTGGAGCACACTGCCCGAGCCATCGCTGATGAGAAAGCGGTAGCGGAGAGATTTAAGTATCAGGATGCGGCGGCTGCTGAAACTTTGGCCGTTTGAGGAATGCAGATTCATCGTGCGCGTGCTGGAGAGCTGCATGGTCAGGGTGTCGTTGGACAGCGGAGCGCTGAGATTAACGAGCAATTTCACCAGGCTGCCCTGCGGGACGGTAATGGTGCCGGGATCAGGATTATTCTTATTGCCGACGATGTTCACGGTGGCATGGGGCTTGGCCGGATGGGTGTAGGTTGGGGGTGTTACCACGGCGGCGAGGGTGGTGAGGTCAATTTTGGGCAGCACGGTCACATGGTAGCGCTGACTTTGCGTGCCGCCGCTGGAAATAACGTAAGTAAATCCTAAAGCCACGCTGGATAACTGATAGGCGTAGCTGGAATTGTTCTGCCCAAAAAGATGCATGGGCAATCTTTGGCGGCGGCCATCAGAATACAATATATTTACATGTGTTGTTACAATGTGGTGATGCGGGGTTTTGACGCGAACGGTGAAAATGACGGGCTGGCCCGCGAGCAGCGTGGCATCGCCGGGTGTGACGGCCAATATTTCCGCGGTGCCCTGGCGGGGAACAAATCTCCCGGGAGACGCGAGTACCGATAGGCCGCGGGCCATCGCGCTATGGAAGCCGCCAATAATCATCGCACAAACCAGCAGCATGACAGCGGCGAGCAGCCAGGAGCGGCCCTGGGCTTTCCATGGCACATAGCGGGCGAGCTCGGCCTGATCGAGATCACGGGCAATCTCTTTGAGCACGCGTGGAATCAGCAGGGGGCGCATGTCGCCGCGGTCGGGCGGGTGGGCCGTCAGCTGGTCAAGCTCATCGGAAAGCAAAACCGCGTTGATCAGCTTATTATCCAGCGCGGTGTGGGCGGCGGAGGGGGCATCGGTTTGGGTGCGAAGCGCATTTTGTGACTCCACCCAGCGCGCTATTTGCCCATAGCCAGGACGGAGAAAAATGATGGGGTGCAGCCAGCGCCAATAGCCCCATGCGATGATGATTGGCATCGCCGCGATGACGAGCCAGAGCATGAGGGTGGGCAGCGGCAAAAGCCCGGCAAGAAGAATCAAGCCGACGATGGATGGCACAACGACGGAAAGGAATTTGCCCATCGCACCAAAAAGCATCGCCAATCGGAACCGGGCACCGACCTGCTCAAGCTGCTGGGCGACGGAGGCAAAATCACCGGCGCGGGGGGGCTCGCCGTCGCCGAAATCGGATGGAGTTAGCGCTGACATTTCAAAAAAACCCCGAAACGCCGAGGAGCCTGTCCGAATACCTGTATCAGTATAACGAGGCACCGGGCATCATGTTGCTAAGGGTGGCCCGCGACGGCATTCTGCCCCGTGCATGCGGGTTAAGCGGGGCCAATTAGGGCCAGCCGGAGCCAGGCGGAGCGAATGGGGGTCAGGCGGAGCCAATGGGGGGAACCGGGCATTTTCTCGGACGCCCCGCGTTTTCATGCTGCCTACAATGCGTCGTGCACCCCAACGGCAGGAGAAGTCAATACTTGGAAAACGCAATTCACTGGTTCCGGCGCGATTTCCGGATTCATGACAACACCGCTCTTTCCCTGGCCACCCGCCGCGCATCAAGCGTGATCGGCGTATTTATTATCGATGATCGCTGGTTTCCGGCGGCCATGGGGAAGATGGGGCCACATCAGGCCACGTTCTGGCTGGATGCGATTCGTGAACTTAAGGATCAACTGGCGAAACTGAACATTCCGCTGCGGGTTGTCCGTTCGACGGACCCGGTTAAGACGCTGCTGGAAATTGCCGCGACCCGTGGCGCGCAGCTGATCACGTTTAATAAGGATTACGAACCGTATCAACTCGCCATGGATCGGCGGCTTGCAAAATATGCCGCCGGGGCGGGCATCGAGATAGCGGCATTGAAAGATGCCGTGATATTTGACGAATTTGAGATTCTGACCGGTTCCAACAACCCGTATACCGTTTTTACACCATACAAAAAAGCTTGGTTGGCGAAATTTTCCTCCCACCCCGCCGCGCCGGGGCCCATCGCCGCCGCGCTGCGTCCCCACCCCATGGCGGCCGATGTAATACCGACGGCCGAAGCGCTGGGTTATGCAGCGGTGAGAATACCGATAGCGACGGGCGAATCCGGGGCGCAAAAAATGCTCGGCGAATTTGCGGATAGCCGCATCGGCTTTTACAAACGGGATCGCGACTACCCCGCCATTACCGGCATATCGCTTTTGTCGGCCCACCTGAGCGCGGGAACCATCTCGGTTCGGCAATGCGTGCAGGCTGCGGCAGAGCAGGGGGCGTTCCGCGGCTGCGCGGGCGCGGAGCATTGGCTTTCCGAAATAATCTGGCGGGAATTTTACAAGATGGTGATCTTCCATTTTCCCCACACGGTGTGCGAGCCATTTCAGCATCGGTACCGCCATTTGCAGTGGAGCGATCGGCCGGAATTATTCGAGGCTTGGAAGCAGGGGCAGACGGGCTATCCGATTGTGGATGCCGCCATCCGACAGATACGCACGACGGGCCTGATGCACAACCGGTTGCGGATGATCACCGCCATGTTTCTAACCAAGGATCTGGACACGCACTGGCGACTTGGCGAGCGGCAATTTATGCGTTGGCTGATGGATTATGACCAGGCGAGTAATGTGGGCGGCTGGCAATGGAGCGCCGGAACGGGCACCGACGCCGCCCCCTACTTTCGCATTATGAACCCGGTGCTCCAGGGGCAGCGGTACGACCCGCTGGGCAAATTCGTGCGGTCGATGCTGCCCGAGCTGGCCACGGTGCCCGATGAATTCGTGCATGAACCGTGGCGGATGGATGGGGCGATGCAGCGCGATTGCCATTGCATTATTGGCGAAGATTACCCTGCGCCAATTGTGGATCACGGGCAGGCGCGTGCGGCGGCCATCGCGAAGTTTCAGGTGAGCTGAAACGGCAGAGGCTCGGCGATTTACTGGATGGCGGTTCAGCCGAGAGGGCTTCGGCCAGAGCGGCGATGCACCGGGGGGCTGTTTCAATTGGGGGCCGCTTCATCGGGGGGCAGCTCATCTGATGCCGTTTCATCGGCGGGCGCGGGGTCGCCGGGGTTAAAGGGGCGCGATGCGCTGTAGGAGCCATCCATCCAACGGGAAAGATCAATGAGTTGGCACCGTTTGGAGCAAAAGGGAAAGGCGGAGTCGTCCGGGGGCACGGCCGCAGCTTTGCATATGGGGCATATTGGTGCGGATCGGCTGTGGGATGCTGGCATAGGGACCTTCAGGACTTTGACTTTCCATTTCGTTTCGGTGGCTCGGCGGCTTTTGCTTCCGGTGCGGCGGCCTTCGCGGCGGGCGGCGGTGCTGGCTCGGAAGCGGCTGGGGCCGCGGCTTGCGCTGCGCCGGCCGGCGCCTTTTTGGTCGGGTCTGCGGGAGGGGCTTCTTTTTTCTCGCCCGATTTGTAGTTTTCCGAGCGGTAATCGGTCTCGTAGAAGCCGCTTCCCTTGAAAATAATACCCGCCCCGGCGGAAATCAGGCGCCGGGCCGAATTTTTTCCGCAATGGGGACATTTTTTCAGCGGTTTGGAAGAAATGGGTTGAAACGCCTCAAACGCATGACCGCACGCAGCACATTTGTATTCATATGTTGGCATGTTCATCTCTTTAGTTTGGCCGCCATGGCCATTATTCACCCTTGGCGACTGAAACTTTCACTTTGGCCGACCGGAGAACCCGATCACCGAATTTATAACCGCGCTGCAAAGTCTGTATGACTGTCGAGGGCGGCACGCGGTCGGATGCTTCGGTTGCGATCGCTTCATGACAGAACGGATCGAATGGCTCCCCCACGGGGTCGAACGATTCAATGCCGCGCTTCTGAAGGATTCCGGTCAGTTCATCGTAGGTTATTCGCACCCCATCGAGAATGCTTTTGGCGTCGGCCTGAACGGAGCCGGCGGAAAGCGCCATTTCAAAATGATCGACCACGGCGAGCATGGCCTTGGCGAAATCGGCTTCGGCGAGTTTGCGGGCGTCGAGCAATTCTTTGGCGGAGCGGCGGCGCAGGTTTTCATAGTCTGCCTGCCAGCGGGCCACGCGCGTGCGCAATTCATTTATTTCTCCGCCGCCCGTCGCGATATCCGGCGGCGAGGTTTCATCGCCTGAAAAGCCCTGAGCTTCCCGCGCGTCGGCGGCCTGCCGCTCGCTCTGAGTTGCGTCACCGCTTTTTTCTGATTGTTTATGACTCATGTTTATATCTCCGATGATTGGTCTGATTTATCAGGGCTTGGCTTCGGACGGTGGCGCGTGGTCGCCGACGACATAATCCCGAAGCTTTTCAAAAAAGTTTTTTTGTGCGGGCAGTACCGCCTCATCCTCGATCTGGGCAAACTGCCGAAGGAGCTGTTCCTGTACCTTGCCAAGCTTTCGCGGCACTTCAACGATGATGCGTGCGATGATGTCGCCGCTGCGGCCGCCATCGATATCGGGCAGACCGAGGCCCTTCAAACGAACGAAATCGCCGGGCTGGGTGCCGGGCGGAACGTGCAGGATGGCTTTGCCTGAAATGGTGGGGATTTCGATATCGGCCCCCAGGGCGGCCTGAACCATACTTACGGGTAAATCGAGCAAAAGGTGATTTTTGTCGCGCTGAAAAAATGCATGCGGTTGCACCCGCACGTAGACGTGCAGGTCGCCGTGCGGGCCTCCATCATCACCCGGTTCTCCCTCACCGCGAATGCGAACCGCCTGCCCATCATGAATGCCCGACGGAATTTTCGCCATGATTTTGCGTTTGAGCAGTGTTCGTCCGCTGCCGCGACAATCCGGGCAGGGCTTTTCGATGGTGGCCCCTTGACCGGCGCACTTGGGGCAGTCGGTCACCATGGAAAACATGCCACCGAAGCCGCGCTGCATGACTTGTCCGCGGCCGCCGCAGGTGGTACAAATTTTCTTTTTGGTTCCCGGCTTGGCGCCGGAGCCGGCGCAGGTGGGGCAATGATCATGGCGGGTGAACTCGATTTCCTTCTGGGCGCCGGTGGCGACTTCTTTAAGGGTCAGGGCGACCTGCGTCTCGAGATCAAAACCGCGACTTGGCCCGTCGGGCCGACCGCGAGCGGCGCCGCCCGCGCCCGCAAAGATGTCGTTGAACATTGAAAAGATGTCGGTGTATTGCATGTGCTGATAGTCATGCACGGCAGAGCCTTGAAGGCCATCATGGCCGAATTGATCATAGCGGGTGCGTTTTTCGGCATCGGAAAGGACTTCATACGCCTCGGCACATTCTTTGAAGCGCATTTCCGCCTCGGCATTTCCGGGGTTTTTATCCGGATGGTAGGCGATTGCCGCCTTGCGGTAGGCGCGCTTTACGTCTTCGAGGCTGGCACTGCGCGACACCTGCAGGATTTCGTAGTAATCACGTTTGGTCGCCATAGACATTCCTGCCGGTAGGAAAGCAAAAAGCCCGGGGCCTCATCCGGCCCCGGGCCTGTAACTCTGTATGATCATACGGCGGGATGACGCGTGCGGGATAAAAATTCAGCCGGGGGCGTCATCAACGAACGGCGCCGGGAATTTTTTCCGCATCTTCCTTGATCTCGGTCACCAGCACATCCGTGGTGAGCAGCAGCCCGGAAACCGACGCGGCATTTTGTAGCGCGGTGCGGTTAACCTTAGCCGGATCCACAATGCCCATTTTGAACATATCGCCAAATTGGCCGGTGGCGGCGTCGTAGCCGTAGGAACCTTCTTTTTCCATAATGGCCTGGACGACAACACTACCGTCTTCGCCCGCGTTTTGGCATATCTGCGAGGTTGGCGCCTTGAGCGCCTCCATGATGATGTCGAAGCCGACCTTTTCATCACCGCGGGCTTTGGATTTGGCGGCCTCAACGGCTGCGATAGCGCGAAGGAATGCGACGCCCCCGCCGGGCACGATGCCTTCCTGGGCAGCGGCGCGCGTGGCGTGCAGGGCATCATCAACGCGGAACTTTCGTTCCTTCATGTTGGTTTCAGTCGCACCACCCACACGCAAAACCGCTACGCCGCCCGTAAGCTTGGCGAGACGCTCTTGCAGCTTCTCGCGATCGTAGTCGCTGGTGGTCTTCTCGATTTGCATGCGGATCTGGGCCACACGCGCCTCGATGTCTTTTTTCTTGCCTGCCCCTTCAACGATCGTGGTGTTGTCTTTATCAATCACGATGCGTTTGGCGCGGCCAAGGTCAGAAAGTTCGACCGAATCAATCTTCGTGCCGAGGTCTTCAGATATGAAGGTGCCGCCAGTCACTGCGGCGAGGTCGCCCATGATGGCCTTGCGCCGGTCGCCAAAGCCCGGGGCTTTGACGGAGCAAACTTTAAGAATGCCACGAAGCCGATTCACAACCAGTGTGGCCAGCGCCTCGGATTCAACATCTTCCGCCACGATGAGCAGCGGTTTGGAAGCGGTGGCAATTTTATTAAGCAACGGCAGGATTTCGCTGATGGTGGAAATTTTCTTTTCAAAAAGGAAGATGTAGGCATCTTCCAAAATGCATTCCAGCGTGCCGGGGTTGGTCATGAAATAGGGTGACTGATACCCCTTATCGAACGACATCCCCTCGACAAGGTCCATGGTGGTTTCAACGCCTTTGCCTTCTTCAATGGTCACCACGCCATCGCGGCCGACCCGATCAATGGCGTCGGCGATCAGGTTGCCGATGGAAGAATCGGAATTGGCGGAGATGGTGGCAACTTTGCAAAGGTCATCGCGACCGGAAACCTTGCGGGCCATATCGCGGATCGCGCCGGTGGCAACTTCCACGGCTTTATCGATTCCGCGTTTCACGACGACCGGATTCATGCCGGAGGTCAGGTGCCGGAGGCCCGCACCATAAATAGCCTCCGCGAGAACGGTGGCGGTGGTGGTGCCGTCGCCGGCGATATCATTGGTTTTGCTCGCCACTTCGTTAACCAGTTTGGCGCCCATGTTTTCAAAGGGATCGGGAAGTTCGACTTCCTTGGCGACGGTTACCCCATCGCGGGTGACCTGCGGAGAGCCCCAGCTTTTGGCCAGAACCACATTTCGCCCCGAAGGCCCCAACGTAACCTTTACCGCAGACGCCAGTTTGGTAAGGCCATCATAAACCTTGTGGCGGGCGGCCATATCGAACATTAATTGTTTTGCTGCCATAGTGAACCCCTAAACTCATAAACCTGAAAAGGTGATTAAATAACGCGCGATCACCGGGAAATAACGCCGAGCAATTCGCTTTCTTCAAGGATGACGTATTTTTCGTCATCGACTTTAACTTCAGTTCCGGCGTATTGGCCGTAGTAAACCTCATCGCCGACGGCTACCGACACGGGGGCCCGCTTGCCGCTATTGAGCATTTTGCCCGGCCCAACGTGGACAATTTTGCCGCGGGTTTGCTTTTCTTTGGCGCTTTCCGGCAGCACGATTCCGCCGCCGGTGACACTTTGAGCTTCCGCCGGCTTGACAACCACACGATCTTCCAGAGGTGTAATCTTCATAATGACTCCATTTTAATAACGCTTGGCGATGCATTTTGCCCGCCAAATATTCCTATTTCCACAATACCCGCACAGGGGCAGGCAACTGGGGGGAACATTACATCATGTCCATGCCGCCCATGCCGCCCATACCCCCCATACCACCCATACCGCCCATTCCTCCCATACCACCCATGCCGCCCATACCACCGGGTCCGCCTGGGCCGGCGGCATCCTTCGGTTTGGGTTTCTCCACAATGATGGCATCGGTTGTGAGCAGCAGCGTGGCGACACTGGCGGCATTTTGCAGGGCGCTGCGTTCCACCTTGGTGGGCGTGATGATGCCGGCCTTGATCATGTCCGGTTCATAATCCAATGTGAGGGCGTTGAAGCCGAAGTTTTCTTTTCCGCCGAGAATTTTTTTCACTACGACGGCCCCATCTTCACCGGCATTTTCCGCGATGCAGCGGGTAGGTTCCTGCAAGGCTCGGCGAACAATATTGATGCCGGTTTTTTCATCGGCCGATTCAGTCTTGATGGCATCGAGCACCGAGAGGCTGCGAATCAGCGCGGCACCGCCGCCGGGCAAAATACCTTCTTCCACCGCGGCGCGGGTGGCATGAAGGGCATCTTCCACGCGGGCCTTTTTTTCTTTCATTTCAGATTCGGTGGCGGCGCCCACGTTGATTTGTGCCACGCCACCAGCGAGCTTGGCCAGACGCTCCTGAAGTTTTTCACGATCATAATCCGAGGTGTTGGTGGCAATTTCGCGGCGTATCTGTTCGATGCGGCCCTGAATGGCCTTTGTCTCGCCGATCCCTTCAATGATGGTGGTATTGTCGCCATCAATTTCCACTTTGCGGGCCTGACCAAGATCGGCGATGGTTACTTTTTCGAGATCCATGCCCAGGTCTTTCATGATCGCCCGACCGCCGGTCAGCACGGCAATATCTTCGAGCATTGCCTTACGCCGATCGCCATAGCCGGGGGCCTTCACCGCGGCCACACTTAAGATGCCGCGCAGTTTGTTAAGCACCAGCGTAGCGAGCGCCTCAGACTCGATATCTTCCGCAATGATCAGCAAGGGGCGCTTGGCCGCCTTGGTCTTTTCCAAAATGGGTACCAGCTTGGTGGCACTGGAGATTTTGTCTTCGTAGACCAGGATAAAGGGCTTGTCGAGAACGACCATCATGTCGTCCTGATTGGTGATAAAGTTGGGTGAAATGTAGCCACGATCGAATTGCATACCTTCGACGACATCGACGAAGGTTTCCAGCGACTTGCCCTCTTCCACGGTGATGACGCCGTCTTTGCCTACCTTTTCAAACGCCTCGGCCATGATCTTGCCGATTTCATGGTCGTTGTTAGCGCTGATGGCGGCCACATTGGCAACTTCAGATTTATTAGTCGCATCGAGCGGTTTGGACAATTTGCCCAGATTTTTAATGACCGCATCCACCGCGACGCGAATGCCGCGGGCGAGTGCCATGGCATCGGCACCGGCGGCAAGATTGCGATAGCCTTCCTTGAAGATCGCCTCAGCGAGAACGGTGGCCGTGGTGGTGCCATCGCCGGCGATATCACTGGTTTTGGTGGCGGCCTCTTTAACCAATTGGGCGCCGACGTTTTCAAATTTGTTGGAGAGTTCTATTTCTTCCGCCACGG
The DNA here is from genome assembly GCA_021804985.1 of Planctomycetota bacterium. Classification (GTDB taxonomy): domain Bacteria; phylum Planctomycetota; class Phycisphaerae; order WQYP01; family WQYP01; genus JAJZGD01. The sequence continues at coordinate 11,403 of JAJZGD010000060.1, forward strand.
ACACGCCGTCTTTGGTCACCGTGGGGGCGCCCCAACCTTTATCAAGGATGGCGTTGCGGCCGCGCGGGCCGAGCGTGCTTTTAACCGCTGAGGCAAGCTTGGTTACGCCGTCGAGAAGACTTTTACGGGCATTTTCATCAAAGGTGATTTGCTTCACTGCCATCGAACTAAACTCCTTTTGCTTGGTGGCTCGGGAGGCCGGTCGCCTTTGGCTGCACCAACCGAGAATTAACCTCAACCGCTGGCGACCTGTGCGAACGACCGCACTGCGCCCCGTGCCTTAAGGCGTATGCAAGCCCTATGCCAGCATCCAATGCCGCCGGTTTTACTTTATCGTAAGCTTATGTTTTAAACGTATTTGCGCTGTTTTAATTGCGCCCGTTTTAAACGCCATCCCCCCCGCAATTTTACTGCCGCAGTGGCAGCGATCCCCCCGACAGATGGGTGGATTTGCCAGAACGGCAGCACGGCAGGGCAAAATTTTACCCCCCCCGCCGGCGGTTGCCCCATTCACGACGTCTTAGCGGCCTGGCTTTTCAGGCGTTTTCTTCGGGCCAGCATGTGTGAAATCTGATCAAAAATGACCGCCAGCAGAATCACCGCACCGGTGATAAAGTCTTGCCAGTGGGTGCCAAGGTGGAAGGTGTGCCGATGCCCCGTGGCACTGCGATAATGCCAATGAAACATCGTGATGCCATTGTTGATAACTTCCATCATCGATGTGCCAATAATCACCCCGACAATCGTTCCCTCACCCCCGCGCAGCGATACCCCGCCAATGACCGCGGCGGCGATGGCATATAGCTCGTATCCATGCCCCACGTTGGGCCCCGCATTTTGAATGAAAGAGGCGTAAAAAATGCCCGCGATCCCGGCGGTGGCAGCCGAGATCACATACGCCGATAGTTCCACGCGCCGCACGGGCAGGCCCGAGTAATAAGCGGCATCACGATTGCCACCGATGGCAAACAGATAGCGCCCGAAAACCGTCATGTGCAGCACGTAGATGCCAAGCAGTACGGCGGCGATAAACGCCAGGAAAGGAAAGGAAAGTATCGCCTCATGATGGCCCAAATACAGCACCCCATGATTGGCGAGGCTGCTGAAGCCCGAGCCGCCAAAACTGATGGTGCGGCCGTGAATGATCACCTTCGCAATGCCGCGAATCCACATCAAACCGCCGAGCGTTACGATAAAGGGTTGCAGGCCGACGCGGGTAACCAGGAATCCCTGAAACAGACCGATGAGAAGGGCCACGCCCATGGCAACAGATATGCCGATCCACAGCGGATAATGCAGGCCCCCCGTGGATGGTGAGGAAATTTTTGCGATCAGCACGCCCGTGAGGCAGACAATCGCCCCCACCGACAGATCAATGCCGCCGGTGATAATCACCAGGCTCGAGCCAATCGCAAGGATCCCGAGCATGCCGATGTCTCGGAGCACATCGATCATGTTGGGGACACCAAGGAAATGGTGATTGCTGTAAAACAGGAATGCGCAGATCACGACCACAGCGACGGCCATTCCCAATTCGCGTCTCATGCATGCTCCCGGTTATTCGCCAATCATTTTGGTGGCGATGATTTCCTGTGTAACCTTATCCCGTGGAAAAATTCCGACAATTGCGCGGTCCCGCATGATCACGACGCGGTCGCTCATGCCGAGAATTTCTTCCATTTCCGAACTTACCAGGATGATGGTGATGCCGGCGTCGGCAAGTTCACGTATCTGCCGGTATATTTCGGCTTTGGCTCCCACATCAACGCCGCGGGTCGGCTCATCGAGCAGTAATAATTTCGGCCGCATCGCAAGCCATTTTCCCAGCACCACTTTTTGCTGCGTACCACCGGAAAGCATGCCGACAATCTGCCGTGCTGAAGGGGTTTTGATGTTCAATCGTTCGATCTGCCGGGTCGCAACTTTTTCCTCAAAACGGCGGCGCAAAAGCCAGCGGGGACGATAGCTGCCGACATCCGGCAGCGAGATATTTTTGGCGACGCTCATGCCTAATACCAGGCCGTTTCGCTTGCGGTCTTCGGGCGTTAAATAGATGCCGCGTCGGATGGCGTCTCGGGGTGTGGCGGGGCAAAATTGGCTTTCACCAAGCCGGGCGTGTCCGGAAATTGGCGGCGTGATACCGAAAATGGTTTCGACCAATTCGGTTCTGCCCGCCCCCACCAGCCCGGCGAAACCGAGAATTTCCCCTTCCATCACATCAAAAGACACCGGCTTTTTGGTGCCCACCACGCGAATATCCTGTGATTGAAAAATGACTTTGTCCGAAGAAAAACGGCGCGGCGGCGGGAACCAATTGTTCAGCTCTCGCCCTACCATCATCGAGACAATTTTTTCCCGCGTGGCCGATGCGCGATCCATCGATCCGACATTTCGCCCATCCCGCAAAACCATCACCGAATCGGCCAGCCGCTGCACCTCTTCCATGCGATGAGATATGTAGATAACAGAAATGCCGCGGCTTTTGAGTTGCTCAATAATGCGGAAAAGCTGTTCCGATTCGCTGTGACTGAGGGAACTTGTCGGCTCATCGAGAATGACGATGCGGGCGTCATGGGAAAGCACACGTGCTATTTCAACGAGCTGCATTTGGCCGGCCGTGAGCAATTTGGCCGTCCGCCGGGTGGAGATTTGCAGGCCAACGCGATCGAGCAGTTCGCGGCTTTCGCGGTGCATGGTTCGGCGGTCGATGAAGCCCCATCGCCGCGGCTCGGCACCAAGAAAAATGTTGCCGGCGATGTCGAGGTTTCCCGCGAGCATCAATTCCTGATGCACCAGAGCAATACCGCGCTTGCGCGCATAAGTAATGCTGTGCAGCACGGTGGGTTTGCCGTCAAGCGCGATAACGCCTTGATCCGGGGCGGCCGCACCGGACAAAATCTTCATGAGGGTGCTTTTTCCGGCGCCATTTTCCCCCATGACCGCGAGCACCTGCCCGTGGTGCAGATCCAGCGAAACATCGGCCAGCGCCACCACACCAGGGTACCGTTTGGTAATGCCCCGCATCGAGAGAATCAGCGGTGGAATAATGGGTGTCGTGTCGGTTTCCAAGGCGATCGCTCAACTCATTTCTGGGCACTGAGCTTTTTCAGCTTGGCCCAATAGGCGGCGAGATTTTTGGCCGTGATAAGCTTCACGCCGGTCGGAATGATATCCGATTTGGGCATGGCCGCCTTGCCCTGCTTGCAGAACCGAAGCATCCACTTGGCCGACAAATATCCTTCTTCAATTGGATTCTGAACAACGGTGGCGTTAATAACCCCCTTCTTGATGCCGATCAGCGTGCCCTGGGATTGATCAAACGCGACAATTTTGATTTTCCCCTGCTTGCCGGCACCCTCCACGGCGGCGGCGAGCGCGGGGCCGTCATAGCTCCAGAGGCCGCAAAGCAGCGTCACCTTGGGATACGCATTGAGAACCGCCTCGGCATTGGTTCGAGCCCGGCCGCCGTCGCCACCATCGGTGCGTTTGACCTCAATCTTGATGTGATGTCCTTTGATCATCTGCTCAATGCCGGCGAGGCGCTGGCGGGCGTTGGCCGCAGAAAAGGTACCCACGAATAACGCGATCTGTCCGCCCTTGGGCAGAAGTTTGGCTATTTCCTTACCCATCAGGCGTCCGGCTGCGATGTTGTCGGTGCCGATGTAAATCAGGCGATTGGATTTGGGTGAGTCGGAATCGACGCATATCAGATTCATATGCCGGGCCACACGGTTTAATTCGTGCACTTCGCCGGAGGGGGAAATGACACTCAGGGCGACGGCGTTGTAGCCATCGGCCACAAGGTCGTTGAGATAATTATTTTGCTCGGAAACGGTGGCACTTTGCGGCTCGAGAAAGCGCACATGCACGCCGGTCTGGGCCTCAAACTTGCGGATGCCAACGTGGGCAAGATTCCAGTAGGTGGCGGTGTTGTTGGAAATGAACGCGATCTTCGGTTTTTGGCCCGCGGGTACCTTGAAGAAATGATGCCGCGACGCCGTGGCGGATGCGGGGGCCGTGGTCGGGCCCGTCGTTGTGCTGCTTTTACTGCAACCGCCAAGGCCGAGAGAGAGCGTGAGCGCCGCCACCGCCGCCAAAAAGATACTGCCGTTGATTCGTTTCATTTGAGTCTCCTGCCAAAAAAACCGCCGCGATCTGCAGCGACCCGTTATCCACTACGTACGATGCCGCCGCACTAAACGGCCAACCCTCGAATACATCTTAACCATTGTTGAGTATTCCTCGCGTCGGGCGTTTTGCGGGACCGCTGCGGTGTCCGGGTTTGCTTTGGCCGAGGGCGGCAAAAGCAGAATCCGAAAACGCCGTGGCCGCCGCGACCGACGCTACGTGCTTCACATTCAAACTATGATAAAGGCTAAACCAAGAAAGCGCCGATGGCAACCGGCATCAGAAAGGATTGGGGATTGCCGGGGTGCGTGACCTGAAATGCCGGGGTTGTTGGTATGCTCCGATCGGCTATCAATGGGACGACTGGGAGCCTGAATCCGTTGTGGTGCAGTCATCTTGCCTGCATCGGAAACGTGATGCGGGCAGGCGAGACGCCTGCGTTACATTCGCGGAATCCGTTGTGGTGCAGGCATCTTGCCTGCATCAGAAGCGTGATGAGGGCAGGCGAGACGCCTGCGTTACGTTCGCGGAATCCGTTGTGGTGCAGGCATCTTGCCTGCATCAGAAGCGTGATGGGGGCAGGCGAGACGCCTGCGTTACATTTAATTTTCCCGTCCTTGCAACCGGGCATCATCAATGGCCGAGCGGATAAACCGCCAGCCGACGGGGCGCGGCCACGAGGAGCCTGTCCGAGTAATGGCCGGGATTGGGATGGGTCTGAAACGTCCCGAATGCGCGGCGGAGGATCGAGCCGACTCTGAATAACGAGTCAGCGAGATCCGACAACAAAGCAGGCGGGGCATTTCAGGCCCACCCCGCGGGGCGGCGTGCTTTTT
>JAJZGD010000061.1 GCA_021804985.1 Planctomycetota bacterium
GCGGCGACGAATGGCGTACCTGACACGGAGGGTACACCGAGGAGCCGCGCCGCAGAGGGGGGGCAAAAAGCACGCCGCCCCGCGGGGTGGGCCTGAAATGCCCCGCCTGCTTTGTTGTCGAATCTCGATGACTCGTTATTGAGAGTCGGCTCGATCCTCCAATGCATTCAGGCGCCGCGCATTCGGGACATTTCAGACCCATCCCAATCCCGGCCATTACTCGGACAGGATTCTAGGCGGCTTCGTGGCCGGGTTTTCGAAAGCGGGCGAGAAATTTGCGGCGCAGCCGAATAAGCGGGCGAAAAATCAGGCGGTGCAGGCGGATGTACCAACTGCGATTTTCGGCACGCTGAAAATCCACTGGCGTAGAAAAAGCCGGTGCCAGGCGGGTTTTGTGTTTGAAGTAGTGATACCAGTCTTCATGCACGAGCCTTTTAAATAACCATTGGGCCATGAAGCTGTCATCACGCCCCTGACGAAGCCAGAACGAAATCTGGAAGTCAATAAGATGGGGCTTTCCATCGGATCCAAAGAGAATGTTCTCACGTTTGTTGGTATCCACATAGGCAATATTCCGCTGGTGAATTTGCGAAAGCAGCCGGGCCAAATCGTCAAAAAACGCGCCGTCGGGCTTAAGCTCGGGGTTTAAATCCTGCCCGGGCACAAAGCTGTGGACATAGCCGGTTGGGCCATAAGTTCCCAAAAAATCGGGAATACCCACAATCCCCTGCAATTGGCGGAACACGGCTACTTCGTGGCGGGCGATACGGGCACCAAGCCACGCCAGCGGTACCCCAAAAAACGGGTAGGTCCGCTGAATCTTCAGCACCACTTGCCGTCCATCAGTGCCGGTATAAAGCCCGGTCGCGGCAAAAAAATCATGCTTGAATGCGTGGGTCAGCGAGAATGTGCCATCGGCAATCGTGAATATATTCGGAAGGCCTGCATAGCCCAAGGCAAAGAAGGACGGCGGTTGCCGGGGTTTGTGGTCGTCGTCGGCGGAAGTCATCAAATCGAATTATGACCGGCGGCAGGAATTGTGATCGGCTGGAAATGGTTCGATGGCGCAGCAGGCGCGGAGCGGAAAACGGCCGGGCCCTCATGGCTCGTAGCGGAATACCACATCAAAAACTTTTCCCCCCATGCGCTGGGCGACGATCGGCTCTTTAATCATGCACAACTTTACGCAGGGGACCGTAAACGCGGTTTCAAAATTGCTCTCCAGACCTCGCCCCATTCCCTCGAGCAGCAGGAAATCCGCATCCACGCAAGCCGCATTGCATGCTGCCGATACCTGCCGCAGATCAATCAAGGGCGTTGCTCCGCCGGAGCTAACCGCGCAAATTTGCCCGCTGCGGGTCAGCTCCGCAAGTTGCCGATCCTGCGTTTGAAGTTCGCCGAGCAGCTCAGTCAGTTCTGCGGCCGTAATATCGTTCAGAGCGGGTTCTTCATTGGCCAACAGCACGATTTTGGTTCCGCGGATGGCGAGCCATCGGGCGAGTGGCAGCATGCCTAACACCACATCACTGCCTGCATTGTCGACAAACATGCACGCCTTTCGGGGCGGGCGGGCGAAGTAATCTGTCGAAAAGGCCGCACTCTGATCGATAAGCCATGGGCGGCCGATGCCGTCGCGTACCTGAAAGAAGGCTGGTCCGGCATCGGCAAACGCATGGGCCGTGGCTGATGCGCCGAGATCAAAAATATTGCCGGCAAAAACGCCGCAGATCAGGCGATCCAACTGGGCCCCGGGCGAAGTCAGGGCATCAACTTCTTCAATCACCTGAGAAAACATGGGCACACAGCGTTGATTTTCTCGCGCTTTAATAATCGCATAGGGATCCGCAATGTCGTGGTGTTTCAGGCAGTTCTGCCGAATGACGCCAAGCACCTGAAGATTTAGCTCACCGTAAAGCGCCGGTTCGCGGCGAAGTTTTTCCATTTGTGCGGCCAATTCGGCGTGGCAGGCCTGGGCGCGGGGCGCCGCACTCGGCCCATAAACATCCGCGGATAATCGGGCGGTGAGGTCAAAATGCTGGATGAAATGATCCAGCCAATATTCGCGGAATTGCTGATCACGCAACATGTCCTCGCGGCATGGGTAGTAAGTATCGGGCGAGGCGATAAGGTTAAAGACTGGCATCATCGCCCGCCATTGGTTTTGGTACGGTGTCCCACTTCAATCCACCGCTTTTTGCCGATGACGCCAGCGACTATGCCGCGGGATGCCACACGCAACGCCATAAGGCCCCCCGCGAGTTTGGCGGCAATAAGGCGGTGCCCCGCGAAGTAAAATTTGCATTGCCGGATGGTAAGCCATCGGGCATCAACAACGTCGGCATGGTACGCCACACCACCAATAGTGATATCCGCTGGATGCATCACCTCGAGCGTACACCCGCGGCGCGCCGCAAGCGCTCGAAAACCAATCTCGCGAATGGGCATGACCAGACCGGAGTTTCGCGGCAGCGCATCGGCCACCAGAAATAGCGCCGGCATGGGAATGGCGTGCGGGTAAGACCAAAGGCGAATATGGCGGGGAAGAATTTCCAGTGTGGTACCGTGTGGAACAACGCTGAGCTGGCTGCCGACAACGCTTCGTGTCATATCGACCATGGTAAAGGCCGGGGCAGTGATGCAATTGCCGGGAAAAAAGCGGACGCGCCATCGCTGGGCGCGAAGCGGGCCTCCGCTGATGGAAATAAGATTCCATATCAGCAGCCAGCCTGTATGCCGCCGCTGCACTTTCAGATGCAGGGCGCCGACAACGTAATGCGCCTCGATGAGAATGAACCATCGATTAATATTTCGATTGCTCACCGCTCTGCCCTGGTGGTGGAGAAAGCTCCAGTCCAGTTTGCGGCGAGCGCGCGGAGCCGGCGTGGGGCCAAGTGCGGCCGCAGCGCCCGCACGCACGGCCAGCAAATGAACACTGCCAATCTGCGGCCCCGCCGTGATGATCAGGTTTTTAACGCCGCGGACGATCTGCAACTTCACCGGTTTGGCCGCGACGCCGCTTTGGCTCAGAATGCGCCGCCACTTCGCTTGATCGCGTACGCGGCGACCCGCGAGGCGCTGGATTAAGTCGCCGGGACGCAGGCCCGCCGCGATCAGTCCGGGCCGCAGTTCCTGATCAATGACCACCAGCCCGTCAGCGCCGGGTTGGTGCAGCGTGGATAAAATTTCGTTATACGATTGATTGAGCGGGTTCGCCGGCGCTGCGGCGCAAGGGATTTGCTGCATCGAGACAACCAATGCAGCGCCAATTGCCAGCGAGAAATAATCAGCGTACATCTTCAATAAGGGGCTTTTCAAATTGGATCAGCAGATCACTTCGCATGGAGTCCCACCGCGTGCCGACAATGTCAAAGTCGTAACCCACCGCCAAATGCACCATGGCACGATGGCGATTGAGCGATTCAAAGCGGCAAAACTCGTAGGCGTGATTTTTCGCCCACTCATTTTGCGATTCCAGCAGTTGCCGGCCGATGCCCTTGCGGCGGAAATCGCCGTGCACCCCGAGGAGCCACGTGTAAAACACCATGGGCTTAAGTTCAAAACCAATGCAAAAGCCAATCGGCCGATTATCCAGTGATGCGAGCATCACCAGAACATTGTAGCGACCCTGAAAGCGGCGGCGAAAATAATTTTCGTTTTCCGGCGGTCGAAAAATCTGATTGTACAGCTCCACAATCAACGGCAGTTGAGATTCCGTTACGATTGTGATGTCCGCTTGCGCCATATGGCCTTCCAACTTTCTGCTTTCAGATGGCCCTCTCTTAATCGGAGCTCACCGCTGCGTTGCCGCGGCGAAATGATATCCTAAGGGCCGCATAGGTTCAAAACATCGAAAAAAAACCGGCCGTGAGTCGGATAGACTACTTTGCCGCCACCCACCACGGTCGCATTAGTCGCGATACAATCATTGGAAGGTAATATGGCATGGGGTGGGCCTTGTTTGGACGCAGACGGTGATTCATGATGTTCAATACCACGGCGGCAAATCCTTCATTGCCAGATTCGGGCACGCTGCGAAAAGCTGTTGAAATATTCCTGCGCATCGCATATCCGGATGGTGCTATTCCTTCCGATGTACAAAAGCGCATTGCCCCGGTTATGGCCGCTGATCCATCGGCGCCGGCATTGCGGGAGTGGTTTGAGGCTTCCACCGAACGGGAATCGGGCTGCTCTTTTTGCCTGCGGCTGGGACAAAAGCATTACCCGCACATGAAATTGATGCTGCAGCCGTCGCCCGATCGCCTTGGGTATTTGTTCTTTGCCGATAGCCATGATCGGCATCTGTTCAGCGCCATCGGCTCGGAGGCCGCAGCCTTGGCGGATTTGCGGCAGGCCAACGGCTTAATCACCCGCGAAATTGAAAAGCAATGGGAAAGCGCGGGGATTGCCACCTTCCAAAGTTATCTTCGCCGATCGCTTATTGCCCCACCCACGGAAAGTCCCAGGCAGCCTTAAATTGTCGCCATAAAGCCGGGGCCTTGCAGCCGGCCAACCGTGAATTAGAATTCGTCAACATAACACTTCGTGGTTGCTGCACCGGGTAGAAGGAGTTTTTCAGATGTCGTTGCTAAAAGATTTCAAAAATTTTGCCTTCAAAGGGAATCTTATCGACTTGGCGGTGGCGTTCGTCATCGGTTCCGCTTTCAGCGCCATCGTGACGGCCATGGTCAACGATCTGATCATGCCGGCGATCAGCTTTGTAACGCCCAGCCAAAGCTACACCAAATGGACGATCGGAAAAAAGATTCTGATTGGCCATTTTCTCGCTGCCGTGCTGAACTTCTTCATCGTGGCCCTATCCATGTTTATCATCGTGGTCGTGCTGATTGGCCAGCTGAAAAAATGGACGAGCAAGCCACTGCCGCCGGCCGCGGTCACGACCAAAGACTGTCCGTTCTGCTGCTCGACGATTCCGCTCCAGGCGGTGCGTTGCGGCCAGTGCACATCGGAATTGCCGAGTGCCGCGCCTGCGGCCTGATTGGCATCGTTCGGCAGCGCGGCGCAGATGCAGTCGGAGCTGGCCGGCATCCAAGCCCAATAAGCTGCTGGATTGGCGATGTTCGGAACATCGGCAGCGATGCAGTCCGGCGTGCGGCGCAAGCCGTTGCAGTCGGCGCTTAGCGCCAGCGGCAAATGACGGTATATTTTGCTTATTGCCGGAGTGGCGGAACTGGCAGACGCGCCGGACTCAAAATCCGGTTCTCGCAAGAGAGTGTGGGTTCGATTCCCTCCTCCGGCATTGATGGAAAAGCCCCGATTTTATTGGGGTTTCCTCTGTTTTCCCACCGGCCGACAACAGCGGGCCTGTATCCCCTCTGTGTCACCTGTGTTCCCTGAAATGCCCTGTTTACCCCGGAAGGCGCCAAGCTGCCGCCCACCAGCCGCTAAATTCGTGTTTTAAACCCCATGGCCCGCAGCATGCACCACCCGGTGGACGCCTCAAAAATCAGCACCGCGCCTCCGATGCAAAAGCCAACCGCAGGCCACCATAGCCATGTCCATGGGCTTAGAAATGCGCCGATCGCCAACGCCACCGCACCGAGGGCCAGCACGATGCCGACGTTACGCCGCAGTTCGATTCCCCGGCGATCAATGTTGCAGGCGATGGTCATGGAGCAAGCCCCGTATGGGCGCCCGCATCGGCGGAAAGACTTATCTTGTCGGCCGTGCCAGCGCTTACGGTCAATTTCCAGGTGCAGGCGGCCGGAATGCATTCTCCCATGGCAGCGTTCGTACAGTAATCATAATACACCTTGGCCAGCCACCCGCCCGTTGGAAGCGGGGCGCGAATTAAAAAATCGACCGCCGGCTTGCCCGTCGAAGAGATGGTTTGCACCTGTATCAGCGAACCGTTGGCACGGCTGACGCGAATGGAAATCGGCACACCGACCGTCAAATGCGTGCCGGGCGGCACGTGAAGATGGGCGATGAGTTCCAGCGCGTGGTGCAGGTTCACGTTGGCTTGAATGGTCGGTGCTTTGATGGCCGACGCGGTTCGTTCAGGGGAAAGGCGTTTATGCCCCGGGCTTTTTAAACCTTGAATTGTGACTTGGTGCCATTGGCCGGTTTTGCCATCGATTACCACGATCCGCTGATTATCCGTATCGGCGACGAATATACGATGGCCGATGACGGATAGGCCGCCCGGCTCGGCAAAGGCCACCGCGCCACCCGGCCGGCCCGCTGCCGGCTTTCCAGTGCCCGCAAAAGTGCTTACATAGCCGGTTTTAAGGTTAATGAGTCGCAACTTGTCGTTGTAGGTGTCGGCTACCAATAAATTTTTTCCATAAACGGCCACGCCCATGCAGTGTTGCAACAAAGCGGTTTGCGGGCTGCCGTCCTTATCCCCAAAGGTAAACAGGCCCTTGCCTGCGACGGTTCGAACGTCGTAATTGTTGAGATTTATCCGTGCGATGCCCGATGCCTCCGGCTCGGCCACGTACAGATATGCACCGTGAAGCGATAATCCCGACGGCTGTGCCATCTCAGCGGAGGTGCCGTTGCCGGCTTCCAGCCCCTCTTCACCTGAACCTGCCAGCGCCCTGGCCACCAGCGTGCGCGTGTTCATTTCCCAAACCTGGTGGTCGCCAGCCATCGCGATGTAAAGGTTATAGCCGCGGGCGGCCAAGGCCCACGGAGAATTGATCCCCTGTTGCGTGCCCGCCTGACCGCCGGAAACATCAAAAACCTCCGCACCGGTACCCAGCACCGTGCGCACCATATCGGTCTTTAGGTTGATCGCCCGAATCAGGTGATTGTTGGTATCCGCCACGTAAAGGGTGTTTCCCAACGCCGCCATCCCCTGCGGCGAATTGAATTCACTGCTTTTGGCGGGGCCATCGGTTCGCCCTTGTTGGCCATTGCCGAAGACGGCTACAAGTTTCGCCACACCCAGCGCATTGGGAAGTGTCGATTCCACAATGCGATTGTGATCCGTATCGGCGATAAACAAGCGGTGAAGTTTGGCATCGGCGAGAACCTTTCCGGGGAACGCCAGCCCGGTCGCAGAAAATTCGCGCGAGCGTGCCGGAAAAACCAGCGGATGGGCGGCGAGCAGGTGGGCGCTGCGATCATGACGCAGAACATTGTCGATGCCCCGCTTAAGCGACCGGTACGTCACTTCACCTGCGACGGTCCCCTCGATGTGTCCCCCGGCACCCACCACTACGAACGTGGGCCATGAATTCACCCCATATGCATTCCAAATTTGCATGTTCTCATCGACGATCACCGGGTGGTCAATTTTGTAGCGCATCACCGCGGCCCGTATGTTTCGGGCCAGGCTCTCATTGGCGAATTTTGCGCTGTGCACACCAATAATCACAAACGGCTGCTTCGCGAAATGTCGCGCCAAGTGATCAAGCACAGGAAACATGTGGATGCAGTTAATGCATCCGTAGGTCCAGAAATCAAGCAGGACAACCTGCCCCTTCAGTTGATGCTTGAAACTCAGCGGCTGCGGTGTGTTGATCCACGTAAAGTCGGACGGAAAAGGGGGTGCCTTCGGGCCGCGGCTTTGTGCCGTCCAACCCCGGTGCGAGCAGGCGGTTAGCAAGACAAAAAACGAAAGAAGCGCCAGCACCATCCGGCTGCCGGAACGCGAGCCCAATGTAGCCTTGTTTGAACCAAGCCGTCGCGATTTCTCATGAATCATGATCAATTACCTCCGTTAGCGGCCGCCGCGTGATTATATCTCCAACTTTACGCAGGCAGCATGGCCATTGGATGGAATTTTACGCTCTTTGCCATGCCGGTGGGGGGGCAAGCCGTTGGCGGTGGATCGGCTATAATTCGCCGGGATTTTCAGAAGTTAAGGAAACTCGCCCCCATGAACAACTCCACCATCCAACCCGTTGCCGTCGAAACTCCGAACACGGTGACGTGGCAAATGCTTGATTCGCGGCGTCCATTTTCAGACCGGCACATTGGGCCATCAGCGGCGCAAATTACGCAGATGCTCGAAGTGCTAAAATATGAAAGCCTGGAAGCACTCATCGACGCAACCGTGCCAGGCTCGATCCGCTTTGCCGGCAAATTAGCCCTTCCCCAGCCATTATCTGAATCGGAAATGGCTGCCGCTCTAAATCGATTGGGGCGGCAGAACAAGGAATTTCGATCATTTATCGGAATGGGCTACTATCCATGCATCACTGAACCCGTGATCGAACGCAACATTATTGCCAACCCCGGCTGGTACACACAATACACCCCTTACCAGGCGGAAATTGCCCAGGGGCGGCTTGAGGCGCTGCTGAATTTTCAGACGATGGTATCCGACCTTACGGGCCTGCCGCTGAGCAATGCATCGTTGTTGGATGAAGCGACCGCCGCCGGCGAGGCGATGAGTATTTGCCGAGCGGTGGTGGACCCCGCCAAACCCCTTTTCTTCATCGCGCGGGATATCCACCCGCAAACCATTGAAGTGGTGACGGCCCGTGCCGCGGGTTTGGGCATTCAATGCGAGGTGGGCGATGTCGATCAACTCGACGCCGTCACCCCAACCTATTTTGGCTTTTTGATGGGTTATCCCGCCACCGATGGCAAGCTACGCGATCTTACGCCGATAGTGGCGGCGGCCCACAGCCATGGCGCAATGGTCGTGGTGGCGACCGACCTTCTCGCACTGACGCAGATGGAATCGCCCGGGCAGTTCGGTGCCGATATCGCGATTGGCAGTTCGCAGCGGCTCGGCATGCCCATGGGGTTTGGCGGCCCACACGCGGCTTTTATGGCGACACGCACCGAACTGGCGCGAAAAATTCCCGGCCGCATCGTTGGCGTCTCTCGCGATGCCGCAGGCCGACCTGCTTATCGCCTTTCAATCCAAACCCGCGAGCAGCATATCCGGCGCGAAAAGGCCACCAGCAACATCTGCACGGCTCAGGTTTTGCCGGCGGTGGTAGCCGCCATGCATGGCGTGTATCACGGCCCCGGCGGCCTCAAACAGATTGCTCAGCGCGTTCATGGATGGACTTGCGTTCTGGCGGCCGGGCTTGAACGCCTTGGCCATCATCTGGTGCACGATGCATTTTTTGATACGCTGAGAATCATTCCCGCGCTGGAAACATCGGCTGCGGATATTCATCGTGAGGCGGCGCGGCGGCAAATTAATTTGCGGCGTTACGACGACGATACGCTTGGCGTAGCGCTGGATCAATGCACCGATATGCAGGAAGTTCATACGCTGCTGCATGTTTTTTGCCCCAATCGACCGCTGCCGTTCCTGCTTGATCCTGTGGTGCGGGCGGCGGTCAGCCACATTCCGCAAAACCTGTCGCGCCGAACCCCATTTATGACCCACCCGATTTTCAACAGCTATCAAAGCGAAACCGAGATGCAGCGGTACATGCGGCATCTGGAATCGAAGGATTTATCGCTGACACATTCCATGATTCCGCTCGGCTCTTGCACCATGAAACTTAACAGCGCCGCCGAAATGATTCCGTTTACGCAGCCCTGCTGGGCGAACATGCATCCATTTGCCCCGGCAGACCAAAGCGTAGGCTATAGTTTGCTCACGACGCAACTGGAAAGATTTCTGTGCGAAATTACCGGCTTTGCCGCCATCTCACTGCAACCCAATGCCGGCTCGCAAGGTGAATACGCGGGGTTGCGCGTCATCCGCGCCTTTCATGCCGCACAGGGGCACAACCACCGCGATATCTGCCTGATTCCGGTTTCAGCGCACGGAACCAACCCGGCAAGTGCCGTGATCGCCGGCCTGGAAGTTGTCACGGTCGCCTGCGATGAACATGGCAGCATCGATCTGGCCGATCTGCGGGAAAAAGTTCTTCAATATGCCGGGCGCGTGGCGTGTCTGATGGCTACCTATCCCTCCACGCATGGCGTGTTTGAGGAAACATTTCAAGATATATGCAAATGTATTCATGATGCCGGCGGTCTGATTTATATGGATGGCGCCAATATGAACGCCATGGTGGGCTTGTGCCGCCCGGCTGAAATGGGGGCCGATGTTTGCCACTTAAATCTGCATAAAACGTTTTGCATACCCCACGGTGGCGGGGGACCCGGCATGGGGCCTATTGGTGTCGTTGAAAAGCTGGCGCCATTTTTGCCCGGCCATCCAACGGCCGCACTCGGCGGGGCAGCTGCCATCGGCCCGGTGGCGGCGGCACCATTCGGCAGCGCATCAATCCTTACCATTCCCTGGGCCTATATTGTGATGATGGGTGCCGACGGCCTGACGCGCGCCTCCGCCATAGCCATTCTCAGCGCCAATTACATGGCGCATCGGCTGAAAGATCATTTCCCCATCCGTTTTCGCGGGCGCCATGGCATGGTGGCGCATGAATTTATCATCGATTGTCGGGCATTTGAGGCGGGGGCCGCCGTTAAGGTGGAAGACATCGCCAAGCGGTTGATGGACTTCGGGTTTCATGCACCGACCGTATCCTGGCCGGAGCCCGGTACCCTGATGATCGAGCCGACCGAAAGCGAATCGACACCGGAACTCGACCGCTTCTGCGATGCGCTCATTCATATTCGCAATGAGATCCGCGATATTGAAGAAGGCCGAATGGATCGCACCGACAATCCGCTGAAAAATGCCCCGCACACGGCGGAAATGTTGGCCGGCCCATGGGATCATCCGTACACGCGCCAGCAGGCCGCCTTTCCGATGCCCTGCCTTTTCACCCACAAATTCTGGCCTGCCGTGCGGCGTATCGATAACGCCTATGGCGATCGCCATTTATTTTGTGCCTGTCCACCAACCGCCTGAAGTCGCGCATCGGACTAAAACGAGCCTCAAGCGCCTTTGGCAGGATGTTGCAACTGCATCACCAGCATCACGCACGCCGCCACCATGCGGTGAATTTGCTGTGAACACACGCGCAGCGAACTCGTTGGTGCAAAGGCGCTCATTTCCAGATAATGACCCCGCCCCCGCGCGCTCATAACCCACTGCGGTGTCTTGCCGGCCACAACCGCGTTGCCAAGCCGCGAAAGGCCTGCCATCCGACTGATTACCGATGTCATTTGCCCGAATTCCACCGCGGGATCAATATGGCTGATGAAAAAGGATCCGGCCAATACGTGCCGGCTTGGAACGTTCATGGGCTGGGGACCGTAAGCCCCCCCTTTTTGTTGCTTAAGATACGCTATATACGCGAGGGTTTGAGCCGGGGTCGCATTTAGAATCCCCAACATGTAGCCATGATAGGCCCCAGTCATGAATTGCACGGTGCTTCCACCGTAAACTGCGGTTAACGCAGATTTTATTAATGGTACTGCGATTTTTTGTTCGGCAACCGGCATAACGCCTGCTTCAATTCGCCAGTGAACGCTGGCGGTATAAAATTCAATACCATCGACTAGTTGTTTGGTAATCGGGGTTGCAACATATCGGAGCGGCGCTGCAGGTGCCTGATTTTCCGCGATGAGCGAATTTATATTCGCCTTGATTTCAGCCGCCGCCAACGCATGCGCATGATTCGAGCTGATGGAATACGCCATCGCAAACATGGCGTCGGTCTTTTTAACAGGGGCAAACAGTATCGCGTGCTCGCTGATCATCGATGCTACGGGCTTTTCTTCCAGAACCTTGAGAATTTGCAGGGGCCCCTGTAGCAAACGCGCGCCACCTCCTTCGGTGGATGCCGCATTGGCGCCCAAAATTTTATAAAAGTATTGGAGGCTCTTGAGGGATTGCTTTAGCGGCGCACGCATATCAATGGACATGGCGGGAGAAAGGTTTGAGACCGACCGTTCTGCTGGTAACGGCATTTTGCCAAGGGCCGCGCAGAGTTGCGACGCTTTGCTTCCTTTCAGCGTTTGAAGCACCATCAGGGTTTTGATCCCACCTTTTCGCACATCGATCCCCAAGGCCATGCTTTGGATGTTTCGCTTCAGCATGCCGGGTAAAACCTGAAGTAAATTGAACCCCAATTTTTGCTGGCTTGTGATCCCCTGCGGGGTGGCTTTCAGCAATTGCTTCATTTGCCTTAGCTTCGCCTGGAACATGCCATAATCTGCCGTGATTATCTCATGCGTATTGACATACACGGATAGATCACTGGCTTTTAGAAGTGCGGTCTGCGGAGCGCCCAAATTTCCAAGCAGCGACCCATGAGGGTGCAGCATGGTTTCCAGCGGTGCGCGATGCATGGCAAAAAGCACCGAATGCCGGCGCAGCGCGATGTAGCCCGTGGTCCCGCTGGATGTCACCACCATGGATATCCCGTGCACCGGCGCCGGTGGATTTAGCCGCGAAACCACCATTTGCGGATCGCTGGCACTGATCATCATCACGGGCATCGGAGCGGGGGTGCCCGGAACCCCCGGCAGCATGATGAAATAGACGGGGGCGTAATTATTAATCCCACCCGGCAGATTCATTTGGGCTTCCAATGCTTTAAGCGTTGGCAATTCGCCGGGAATAAAAATATTTTGCGCCAGGCTCTGAAGGCTGTTGCGGAATTTTTGCGGATTCGAAATACGCACCAGTATCTGCGTTTCAGCCGGAAATTTGGCCGTGAGCGCCGCCGGCCCATACGCCATGGCGTGGCTGCCGATCATTATGGATAAAAGGGCTGCACCCATGAGGATACCCGCTCGGTGGAAGGTTCTCGCCGTCATGATCGATCTCCGTATAAAAGTGCCATTTCAGACATCATAACTTAATTTAGAAAGCATTCGACAAGCGCGTAAATAATCCGGGCAGGGCATCCACCCATTGCGTTGGTGCCCAGCAAATAAAGTTTATTCCCCCCTGCGCATGCGAAATGGTCAGCACCACGGGGCGGTAGTGAATGGGAAAAGCAATCGATCCCGCCTGGGGCTGCGGATCGCCCCGTTCCAACGTGCGCGCACTTACCATTCCCATAAACATTAAGCCATGCGCTGCATTTCGCCCACCAGGGATACCGACCGCTGCCCCTCCGCCCGCTTTTTCCCGTGCAGTGGCTCCCGCGATATGCTTCTGGATCGCCGGGTAATCAGCCGCCGGCGAAAGCAAAATCGATCGCCGACTTGCGCGGCCGATCCAATATCGATCCCGCGTGGCTTTGGGCACGCGCCCCCCGATGGCGGCATCATCCGGCACCGAAAATTCAAGCATATGCCGGGCAGTCAGCTCGACACCCACCAATGACCGACGAAAGCCTGATGGCAGCCCCGGCATACTTTTTATCTCGCGTTTTATGGTTGTCATGTGAACGTATCGATCAAACGCGGCATACATGGTTGGCTTGGCCCTGCGAATACTTCCCCCCGAGCCGCGCAGCACCAATTGGCAGAATCTCGCGTGCCGAACCACCCAGGGCGTGCGAAAAGTTGCTGCGGTGGCCGGAGGGCTGGCCGGAGTGCTGGTCGGAGAAGCTGCCGGAGCGGTGGTCGCTGCGGATGGGCGCGCAGTGCGGGTTGGGGTCGGGGCCGCGGCGGTGGCCCGCGTGGCGGCGCCTTTGCCCGGCTTTACTTTGTGGCCAGCGGCGGGCAGGTCGCTGCGAATGTAATCATCCACCGCCCGGCCATTGAACGCTTCCGCCAGCATCAACACATAGTGGTTCAGCGGTAGTGTATGGCGTTGGGCCGGGGCAATCGTGTACTGGGCTGCGATAAGCTGGGCGAATTTAGACCCCGCGACCGGAATAACGCGACACCCCCATCGAAAACCATGCCCGGCGCGGCCCCCCTCAAAGGTTACTGATTTAGTCTGCGTGACGAGTTGATGCACCACGCGTGCGACCACACGCTGAGCCTCACGGAGCGGCACCGCTGGGCCGGCGCTGAAAGATCGCCACAGATTAAGAATTGCCGGCCGCAGGCCCGCACCGAGTTCAAATCCTTCCTGTGCCATGTTGATGCGAAACACCATCGCGGGTTTGCGGCCGAGTGGGCCGCCCATCACCTGCGACGGCGTGAGATGCGAGGCGGCGTGCAAATAATTATTGAGGAGCTTCTTATTTCTGGCACAAACGGCGTGGGTACCGATGAACGTATAAACCATTGGCGTGGCATGCCCGGCAAGCATTGGATTGAATGCCTCTACTTTGCCCTGGAATAGGCCGTGCCCAAGCCGACGGCCATCCACGCAGGCTTTAAATTGCTTTTGCGACTTAACAGGCAGAATAAATACCGGCTCGGTATTCATCAATGAAACGCCGATGGTATTTCCCGGCACCACGATCATCAGGGAGCCGTGCATATTTAGCACGCCACCAAGGCCCATCCGCTGAAGCTCGCGTCGAAATTCCGTATTCATATCTGCGGCAGGGGCCAGCCGGGTGAGTTCGTCAAGTAAGGTGGATATATCGGGTACGTACGCCAGCATGCGGGCGTTGGCGGGTACGGAGTTGACGACGGCCGGCGGAGCGGCCCGCGCGCTGGCCGCAGCCGACGCCACCGCGGCAAGTGCGGCAATAAAGCGCGCAACGCGTTTGATCAATTCCTTCTCCCGGGAAAGGCATTTCAAGCGAAGATTACCCACCGGATGCTGCGGCAGTCAAGCGGGGTGCCGGGCCGCAGGCCGCCGGCGCCCGCGCCGGGCAGCTCTGTTTTCGCCCTCGGCGAAGATTGCTCTGCTTTCTACTCTCCAATTTCTCCTCTCTCGGCCGCAGTCCGCCGGCGCCCGCGCCGAGCAGCTCTGTTTTCGCCCTCGGCGAAGATTGCTCTACTTTCTACTCTCCAATTTCTCCTCTCTCGGCCGCAGGCGTCTCGCCTGCTTGCCGTCGTCGTTAGGCCGGCGTTAATGACCCCTTCGGCGAATGCCGATCCCATCGACGAGGGTGGCCCGTCCACTGCTTCAATGGAGCCACAGTTTTTCAACTGCGGAAATGGACTTGACACTGGTGCGGGAAGGGTGTATGAAGATCCTCCAATGGGGCCGCAGTTTTTCAACTGCGGAAATAATTGGTCGTTCGTTTTTAAACGGGCGGCCAAACCCCTTGCAATGGGGCCACAGTTTTTCAACTGCGGAAATAATTGGTCGCCCGTTCTTAAACGGGCGGCCAAACCCCTTGCAATGGAGCCGCAGTTTTTCAACTGCGGAAATGACCCACCAGGCGCCGAAGATCACGCCGCCGACCGTCCTTCAATGGAGCCACAGTTTTTCAACTGTGGAAATGGGGGGCCCTCGAGGA
Source organism: Planctomycetota bacterium (assembly GCA_021804985.1). GTDB lineage: Bacteria > Planctomycetota > Phycisphaerae > WQYP01 > WQYP01 > JAJZGD01. The sequence goes on from JAJZGD010000061.1 coordinate 15,117, forward strand.
CCCCGAACAGGCGCCAGAGCTTCAATGGAGCCGCAGTTTTTCAACTGCGGAAATCGCGCCCCGGACGCGGTGCCAGACCCACCACGCGCCGCTTCAATGGAGCCGCAGTTTTTCAACTGCGGAAATAGGAACACTGCTCTATGTCGGGCCGCGCATGACGTAGCTTCAATGGAGCCGCAGTTTTTCAACTGCGGAAATGGCGAGGTGCCCGTCATCGTTGTCGACGGCGGCGCGGCTTCAATGGAGCCGCAGTTTTTCAACTGCGGAAATAAAGGTATACGTGCCGCTTCCAACCGAAACGCCACGCTTCAATGGAGCCGCAGTTTTTCAACTGCGGAAATCCCGCGATCCTCCTCATCGTCCCAGTTGACGTTGATGCTTCAATGGAGCCGCAGTTTTTCAACTGCGGAAATCGAAGTTAAGGGATTTTGGCGCGACGATGCGCGCGTCCTTCAATGGAGCCGCAGTTTTTCAACTGCGGAAATGGCCAGACGGTTCAATCGCAGCTTACCGTCGGGTACCTTCAATGGAGCCGCAGTTTTTCAACTGCGGAAATCGGCGGTTCGTTTCAATTTTCCGTCAATCCATCCAGCCTTCAATGGAGCCGCAGTTTTTCAACTGCGGAAATCCCGCCGGAAGTGTGCTCTATTGCGATACAGATTGCTTCAATGGAGCCGCAGTTTTTCAACTGCGGAAATCCCGCCCGTCTGGCGTGGGCACAACCCCGAATTCCGGCCGTCAATGGAGCCGCAGTTTTTCAACTGCGGAAATCCTGATCGGCGAATGCCCGCTGGGAAAATTTTCGGGCGCTTCAATGGAGCCGCAGTTTTTCAACTGCGGAAATGGCGAACAGCAAACTGCGGCCCAAGCGATTGGTGCGCTTCAATGGAGCCGCAGTTTTTCAACTGCGGAAATTTCTATTGCCTCGGACACGGAAGGCGACTAGAGGCCGCTTCAATGGAGCCGCAGTTTTTCAACTGCGGAAATGCGGGTACCTGACGGTTGTCGGCCGTCGATTTAAGTCTGCTTCAATGGAGCCGCAGTTTTTCAACTGCGGAAATTTCGCCATTGATTTTCCGCTGATATTTCCCTGTACGGCTTCAATGGAGCCGCAGTTTTTCAACTGCGGAAATGGAAA
>JAJZGD010000062.1 GCA_021804985.1 Planctomycetota bacterium
GCCGCATCCGCATTGGGAAGCAGCCGCACCAAGTCGCCGGCGACATGCATGGTTTGAACCAACCGGTCCCCAGCGCCGATGCCAAGTTGTTCCGGGCTTTGCCAGATGCGCGTGTGTGTATCAACAATCATAAAAACCCAATGGCAAGCATACTGCACTCTCGCGTTATGATCACATGCTCAGCCGTTTATGGCCACCCGTGGGTCCGCCACAGCGCATGCAATGTCGGCGAGGATATTCATCGCGATCAGGATCACGGTGTATACCATCGTGATGCCGAGCACTAAGGGTATATCTTTATCCAAACAGGCGTTCACAAATACATCCCCCATGCCGGGCACGGCAAAGAGCTTCTCCACCACGAACGACCCCGTCAAGACGCCGGCGGCGGCGGGGCCAAGAAAAGCGAGCAATGGCAAGGATGCGTTGGGCAGCACGTGCCCGGAAATGATGCGCCATCCGGCATTTCCTTTGGCACGCGCGGTGCGCACGTAATCGGCGTGCAATGCATCGAGGGTGCTTTCCCGGGCAAGCCGCGCAATAACGGCTAAGTATGCAATCGCCAGGGTGCATGCGGGAAGGATCAACTGTTCAAAAGTTCCCCAGCCGCCAGACGGAAGCACCGTCATATCGACCGCGAGGAAAATAAGCAAAACCGAGCCGACGATAAAATTGGGAATGCTTATCGCCAGCAGGCTGCCGGTCGTCAAAAGCGTATCAGGCCAGCGCCCCTTAAAAACCGCACCCAATACGCCCGCAAGCACCCCCATCCACATGGCAATGAGAAGCGCGAGCGCCCCTAGTGCCATGGATACCGGCAGCGTGTTCTTTATCACATCCGCCACGGACCAATTGCTGTAGCTGATGGTCGGGCCCAGATCGCCGTGCAGCAACACCTCGACGGGATAGCGCCAATATGCATGCCAGGGATCATTAAGCCCGTATCGCGCCTTTAGTGCCGCGATCACCGCGGGCGGCGGCTGCTTCTGACCGACAAACGGATCGCCCGGCGTCGCCATCAGCAGCCAGAAGGTGCAGGTGTAGACGATCCAAAGTACCAGAACCGATTGCAGCAATCGAGAAATAATAAAACGTGCCACGGGCCATTACCTTCGGTGAATATATTTTAACAGCGTCATCATGCGAAAATTGGGCCGGATGCCCCCGATTTTTTTAGCGTTGTAGATCATGCCGTCCGACATCTGGAAAAGCGGTATTGCGGGAATCGCCGCATCCACCAGATGAGCCTCGGCCCGGTGCAGCAGCGCCATGCGTGCGGCTGGATCAACTTCCCGCGACGCCCGGTGTATCAGCGCATCATAGCGTTGGGACGAGTAGTGCGTCACGTTGTTGGGGTTGCCGCTTAAAAACAGATCGAGCCATGTGGATGGATCCGGATAGTCGCCGTACCACCCCTCACCCGCCACATCAAACCGGCCGTGAACACAGTCCTGATGAAATATCTTTCCCTCTTCTGACCGAATATGAATTCGCACGCCGAGTTCCCGTTTCCACATGGCCCCCACCGCCTCAGCAACTCGCGCGCTCAGGGGCGAGCTTGATACAACCAGATAGCGCAGCGGCGGAATTCCCCGGCCATCGGGATAGCCGGCCTTTTTTAGCAGCTGCCGCGCCAGCTTCACATTCTGCGGCAGGCCCCGCGGACTTTGATAGCCGGTGATGGTATCGGGCGGCACCAGAACGCGGACGGGTACTTCCGGCATGCGTACCACGTGCTGCACCAGCTGCCTGCGACGGATCGCCATGTCTAATGCCTGACGGACGAGGCGATTTTTGAGCACCCCCTTCTGACAATTCAAATCCAAAAAGGCGGTGCCGAATACCGGCGTGATATGAACATCATGCCGAAGGCCGCGTCTTTCCTGCCTGGCCAGCGCCGGCCCCAATGATGATGGGATAAATCCCAGGACGTTGATAACCCCGCTGCGATAGGCGAGAAACGCGGCGGTCGGGTCTTCATAATTAACGATTTTCAGCAGAGCGCATCGCACCTGAGAGCGCTGGTCATAGAAGGGGTTGGGCCGCAATTCAAGAAATTGATGGAATCGCCAATCCACCAGTTTAAATGGGCCGTTGGTTACAAGGTTTGGGGGGCGCGTCCATATGGGGTTGTAACTCACTACGTGATGCGAAACTTCTTTAAATGGCCGCATGGCGCGGGCGTCGAGCGGAAAAAAGGGGGCGAATGCCATCAGATCAAGAAAATAGCTGCACGGATGATTGAGCGTCACCGTCAGCGTTCGAGCATTGGGCGCCCTAATGCCGACACTGGAGAACGGCAAATGGTGCTGCGGGCTTTTTGCGAGCGAATCAAAGTAGGCTTTTGCACCGGCAATGTGAAAATACAGAAACACATAGCCGGATCCCGTATGGGGCTGAAGCACCCGGCGCCACTCAAAAACAAAGTCGTGGCTGGTAACCTTTTGCCCATTGCTCCAGCGGGCATCAGAACGCAGGTAGAAGGTGTATGTGCGCTGATTGGCAGAGATGGTCCAGCGTTGGGCGACACCGGCAATCGGCGTTAGTGTGCGCGGTGCGTATTGCAAAAGCCCTTCCCATAACCCCTGCGCCACCCGGATATCTTGCAGGTATGTCATCTTTCCCGGGTCCAGGGTGTGTATCTGACCGGATTGGCAAAACACGATTGCATGGCGAGAAGGGACCGACCCGGCGGAAAGCCAGAAGCACAGGGCAAACACACCCATTAAAAGAATGGTTGGAAGCAGAAGCGTCTTTCGCACGTGGGCAGATTACACGTTGTCCACCCAATCGGCACGCGCCCTGCACGCCTGCACGCCCGCACGCCCGCACGCGCCGCGCTTACCCGGCAGCCCCGACCGGCCCGGGTAGCCGCAATCGCCCCGATGCGCATGCCGCATCCCCATCTATTTGCCCATCACCCGGCGCGCCCAAACCCGGCATCTGAGTTAACAGTTTAACACCCTTGCGCCAGTAACGTCTCATAATCATGCATCAGCCACGCCTGCCGGCCAATTTTCGTGATTATATAAAAAAGTATGTTATTCGGCCTTAAGTCTGGGACGATAACGCTCGATGATAGGCGGTGGCGTTGCGGCGGTCCGGGCCGAAACCCGCTCAGCCAAACCGCCATTTGCTGCACCAATCAGGAAACAATGTTGCAGCCAAATTTGGCTCAGGGAACGGAAGGTGCATTGCCAGGTACGCTTGTTTATGGTGCCGCACAAAAAGAATATTCGACCATCCATGTGAATCACGGATGGGGTTGTCCATAAATCGAGTTGCAGTATGGCCCAAAGTATGCCAGTCCCAATCGGTGGCCCGGAAGCGAAGACCGGCCTGTTTACCAAAAACGCGGGGATAGCAGATAAAACGACCGAAGACGCCATAGATGTCGATGCCATCAGCCCCCGCAGCCACCTGTTTCGAATTATATTTTCCCTGATCCTTATTGCCGCCCCCACCGCTGCACTGCCGTGGATCAACCCGCAGCTTTCGCGGACGATCGATCACACTCAATGGATTCAAATCCACACCGTGCTCGGCAGCGGTATCATCGCGGTCACCGTCACGGTTTTTCTGCTTGGTGGGTCGGCGTTTCTTCGCTGCGGCACGCGCGATTTTTTGATTCTGTCTCTGGGCCTGCTCGCGGCAGCCATCTTTGATGTCGCACACGTTCTCGGCGTCGCCAACCTTTGGCCGCAGGCGGCGGGCAGCATTGCGGATTGGATGGCGTTGCTCGCGACGCTGTGCGTTGCCGCCACACTCACTGCGGCAGTCTTTTGGAAAGGCCGCGTGAAAGCCCAGCTGTCGTGCCGCTTTTGGCTTACCGCGGCAGCCCTTTTAATTACCGCGGCCCTATACGGCGCCATATTCCTCACGCCACTGGGCCAAACAGCGATATCACTGAACCTGGATTTTATGTCACTCGGGGGCCTTTTAACGCTGCTGTGCCTCGTCGCTTTGACGGCTGGCGCCGTTCGGGCCATTCGCGCCAGTTTCACCATCGACAACCGCCCGCTAAGTGATATGGCAGCGGCCTGCGGCAGCATGGCGATGATGGTGCTCGATGAAGCGGCCGACCCGTCCCATGGCACCGGGTCGCAGTTGATTGCCCATGTGAGTCTGCTTATCGCCACGTTATTTGTCACCCGCTATGTGTTTTTGCAGGGAATCAAAGTTCCCTTTGAGCGGCAGCGCACCAACGAATCGCTGCGCATCTTCAAGCACATGGTCGAGTCGGCGTCCAACGGAATTATTCTCTGCGATGCCACAAAACCCCATACCCCCATCGTGTATGTTAACCAGGCATTTCAGAACCTTACCGGATATTCGCTGGCCGACGTACAGGGGCGCGATCCTCGATTTTTACAGTCCACGGGCGAGCTGCCGCACGATACTGCGGCAAACGGCGCCCCTCTCAATGGAAGCATCATCCTTCAAACCACACTGCGGGATCAGAATAAGAACGGACAATCGATCTGGATCGAATTAACGGTTTCCGCGCTTAAAGATGATCAGGGAAAGACCACGCATTACGTGGGGATTCAAAACGATATAACGGCGCGCAAACTTGTCGAACAGGAATTAGAACACCAGGCCTTCAGCGACGAACTCACAGCGTTGCCCAATCGTCGGCTGTTTGTCGACCGGGTTGAGCGGGCGCTGGCGGTGACCGCGAGCAACAAACTATTTGGCGCCATCATCATGGTTGATATGGATCACTTCAGGCGGCTTAATGAGGGGCGTAGCTATTCCTCAGGCGATGCACTGCTGCGGCAGGTAGCACAGCGATTTTCAGCAATGATCCGCAGCGAAGACACGCTGGCACGGCTCGGCGGGGATGAATTCGGCGTGGTACTGCCCATGCTTGGTAAAGATGCGCAGAGTGCGGCCCAGGCCGCACGCAATGTCGCTGATCGCATGAAAAAACAGCTGACGCATCCGTTTTCCATCGGCGATTTAGAGCACTATATAACGGCAAGTTTCGGAATGACGATTTTTCCCAACGCCGGCAAAACCGCCGAAGATCTGCTCAAACAAGCCGATACCGCGGTTTTCCGCGTGAAGGAAAACGGCCGGAACGGCTGCGGCTATTATGAAGAATCCATGCAAAAAACGGTGGAAGCGCAGCTGAGTCTGCAGGGCGAACTGCGGCATGCCGTGCAACGCGGCGAAATGCGCATCTTCATACAACCTCAGGTGGACGCCGATGGCGTGTGGTCTGGCGGCGAGGCACTTCTGCGGTGGCAAAGCTCCAAGCATGGCATGGTATCGCCCCTCGACTTTATTCCGATCGCCGAAGACACGGGGTTGATTATTCCCATTGGCGAGTACGTATTGCGCGAGACCTGCCGCCTTTCCCGGTGGCTATCGGATTCCGGCCACCCCATGCAATTGGCCGTGAATGTAAGCCCGATTCAATTCCGTGCCCCACGGTTTGTTCATCGGCTGCGGGCGATTTTGCGTCTTACCCGCGTCGATCCGCGCTCCTTAATTCTGGAATTGACGGAAGGCACCGTGCTGGAAAATGTTGACGAGTCCATCAAAACCATGTCGGAATTAGGCCGGCTTGGTCTACATATCTCCATTGATGATTTTGGCACCGGATATTCTTCATTAAGTTATCTGAAAAAGTTACCCATTCATGAGCTTAAGATCGACCGGTCATTCATCAAAGACGCCCCGAATAATGCCAATGATGCGGCGCTGATTGAAGCGATCCTCGCCGTTGCACGCCATCATAATCTGCATGTCGTCGCGGAAGGCGTTGAGACGACGGATCAACTGGAATTTCTAAAAGTTCGCGGCTGTGCATCGTTCCAGGGATTTTATTTTGCCAAGCCCATGCCCATGGACCAATTTTCCCAGGCCATCTGCACCATCACCGGCATGCCGTCGCCGTGGCCCGCCACGCCGCCCGTTGGACGCCTGAGAACCGCCAATCGCGCCTCGCCCCTTGGTCAAGGTATCTGAGGGCACAGCGCCTCGGACGCTTTGATTAAATTGATCGCGATCGGTTCACACGCCATATCAATGCGCCGCAAGTTTCTAAGGGCGGCGATTAACGGCCAGCCGGAAGGCCGCCGCATCTGCATCGCCCACGCCTGCATAGACATCGCCTTCAGGGCCAAGGCCTCCCAGGCCAAAAGTAGAGACTCCCCCGTCATCGCATGCTCCGGGCTGCCGGGCAGATAAATTCCGGATTTTGGAAGTATCACCTGCATGTCAGAAGCCTTTGCCGGCTGCGTTGCGGGGCCGCCCGCGGTGCGCCACAAAACCGGCAGACCGGCGGCAAAAAGAGGGCGGCCGGGACTGCACATCACCGCCTGCGAACCGCGCGAAATCAGGCCCAGGCACTCCACCGCGCCGGGGCCAGAGCGCAGCGAGCCGTGCAACCGCAGGACGCCCGGGACGTTGGCACTGATGATCACACCGGCGCCGTGGGCCCGAGCCAGCCGGGCAGCCTGAGCAAGCCCGGCACGCCGGCGCGGATGGCCAATCACGATAACGCCTTCCACCGCCATCTGCCGTATCTGCCGGCAAGACTCGAGCAAGGGCAGATAGATGCGCCCCAGCAGGCCGGCATCGCGCCACGCGAATGCGGCAGCTTCGGCGACTTCCAGCTCTCGGCGCGCCAAAACATAGCGCCCTGCCGCCAATGACCGCTCGCCGGAATTCCATAATTTTTCGATCCAGTGACCGGTCGCGGCATCACCGCCGGCGGTGGATCGCTGCAATTCAGGTTCCCATATCAAAATAACGATCCTCACGTTAACGCAGCGGGGCAACGCCTTGCACCCCATTTTGGGGCGGCCAAATCCACGTGGCAAGCGGGCCGAAAAAAGTCGGGCGGCAAATTACCCACCAGCCCCAGGCACCATCTTCTCGCCCCTCGCGCCCGGCCGGTTGGGATACCATTAATTTTCGGACGGCCAGCCGTATTAACCCGACTCCAAAGCGATTACAATGGATGATCCGCAGGATAGCGTAATGAGCCGATTGGCCGCCCTCGGAAACTTCAAAAATGCGGAGCCCTGGAATTGACCGAAACCCACGAACCCATGGACGATGCTTCAGATGACCCGGGAGAATCCCCTTCAGGCGGCGAACTGCCGCGCCGAATGGTGGCGGTGCTGCCCACGCTTTTTACCCTCGGCAATCTCTTGTTCGGGTTTGCCGCCCTTGGCTACGCGTCGGCCGCGCCCAGTGCGCCCGGCACATTTATGAATAATTTCAGCATTGCGGGTTACCTGATTTTCGCCGCGATGATATGCGACATGCTGGATGGCTCGATGGCACGGCTCGCCCGGGCGACAAGCGATTTCGGCGCCGAGCTTGACTCCTTGGCCGATGTGGTAAGTTTTGGTGTGACTCCGGCTTTTCTCAGCCTTAAACTCATATCCTATGTGCTCGGCCAGACACGGCCCGAGCATGTCGGACAGATCGGCCCGCTCGCTCATAGTATGGACGGGCGATTTTTCTGGATCATCGCCGCCATTTACGTGGCCTGCGCCGGCTTACGCTTGGCGAGATTTAATACGATGACCCGGCATGATATTGATTCACACATGGCATTCCACGGCCTGCCGTCGCCCGGAGCGGCGGGTGTGATCGCCGCCAGCGTCATTTTTTTTGAGGGCCTGCAGCCCGGCGCCCCGCACATCCTGCCGTTCAACGTGCCACCGATGATCAGCCAATGGATACTGGAAACTTTTCCTTACACCATGCCGATCATCTTGCTGTTCGTTGCGGTGCTTATGGTAAGTCCCATCCCGTATGAGCATGTCATCAATCAATATCTCCGCGGCCGAAAACCATTTTCGTATGTCGTGCGGGCCGCGATGCTGATTCTTTTTCTGCTCTGGCAGCCTCAGGTCGCCGCCATGATCGCCATCTATGCCTACGCTTTTTGGCCGCTCTTGAAGGCGACGTGGCGAAAGATATTCCGGCCCAGAACCAAGGCGGATAACGGCGCGGCTGTGGCGGCTGCGGCGCGCTATCGCCCGTAACTTTCACCGAGTCCAATGGAACAAAGAGGAAACGATTTCATGGCTGACGCATCCAAGCTTCCACGTGACGGCGCCTACTTTTCTGAAAAACTCTGCCAGCTCGGCCGATCTATTCGCGACGCGGTGGTGGCGGCTCGCGATGCCCACCAATCATTTGCCGATGTATCGCGGCAGACATCGGCCGATACCATTTATGAACTCGATACGCACGTCGAACCGATTTTAGAGGAGTTTTGCCGCCATTGGAGCCGCGATTTTCCGCTCACACTCATTGCAGAAGGCGTCGAGGGCGATGACGGAGAGGAGGGTGAAGTGACATTTCCCGAAGGCGCAGAGCCCGAAGAGGCGGCCTTCCAATTGATTGTTGATCCGATTGATGGCACACGCGGCCTCATGTATGACAAGCGCGCCGCATGGGTACTTGCGGGGGTTGCCCCCAACCGCGGCGTACAGACATGCCTGAGCGATATTGCCGTCGCCATGCAGACGGAAGTGCCCACCAGCAAGCAGACACGCAGCGATGTGCTGTGGGCCGTGCGCGGACAGGGAGCCCACGGCGTGCGCGACGATCTGATCACCGGCCGCAGTGAACCTTTGAAACTCGGCGGCAGCCACGCCACCACGATTACCCACGGCTTCGGCACCATATCCAGTTTCTTCCCCGGCACCAAGATTCTTTCCGCAGAACTTATGGAGATGATCGTCCGACAATTAATAGGAGAAGTCGATACCGGCAAAGCACTGGTATTCGACGACCAGTACATCAGCACCGGCGGCCAATTCTATGAATTGATGGTGGGGCACGATCGATTCAACGCCGATCTGCGCAGTCTTTTTTATCGCGCCCTCAAACTTCCTCCGGGCCTGTGTGTGCATCCCTACGATGTCGCGTCAGCGCTCATCGCACGGGAAGCGGGCGTGCTGATCACCAACGGCGTGGGCGGCATGTTGGATGGCCCCCTCGATGTAACCACCTCTTTGTCCTGGGCGGGCTTTGCCAACGCGAATCTTCGCCAACAGATCGAACCGATCATTACAAAGTTTCTCAGCCAATTCGGACTCGGCAGCAATTAATACTCATAATACTCACGCCGTAAAAAAGGGCATGGCCGGCAGAACAAGCTGCCATTCCACCGGCCATGCGAGGGCAAAGCAAGATCGCGCCCCATTTTTGTGGGGCGATGCTCATGAAGTTCTCGCGGCATGCCGCGGCCGTACCGTGGCCATACCGTGGCACAGATGAACACGTCGAGAAGAATCGCATGGCGAAAGCGTTTGGGCATCGGGCCGTTACCATGTCCGGGCATACGTGGAAAACCTATTTTTGCGGTTGGCCGAAGATGATCACCATCCGATGCGTGATTTCTTTGAAAACGCTCGACAGCCGGCTTTTCGGGGGAGATGGGTTCATCCCAGCGGAAATATAATATCTGAGCGCGCACCTGCCAGCCGCTGGGAATCACGACCCGCGGCCGGCACGCTTATCCGGCGAAGCCGTGCGGCGGCGGCCGGGCACCGTGACGCTCTAATTCAGGGTGACGCCTTCATTCAGTGCCGCGACGGCGCAATTTTACGAGCCGATGGGTGGCGAAGTATCCGTGGCGGACGCGGCCGAAGGCGCCAATTGCGGCGCCAAAAGCGTTGGCTGAACTTCCAGCGACGCCTCGAGTTTTCGATTCTGCTTCTCAACGCTTCCAAGCGTTTCCTGCGCCGAAGAAAGCTGACTGCTTACCTTTGTCAGCAATTGGCTGAACTTGCCAAACTCACGCCGTACGATATCGAGCCGCTCCTGAATCTCTCCAGCCCGACTTTGAATGGCCAGCGTCCGAAAGCCGATTCGCAACGAATTGAGTATGGCCCACAGACTCGTCGGGCCCGCCAAAATGGTTTTGTACCGCTTGTGGCAATCATCAAGCAGGTCCGGCGAACGCGTGCTTTCAGCAAACAACGCTTCCGACGGCAGGAACATAATGGCAAAATCGGTCGTCGTCGGTGGCCGCACGTATTTTTCAAAGATGCTCTTCGCCTCTTGCCGAATGAGCGATTCAAATGCGCTTCGCGCCGCCCGGATGGCATCCTGATCGCCGGACTCCTGCGCGACGAAAAGCCTTTGGGCATCGGCGATGGGAAATTTAGCGTCAATCGGCAGGAGCACGCTGGTGGTCGCATCGATGCCCGGCAGACAGATCACCGCATCCACTTTTTCGCGGTTGTTGCTCACGGAGTATTGCAGTTGGAACTGCCCCGGCGAAAGCATATTTTGCAGCACCGCCTCTAATTGCAGCTCGCCTAAGCCGCCGCGGGATTTAATATTCATGAAAAGATTCTTGAGGTCGCGCGCACTTTCCGCGACCGTAATCATTTCACCCAGGCCCTTCTGCACCGCCTGCAGTTGGTCACCGACGGCTTTAAAGGCCTCGCCAATCCTCCGATCCAAAGTGGCCTGGAGCTTTTCATCCACGGTGGCCCGCATCAATTCAAGCCGAGTCGCAAGATCTGCCTGAATTTGCGTCAACTTGGTATCAACCGTCTGCCGCAAAGTTTCCGAATTTTGCTGACCTGCGACCGCTGCGATCTGCATCTGCCGCACCACAGATTCATTCAGCTGCGTCAAAGTTTGCGAAATAGAATCGCGCAGGCGCTCCACCGAATTGGCCAGCTCCGTACGGTTTTGTGCCAGTTCGACCCGGCTGCTCGATGCTGCACTGCGGAATTCCGTCAGCAGCGCCTCTTTAATGGCGGCAAATGCCTCCAGCGCAACCTGCTGCTCGTCGGCGGCACGCTGCCACTCTTCCCGGAGCGTATGAATTCTGATTGCCAGAAATGCGGCCACCAGCCCCGCCATCAGGACAACCACCGCGATAATCAGATATGTTGCCATGGCAATTGGTATCCTAGCAATTGCTTCATCACATCGAGTTACACCGCGGTCGCAGCGGGATCCTCTGCCGCTGCATCAAATCGGCACCAGCGAGCGGCCAAGGTGGGCAAAATGAATAGGTTCAGGAAGGTGGAGGTTATGACACCGCCGACCACGACCAGCGCCAACGGCCCCTCAAGTTCCTGCCCCGGCGAACCGGCACCCAGCGCCAGCGGCGCCAAGCCGGCGATTGCAATCAGCGCCGTCATCATGATGGCGGGAAGGCGATCGGCGGCCCCCTGAAGTGCGGTAGCTTTGCTCCACTTTTGCCCCTCCACCAGTACCAGATGTCGATAGTGACACAACAGCATGATGCCGTTGCGCATGGTGATGCCCATCAGCGTGACGAAGCCGACCATAGCCCCAAGCGAAAGGGCGTGGCCGGTAAGCAAAATAGCGGCCAGCCCCCCGATAAATGCCAGCGGCAAATTAATGACGAGCAGCGCAATCGGCGGCCACGATCCGAACGGAATATTAAGAATGACGAGAATAATCAGGCCCGCGAGCAAAATATGCTCAAGCAGCTGCGAAAACGCCTTTTGCTGCGCCCCCGCCGATCCGGCAAACTGCACCTGCACGCCGACAGGCAGATGGATTTTGGCAAGGGCGGCCTGCGCTTTGGCCACGAAATCTCCGGCCGTGATGTGCCGCAGATGGACGTTGATCATCTGAGCGCGCTGCGAATCAAAGTGCGAAATGCGATAAAAGCCCACGGTTTGCCGGATGTGTGCGACCACATCCAACGGAACGTATCCACGGGGCGTTGGCAAAAGCATCCGCTTTAGCGCCGCGATGGAATGTCGTTGTTGGTTCGGCAGCATCAACACCACACGACGGGTACGAATGCCGTGGTATACATGGCCCACGATAATGCCGTTGGTACCCAGCGGGACGGCCTGCAGCACGGCGCGGGGCGTAAGCCCCCACTTGGCGATTGCGGCACGACGCAGGCGAATCGATATGCGTGGCGCAAACCATGGTGTCTGCGGCGCAACAGTGCCCGCACCGGGGATTTTGCGCAGCACGGTGCTTAATTCCTGCGTGGCCATTTGAATATGGGCAAGATTATTGCCAATCACGCGAACCACCACCGGCGCAGTGGAACCGGAAAGGGTTTCGTCGATGCGCTCCGTCAGCAGGCTGTTAAACGACATCAGGGCGCCGGGAAATTCGTGCACCAGATGCTGCATCTGATGCCGAAACCGCAGGGCCTTTTCCGGCGCGAGATTTCTTATCTTGATCATGAATTCGCTATACTGCGGGCCCAGCACATCGCCACCATAATTCGCGCGACCGCACCGCTGCTCAACCGCAAGTACGGCCGGAAATTTCAGCAGTCGCCGCGTTATCCGATCACCCAAAGCCATGGATTGCCCGATGGATGATCCACTCGCCAGCGCCACGTGCAGCACATAATTTTGCTCATTGAGGCGCGGAAGAAATTCCGCTTTTTCCCGCGTGGCCAGGATGATACAAAGGGCCAACGCTGCGACTGCCGCAGCGGCCGCGAGCCATGGCAAGCCAAGGCATGGTGAAAGAATTTGCGTATAAATTTTCTTGAGTTTTTGGGCCACCCACGAATCCTGATTGCCCACTTTTTCACTGCCCAAAAGAATCAGGCAAAGCACCGGCGTAAGGGTCAGGGCAACAATCAGAGATGAACCGACGGCCGCCATATATGCCAATGCCATGGGCCTGAAAAACCGCCCCGCGATGCCCCCCAGCGCATACACCGGCACGAACACCAGCAGCACGGCGATGGTGGCATAGACGACGGACGCGCGAATTTCCAAAGACGCCCCCAACACCACCCGCCACGCCGGCTGCGGGGCGGTCGAAGCGCGATTCAGGCGCAGCCGTCGCGTGATGTTTTCCACATCAATGACGGCATCGTCCACCACTTCTCCAATGGCAATCGCCAAGCCGCCCAACGTCATGATGTTGATCGTTTGGCCACTATGCACCAATATCACGATGGCGGAAAAAAAGGAGATGGGAATGGCCACGCATGAAATAATCGCTGTTCGCCAATGGCCAAGAAACACCAGCAGCACGATCGCCACCAGCACAGCGCCGAGCAACAAAGATCGGAGCAAATTGTGCAATGCCAGGCGCACCATGACCGCAGAATCCAATATGCGGGCATGCACGTGGACATGCCGCGCCGCCAGATTCGTCTTAAAGCTTGCAAGCATCCCCTGAACCTGATGGCTGGTCTTGATGAGATTGGCACCATAAGTAAGGCCGATCATCAGAAGTACGGCAGGGCGACCATCAAAGTGGCATTGGCCGATCACGGGCGCGTGGCCAACTTTTACCGTCGCCAGGTTCGCCATCGTCAAGGCACCGCCATCATGGTAAGCCACCACGGCGTGGCCAAATTGTCGCAGCGTTTGTGCCTGCCCATGAGCCCGCACATCAAGCCGCTGATTGGGGGTATCGACAAAACCCACGCCGCCCACGCTCGTGGCACCGCGCGCGGCCCGCAAAACCTGCCGCAGTGGCACATGCAATGCGACAAGCCGCGACGGGTGCAGGCGATATTGATATTCCTTGGTTAAGCCGCCAAACACTGCAACTTCAGAAACGCCCGTGATACCCAGAAGTGCGGGTTTGATCTGCCAGTCTGCAATGGTACGAAGATGCCGCAGCGAAGTTTTTTTTCCTGTAATGGCCGCGACGGCAACCCACCGAATGGACGCCGAAAGCGGCCGCAATACCGGCGGGCGGACACCCGAGGGCAAACGGCCATTGACGACCGACAATCGCTCGGCCACCAATTGCTGATCGCGGTAGATATTCGAGTTGTCGGGAAAAAGCACCTTAACGACGGAAATGCCTTCAAGGCTGTTGGAGACAATCTGCACCGCACCAACGCCGCCGGAGAGCGCCCGCTCAATGCGGGCGGTGACCAACTTTTCCACCTGCGAGCTTGAATAGCCGGGGGCGAGTGTTTTGATTTTAAGTTGAGGCTGGATGAATGCCGGGTAAACATCGTATCGGGCGGCGCTCAAACTCCAGATGCCGAAAATTATAATGATCAGCGCTGCAGCAAGTACCAGCACCCGGTTCCCGAGGGCCAGCCTTATGATCTGCTGAAACATGCATACATCCTTCTAATGCGACGCGCCGCCGCGGAATGCGGTGCCGCCGCCCCGTGCATCAGCCCGATTTCTTCAGGCTTGACGATTCTTCAATGGATAACAGCAGCTGTGCGCCGTGCACAACCACCGGTGATCGGCCCAGGTGCGGTTGCGCGGTGAAGCGGCCACCAGCCATCACCCGAGCGCCGGAAAGCCGCACCGGCACAAACACGCTCGCCGCAGGGTGCACGAATATCCATCGTGCCCCTCCCCACCAGACAATGCTCCGCCGCGGGATCAAAAACCCTTTGCGCGGATGCTGCGGCCTGGTGGAGATCAATACTCGGGCCAACATTCCGGGACGCAAGTGCTGTTTGGTAGAAAATGTTGCCAGCAGAACCGCGCCGCCAGTGACACGCGCCACCCGGCCCGCAACACCGATTGAATGCAAAACATAACGATGACGGTTGATATGCATCGATAGCTCGGGATGATTGGGCAACTCGTAATTCGGCGGCAGAAAAATGCGGACCAGAAGCACTCGGAAGTTATTGATGGTAAACAGCGGTGCACCGGCCGCTACAAACTGCCCGGGATACGCCAAGATGCGCACCACCCGCCCCGGCGCACCTGAGAAAACCGGAATGCCGCGTTGCGAATGCTTCCCGCTCAGCCACGCCTTCAGCGAGCGCTGCACCACCAGGTCGCTCGCATAATCCGCTTTCGCCAAGGCATACGCGGCTTTGGCATTTTCCACGGATTGCTCACTGATGGCTTGATTGCTTTTAAATAACGCTGTGGCGCGATGCAGCTCCAGCTGCGCCGTATATGCCGAAATTTTGGCGCTGGCAATTTTTGCGTGAACTTTCGCCAGCATCAGCCGCAGGGATGTCGTCTCCGTGGCGGTCAGCGCGGGCTCGAGCCGGGCAAGCATCAAACCAGCGGATACCGTGGAAAGCAGGGATGGCATTTTTCGATGGCGCAGCGCGACAAGCCGTCCCGCCAGCGGCGACGAGATTATCTGCACCGATGCCGGATCGCGAGCGAGCACCGCAGGCACCGAAAGCGTGCTTTTATAAAATGTGGACTTCAAAACCACGGTTTCAAGCCCAAGGCGCCCCTGCTGCCGGGCCGACAAGGTAATCGTCGCGGCCATGCCTGCAGCGCGCGCCGCCGCTGGATTGATGCCGATCATGCCGATGCCGGTCACGATGCCAACCGCTGCCATCATCGGCCACAATGAAGTGGTTTTATTCATGTTTCGCCACCCGATTAGACTTAGGTAACTTGCGTTTCTTTTCAGCTCGACTCTCCCGGGCTCCATGGACCAATAAATACCGATCGGCGGTGAGCGGTATCTGCAGATCATTTTCGATATTGGTAAGGGCGAGTTCGGCCTGCGATCGGGCCGAATATGCATAAAGCGCGTCCGTCAACCGAATCAGGCGGGCGTCCAGAAGTGCCAGCCTTGATACCAGCCCCTCCTTAAGTTGCCGCGCGGTGAGTGCGTCCACCGAAGCCTGCCGCCGGCCCAATGCTTTCCAGAGTTGCCATCGATGGTATTTCTCGATATACGTATATTTATCAATATGTAATTGCGTTATAACCCTCGATTCAAGGGCATTGAGCTGATCAGCGACCAGTTGGCGCCGGGCAATCGCGGTGGCGATGTTGCCCTGATTCTGGTCGAAGATGGGAAGTGCAAAGCCGATTCCAAACGTGTACCGATCCGTACCGCGGTTAAATTGATAGCCGGGGCCAAGATGAATATTGGGATATTGGAGCGCAATCTGGTATTTCAGATTCTGCTCGGCGGCGTCGTATCGGCACAGCAACGCATACACATCCAGCCGATTAGCCATCGCCAATCGAATATCGGCAGAAAAGCGCAGTTGGGAAGGCTTCGGCAGAAAGCCGACACGCCCCGCATCCAGTTGCACCTGCCGCAGGGCCGCGGTTGGCACGTTGATCACGCCGGCCAGCTTCGCTTCGGCAATAGCGCTTTGCGATGCCGCCTGCGCCGCGGTAATCACCGCCCGCTGATACGCCAAACGCACAAAAAGGAGTTCGGTGCGTGCGGTGGCGCCG